>CAMAYE010000053.1 GCA_945862135.1 Bordetella parapertussis
GCGGTGCTGCTGTTCGCCGTACCCGTGCTGGGAATGCGCATGATTGCCGAAGAACGCCGCAATCAAACCATGACCCTGCTGCTGTCGGCTCCGTTATCGATGAGCGAAATCGTTCTCGGAAAATTCGTCGGACTGATGACATTCCTGCTGCTGATCATTCTGCTGGTGCTGGTGATGCCGTTAACACTCGCCCCAAGCACATCACTGGATACGGGTTTGCTGGCAACACTGACGCTGGCACTGCTGCTGCTCGCGGCCAGCTTCGCTGCCGTCAGCCTTTACGCGTCCAGCCTGACCTCGCAGCCAATGGCTGCAGCGCTGATTTCCTTCGGGCTGCTGCTGGCGATGCTTTTCATGGGAGAAACCGCCGGCGACAGCCTGCGCGCACGCGGCTGGCAAATACCGGCTGCATTTGCCCAGGTATTTTCCCCGCTGCGCAACTTCGAGCCGCTGGGCAAGGGCATGCTCGATTCCTACGCAATCATCTGTCCGCTGCTGCTCATCATGGCTTTTCTGATATTGGCCATCCGCCGCCTCGACGGCCGACGGCTGCGCGGATAAGACATGCAGATTACCCGCATGCGGCGCTCGCAACTCCTCGCCCAAAGCAGTGTATTTGTGCTGTTGCTCGCACTGCTGGTCGCCCTGCTCGCTTTTTTTTCACGTGAATACCGGGTTGAATACGATCTCACCCGCGGCGCCCGCAACACGCTATCGACGACGACCATCGGCGCGCTGAAGCAGTTGCAGGGGCCGATCACCGTAAAAGCCTATGCCATCCGCCAGGATAGCAACGGCAGCAATGTACACAAGACCATCGAAGAACGTGTGCGCGCCTATCAGCGCGTAAAACCCGACCTGCAATTGCAACTGATCGATCCGCGCGAACAGCCCAAACTCGCTGCTGAAGCAGGGCTGCGTACGCCCAACGCGCTGGTGATCGAATATCAGCGACGCACGGAGCAGATTCCGCTCGCGGAATTCAGCGAACAGTCATTCGCCAATGCGCTGCTGCGGCTGGCGCGCGGCGCCAACAGTCTTGTGCTCTGGCTCGATGGCCATGGCGAACGCAAACTTGACGGTCTCGCCAACCACGATCTCGGCGCCTTCGGCCATCGTCTTCGCGAAAAAGGCTTCAATATCTCCAACCTGAATCTGGCGCTGGCTCAGGAGGTTCCGCAGAACGCTGCGCTGCTGGTCATCACCCAGCCGCAGGTCGAACTGCAGAGCGCGGAGATAGAGAAACTGCTGCGTTACATTGATCGCGGCGGCAACCTGCTGTGGCTGATCGATACCGAGCCGCTGCGCGGCCTGCAGCCACTCGCTGAAAAACTCGGGCTGGTACTAACTCCCGGCACTGTGGTCGATCCCGCGCTCGCACCCCGCAGCGGCCCTCCGGTCTTCGCCGTCGCCACCAACTACGCGCGCCACCCTGTAGTCGGCGCACTCCAATACAACACGTTGTTTCCCCATGCACGCCAGATCGGTGCGGATGACGGCGCCGGTTGGCTGGTGACTCCGCTGATCGATGTGGCGCAACGCGGCTGGGTCGAAGTTGGCCGGCTCGACGTGAAACCGGTGTTCGACAAATCACGCGACTTCCCGGGTCCGGTCAACGTGGCGAGCGCCTTCGAGCGCACAGTCGGCGACCGCGAACAACGCGCCATTGTCATCGGCACCGGACACTTCCTTTCCAACAGCTTCCTCGGCAATGGCGGCAATCTGGCCTTGGGCGTCAACATGTTCAACTGGCTGGCCGGCGAAGACGCGATGGTCACCATTGATGCACGCCCCGCTGGCGATACACAGATCGAGATCGACAGCATTCGGCTGTACCTGATCGCCTTTGTAGTGCTGTTCGCATTGCCGCTGCTGTTTGCGGGAACCGGGGTCGCTGTCTGGTGGCGCCGGCGCAACGCAAGCTGAACAAAGCCATGCAGCGGTTTCCATGAAACGCGGCTGGCTTCTTAACCTCAGCATGCTCAGCGCCGTCGCGATACTGGCGTGGTTTGCCTGGCGCACGCCGTCGCGCGAAGAAGCTGCACGCGAATCCTTATCAGCGCTGAAACCTGCCGCAGTCTCCCGCATATCGCTGACCCGCCTTAACCAGCCGCCCGTCAAACTTGAGCGCAAGGGAGCGCACTGGTGGATCACCGAACCGCTGAATGCCCGCGCCGACGAGTTTCAGGTCTTGCGTATGCTGACCATTCTCGAAGCCCAGCCAACCGCGCGGCTGCCGGCAACCGATCGTGCGCGCTTCGAACTCGATCAGCCCGCCGCAGTCCTCGACATCGACGGCGTGCAGTATGCCTTCGGCGCCATCAATGCCGTCACCCGTGAACAATACGTACAGCGTGATGACACCATCCATGCCGTCGAACTGCGCCATGGTGCAGGATTGCCGGCAAACGCTATTGCCTTGATCCGCCGCGCCCTGCTGTCTGAAACCGAACAGCCGGTCACGATCGAATTACCTGAATTCACGGTCAGCAAAAACAACGGCCAGTGGAAGTTATCACCGGCGTCGACCGGAATCGGCGCGGATGAGTTGCAGCGTTACGTCGATCACTGGCGAGTGGCCTCGGCAGCTTCGGCTGAACCCTACGACAAGCGTCCGGTGCTCGCCGATATCCGCATCACATTGAGCGACGGCAAAACCGTCACATTCGGCGTGCTGCAACGGGAGCCGCAACTGGTGTTATGGCGACGTGACAACGGACTGCAGTACACGTTCCTTGGAGTGGCGGGCCGAACATTGCTGACCAATCCCGCAACACCGCCGCCTAATAAATAATACTTATAATTCAAATACTTATATGCCGGAGTTACCTGAAGTCGAAACCACACGCCGCGGTCTTGCCCCGACTGTGGAACATCACCGGATTGAGCGCGCCATCGTTCGCCACCGGGGCATGCGTTTGCCGGTACCGCGCGGTCTCGAACGTCGACTCGCGGGTGCCCGCATCATGTCGTTGCGCCGGCGCGGCAAATATCTGCTGTTCGACTGCTCCCAGGCCGATGGCAACACAGGTACGCTAATCGTGCATCTCGGCATGTCCGGACGGCTGTGGCTGGTCGATACCGCAACAACACCTGAAAAACACGATCACTTCGACCTTGTCATCGACAACGGCTTTGTCGTGCGTCTGCGTGATCCGCGGCGTTTCGGTCTGGTTCTGTGGCAGACCGGCGATCCACTGACTCATCCACTGCTGGCGTCCATCGGACCGGAACCGCTGACTGCAGATTTCGATGGCACCGTGCTTTATCGCGATATACGCAAACGCAACACAGCAATCAAGCTGGTGATCATGGACAGCCATGTCGTCGCCGGCGTAGGCAATATCTACGCCAACGAAGCCCTGTTTCATGCAGGAATCGATCCGCGCACACCGGCCAGCCGCGTCAGCCGCAAACGCTGCGATCTGCTCGCCGGGGAGATCAAGAAAACACTGGCCTCGGCCATCGATGCCGGAGGCAGCTCGCTGCGCGATTATGTCGGCAGCGACGGCATGGCCGGAAACTTCCAGAACCACTTTCTGGTGTACGGGCGCGCCGGCGAACCCTGCACGCATTGCGGAACCGTGATTCGTGAACTCAGGCAGGGTCAGCGCGCCACCTGCTACTGCCCTTCCTGCCAACGTCGCTGAACGAACGCAGCAATGCCGCGCTAGGCGACCTTCTGCGCCGTGAGTTTCAGGTACTTCTGCTGCAGCTCTTCCCTGGTTTCGCTGCGGTCCGGATCCAGCGGAATACAATCGACCGGACAAACTTTCTGACACTGCGGCTCGTCAAAATGGCCGACACACTCGGTGCACTTGTCCGGATTGATGACGTAGATCTCTTCGCCCGCGGAAATCGCCTCATTCGGGCACTCCGGTTCGCAAACATCACAGTTGATGCACTCGTCGGTGATCATCAGCGCCATGACTTGCCCCGCATCATTGGTGTCAGGATCATTTTCCGCCGAGATCCTTGATCTTGATCTTGAGGCGATCAGCGATCACCGGCGACACAAACTTCGACACGTCACCGCCCATCACCGAAATTTCGCGCACCAGTGTTGCCGACAGGAACATGTGTTCTTCGCCCGGCGTCATGAATACGGTTTCCACATCGGGATACAGTTTGCGGTTCATACCCGCCAGCTGGAATTCATAGTCGAAATCCGAAACCGCACGCACGCCGCGCATCACCACGCGGGCGCCGTGTTCCTGCACAAAATTCATCAGCAAGCCGGAAAACCCCTCGACGGTGACGTTTTTGACATCGCTCAGCGCATCGCGCGCCATGTCGATACGTTCCGCCAGCGAAAACAGCGGGCGCTTGGTGCGACTGTCGGCAACCGCCAGCACGACATGGTCGAACAGTCGCGCGGCACGGCGTACGAGATCTTCGTGCCCGAGTGTCATCGGGTCGAAGGTGCCGGGATAGACGGCCTTATTGTTCATTTTCCGCCCTTTTCAGAAGTTGGTGACTGACCTGGCCGGCGCGCCCGGCCTTGACAATTTTCCAGCCCGGCACGGCATCCAGCGGCTCGGCGCGTTCGCAATAAACCAGCGCGCCGGGCTTCAGGCATTGCGGCAACAGCGCCAGCAGCTGCGGCCAGCAGTCATCGGCAAACGGCGGATCGAGAAACACGACGTCATAACGGGCACGATGATGCTTGAGGAATTCTAGCGCATCGGCACGCATCACTTCCACCGCATCTACAGCCAGCACCTCGCGGTTGGTCTGCAAAGTGCGTGCCGCCGCCGCATCACGCTCGACCATCAAAACACGGTGTGCGCCGCGCGATGCCGCCTCGAAACCCAGCGCACCGCTGCCGGCAAACAGGTCCAGGCAATCCTGCCCCTCGAGATCCTGCCCGAGCCAGTTGAACAGGGTTTCACGCACCCGGTCCGGTGTAGGCCGCAATCCCGGGCGCTCGACGAAACGGATGCGCCGGCTGCGCAAGCTGCCGCCGATGATCCTGACCTCGCAGGTTTTTGAAGCCGCTGCAGGCATCAACGCGCTGCTGCCGCAGGCTTGCTGCGGTCAGCAGCGACCACCACTGTCACCAGTTGATCAGGATTCACGCGGCGTTCAAACGCGGCCTTGATGTCTGCCGCGGTCACCCGCTCGATATTCGCAACGAAGGTTTCCAGGTAATCAATCGGCAGATTGTAGTAACCGATGAGAATCAGATACTCATGAATCTTGCGATTGCTGTCGATACGCATCGGAAAACCGCCAACGATGTTCTGCTTGGCCGCTACGACCTCCTGCTCCGTCGGCCCCTTGTCGATGAATTCTCGAAGCGTGCTCCGGACCACCTCAAGGGCCTGCTCGGCCTGATCTCGCCGTGTCTGCATGCCGATAATGAACGGTCCGCTGGCCTTCAGCGGTGAAAAATAGCTATAAGCTGAATAGGCAAGACCGCGTTTCTGCCGCACTTCTTCGGTAATCCGCGACACGAAGCCGCCGCCACCGAGAATGTAGTTTCCGACAAACAGCGCAAAGTAGTCGGGATCATCGCGACGGATGCCGGGTGCACCGATCATGATGTGGCTCTGGCTCGCAGGGTGCTCAATAAACCGGTTTACAGCCGCAGGCAGCGGTTGGACGACGGGGATCGTCAATGTTGCACCGTCGCTGCGCGGCATCGCCCGGGTCAGCTGTTCGGCAATCGCTTCAGCCTCCTGCCGCGAGAGGTCTCCCATGATCGCGACCATCGCCTGATCCGCCACATAGTGTTTGCGATAAAACGCCAGCAGATCTTCACGCTGCAGACCAGCGACGGTTGCAGCTTCACCGGACGGGCGCAACCCGTAAGGATGCCTGCCATAGACCAAGCGATAAAATTCGGTATTGGCGCGGCTGCCCGGCGTCAGATCCGCTTCTTTCAGCCCGCTGACGTAACGCGCCCGCTCACGCTCGACAGTCGCAGCCGGGAAAGCCGGTGCACTCAGCACACGAGCCATCACATCAAGTGCCTGGCTGCGGCGCTTTGGATCAGACAGCGTGCGCAGCGAGAGACCGGCGCGGTCGGTGTCATACCGGTTATTCATCACCGCGCCGACATCGGCCAATCGACGATCAATTTCATCCTCGTTCATCCCTGCCGCACCCATGCGCATCAGGGCATTTGTCATCGCGGCAAGACCGGATTTTTCAGATGTGTCAAATGCAGAACCTGCCGGCACATCAACAGACACATCAATCATGGGCAGGTCGCGGTTCGCGACAAAATAGACTTTCGTACCGGTCGATGTGCGCCATTGCTCAATCGGCAGGATGGCATGTGCCAGTTGGGTGCTGGCAAATAAAAGCAGCGCCACCCCTGCAAGGGAAACACGCCGAAGATTAATTGCCATGACGGACTCCTGCCGGGGGTGCTTTGCGTACAGGCTCCTTGCCCAGCGGCTGCGGATCAAGATAGGCCACCGTCAGGACATCATCGACCAGGTATTTGCGTGCAACTTCACGCACCTGTTCGGGAGTGACCTGCTGCAGTTTTTCAAGAAACAGGCTTTCATCGCGATACGAAAGGCCGACGGTCTCCAGCCAGCCGATCTGCCGCGCCTGGAAAAACATCGAATCACGCTGGTAGACCTGGGCGGCGATCGCCTGCGCCTTCACGCGCTCCAATTCTTCCTGCGTCACCCCTTCATCGACCACGCGTTGCAGTTCACGGCGCAGGCCCTGCTCCATTTCTGCCGCGGTGCGTCCCTTGACCGGCGTACCGCTGAGATAAAAAAAGCCCGGGCCACGGCCCACACCTTCGTAACCGGCACCTGCGGCCACTGCGAGACGATCGGTTTTCACCAGCCGGCGTGGCAGACGGGCCGCTGGATTGCCGCTCAGCACGCTTTCAAGCATGTCGAGTGCATAGGGCTCCCATTCCTCGTTGGGCTTCGACAATCGCGGCACCCGATAGGCCATCAGCACCTGCGCCTGCTCTGCCGGCACTTTCACGGTCAATCGTTTCAACCCGAGCTGCGGCGGCTCATCCTGTGGCTTGCGTGGTGGCAATACTTTTTTCGGTATGCCGCCGAAATACTGTTCCGCCAACGCGAATACCTCCTCAGGCACAACGTCGCCGACCACCACGACCGTGGCGTTATTCGGCGCGTACCACAGTTCGTAGAAGCGTTTTGTATCATCAATGCTCAGATTCTCAAGATCATTCATCCAGCCGATAACCGGGTTTCGATAGGGATGGGCGGTTAATGCAGTCGCAAGCAGTCTTTCGAACATCACCGATTGTGGACGATCATCGGTACGCCAGCGGCGCTCCTCCATGACCACCTTGATTTCCTTGGCAAACTCCTCAGGAGACAGCACCAGATTGGCCATGCGATCCGCTTCCAGACGGAAGGACAGTGGCAGCGCCGATTTGTGCAGCGTCTGAAAATAACCAGTGTAGTCACGGCTCGTAAATGCGTTTTCGCGTCCGCCTGCCGCTGCGATCAGCCTTGAAAATTCTCCTGCCGGAACCGTCTTTGTGCCTTTGAACATCATGTGCTCAAGCACGTGTGCGACACCGGTTGCGCCGTTCTGCTCATCCACACTGCCAATGCGGTACCAGACCATGCTGACGGCAACCGGCGCCCGGCGATCCGGCTTGACGATCACGCGAAGGCCATTGGCCAGTTCCCGGACCGAGACTTTGTCTTCAGGGACTTCAGCGGATGCAATGACCGGCAGTGCCGCAAAAAACACCGCTACAAAAACAAAAATTCTTGCAAATTCAATCATGGCGTCCTGTCTTGAACGGCCTTGCCGGCGGCAAGGCCCTGTTAGAATTGTAGCCAAATAACCCTCTGGACCGGCGCCCATCGACGCCGCCCTCATCTGACCACAGCATTCATGTTTGGTTTCGGCAAAAAGAAAGACCCTTCAGACGCAGCGCCTGCAACCGGTTGGCTTGCCCGGCTGCAACAGGGCTTGGGCAAGACCCGCGAACAGCTTGGCGCACGCCTCGGCGGCCTTTTCGGCGCGGGACGCAAACTGGACGAAGCATTCTACGAAGAACTTGAAACAGTGCTGCTGACCGCAGATGTCGGTGTCGCCGCCACTTCACATCTCCTCGAAGCCCTGCGCACGCGTGCACGACGCGGGCAGTTCACCGACGCATCGCAACTTCGCGATGGTTTGCGCAGCGAATTATGCAACATGCTGCAAACCGTGGCGCAACCACTTGAAACGGGTTCGGCCAAACCATTCGTGATCATGCTGGCTGGCGTCAACGGCGCCGGCAAGACCACTTCCATCGGCAAACTGGCGCATTACTTCCAGGCGCAGGGCAAATCCGTCCTGCTCGCTGCGGGAGATACCTTCCGGGCAGCGGCACGCGAACAACTGGCGGCCTGGGGAGAACGCAACAACGTCACGGTGATTGCCCAGGCGTCGGGTGATGCAGCAGCCGTGATATTCGATGCGATCAATGCCGCTCGCGCGCGCGGTATTGACATCGTGCTGGCGGACACCGCTGGACGTTTGCCGACACAGCTCAACCTGATGGATGAGATTCGCAAGGTAAAGCGGGTCATCGACAAGGCCATGCCGGGCGCACCGCACGAAGTGCTGCTTGTACTGGATGCCAATACCGGGCAGAACGCACTGGCGCAACTCTCGGCTTTTGATGCTGCGGTGGGTGTGACCGGGCTGGTTTTGACCAAACTCGACGGAACCGCAAAGGGAGGCGTCATCGCCGGAATCGCACTGAGCCGCTCCGGGGGGAAACCCGTACCGGTGCGTTTTATCGGTGTCGGCGAAGGTGTCGATGACCTGCGTCCGTTTGTTGCCGACGACTTTGTCGCAGCACTGCTCGACACATGACCCAGATCGTTCTCAGCGGCGTCAGCAAACGTTATCCCGGGGGACACGATGCGCTGGCCAATGTCTCGCTGACCGTCGAAACCGGCGAACTGGTGTTCATCACCGGACACTCCGGCGCCGGCAAGAGCACGCTACTGAAGCTGATGGTCGCCATTGAGCGACCCACGACCGGGTCGGTGATCGTCAACGGCCAGAATATCGGTTCGTTACGCGCCCGCGGCATCCCTTTCCTGCGCCGCAATTTCGGTCTCGTTTTCCAGGACCATAAACTGCTGTTCGACCGAAACGCCTTCGAGAATGTAATGCTGCCGCTCGACATCAGCGGATTCGACCGCCGCGAGGGTGCAAGACGCGCCCGCGCAGCACTCGACAAAGTCGGTCTGCTGCAAAAGGAAAAAGCGCGACCGATCACGCTGTCCGGTGGTGAACAACAGCGCCTTTGCATAGCCCGGGCTATCGTTCACCGTCCGGCTGTCCTGCTCGCGGACGAACCGACCGGCAATCTGGATGCAGAATACGCCACTGAAATCGGCACGCTGTTCAGCGACTTCAATCAGGTCGGTGTGACGGTCGTACTGGCGACCCATGACGCACAGTTGGCCGCGCGGCTGAATCCGCGCGTAGTGACAATCCGCGGCGGAAGGCTCGTCGAATGAAAACCTGGGCTGCAGCGCACCGCAGGGCCTGCGTCAGCGCCTTTTCGCGGCTTTGGGCATCACCTTTGGCCAATCTGCTGAATATCACGGTCATCGGTATCGCGCTTGCACTGCCACTGGGCTTTTATGTGGTTCTGGCAAACCTTCAGGGCCTCGCACGAGACTTCACACCGCAACCGGAGATCAGCATTTTTCTGGTAGCGGATGCCAACGCATCTGACGTACGCCTCATTGAGCAACGCCTCAAAGCACGTGACGGTCTTGCCGGATTCCGCTTCGTGCCGCGCGCGCAGGCTCTGGAAACCCTGAAATCCCGTTCCGGACTCGCCGATGTTGCGGCAGGTCTTTCCGGCAATCCGCTGCCCGATGCATTTATCGTCACGGCCGGCGCCAACGATGCCGCAGCCCTGGAAACCCTGCGCGCAGAATTCGCGGCCTGGCCGAAAGTCGCCGAAGCGCATGTAGATTCTGATTGGGCGCGAAGACTGGACAGCCTGCTAGCCATTGGACGCTACGCAATCATGATGCTCGCAGCGGCGCTGGCGCTGGCACTGATTGCCATCACCTTCAACACCATTCGTCTGCAAATCCTGACCCAACGCGACGAAATCGAAGTCACCAAACTGATCGGTGCAACCGACGGCTGGATCCAGCGTCCATTTTTGTATTTTGGAGGACTCATCGGCATTGCCGGTGGTATTGCAGCCTGGTTGCTGACCGCGTTAAGCCTTCTGATATTCAACAACCAGCTGCGTCCGCTCGCCGCACTTTATGGCGTCCCGCTGGAATTGGTACACCTGGCCTGGGCAGACAGCCTGTTCGCACTGCTGTTTGCGGCCGGATTAGGCTGGTTTGGCGCCTGGCTTTCCGTGCGACGCCACCTCAGCGCTCACAATCCGAATTAAGTATTTGTTTTTAAAGAAATTTTTATAAGGTCGTCAAGGGAACTCCGGGGGGTTATTGGCACTCTTAAACAGAGAGTGCTAAACTCATTCGCATGAAGGAGCTCACGATGAACGCCATGTCCTTGCCCGTACCGTCGGCAACCGGCAGCCTGGAAACCTATATTCAGGCGGTGAACCGTTTCCCTCTGCTGACCCAGGAACAGGAAACCGGATACGCGCGCCTTTTGCGTGACACCGGGGATCTTGAAGCTGCGCGACATCTGGTGCTGTCCCATTTGCGGCTGGTGGTTTCGATTGCCCGCAATTACTCGGGTTATGGCCTGCCTCAGGCCGATCTCATTCAGGAAGGCAATATCGGCCTGATGAAAGCGGTAAAGCGATTCGATCCTGAGCGTGGCGTACGTCTCGTATCTTTCGCAATGCATTGGATCCGCGCCGAAATCCATGAGTTCGTGTTGCGCAATTGGCGTCTGGTGAAAATAGCCACCACCAAAGCGCAGCGCAAGCTGTTCTTCAACCTGCGCAGCATGAAACAGGAACTGGGCACACTGGACGTCGAACAGGTCAATGCAGTCGCGCGCGAACTCGGCGTCAAGCCCGAGGAAGTGGTTGAGATGGAAACGCGTCTCGGTGGCCAGGATCTGGCGTTGGATCCGTCCAGCGACGATGAACGAGAGCAATTTTCGCCGATCGCCTATCTGGCAGCTGATGATTCGCAACCTGACGAAATCCTCGAAGCCAAACAGACCGAACGCCTGCGCGGCGAAGGCCTGGAAAAAGCACTTGCCAGCCTCGATGCACGCAGCCGACGCATCATTGAGGCACGCTGGTTGACTGAAAATGCGGCGGCGACCCTACATGATCTGGCGGCAGAATTCGGGGTGTCGGCTGAACGCATCCGGCAGATTGAAGCCAAGGCACTGGGCAAGATGAAAACGCTGATCACAACCTGAACCGCTGCGCCAAAAACAAAAAAGCCCCGGAGTCCCGGGGCTTTTTTTATTTCTTCAGCAACTGCCGGATGTCATGCAGCAATGCAGGAGCCCCGGCACCATACTGGGCAAACAGCCGCAGGCGACCCTCGCCGTCAATAATGTAGGTACCGGCGGAATGATCCATGGTGTAACCGCCGCCTTTCAGCGGTTGCTTCTGGTAATAAATCTTGAATTCCTTGGCAGCGCGGGCAATTTCATCAGCACTTCCGGTGAGTCCGAGGAATGACGGATTAAAGGCAGGCACGTATCGCTTGAGCACGTCTGCAGTGTCACGCTCCGGATCAACCGAAACGAACAGGACCTGAAGGCGTCCGGCATCCGCACCGAGTTCCTTCATTACAACCGCCATTTCAGAAAGGGTCGTCGGGCATACGTCAGGACAATGGGTGAAACCGAAAAACAGCGCGACCACCTTGCCCTTGAAATCGGCCAGTGTACGCCGCTGTCCGTTGTGATCGCTCAACTCGAGCGTCTTGCCAAACGAGGCGCCGGTTACATCGGTCAGCTTGAACACGGGTTTGTCACCCTGTTCGCCACAACCGGAAAGCGCAAAAACCAGGCCTGCCAGCAGTACCGCGACAAAAGTTTTCATCAGATGCTCAGAAAAACAGCTGCAGGTAATGATCAACCAGCAGAGCGGCAAAAATGAGAGTCAGATAAAGAATCGAATAACGAAATGTGCGCCGCGCCAGCGCATCGCTGTACTCGGTATAAATCTTCACCGCATAAAACATGAACACGGCGCCAAGCACCATCGCCGCGATCAGGTAAGTCATTCCACTCAAGCGGGTCACAAAAGGCAGCGCCGAACAGGCCAGCAACACAATGGTGTAGAGCAACACGTGCAGGCGGGTAAATTTGTCGCCGTGCGTTACCGGCAGCATCGGAACACCTGCCTTGGCGTATTCATGCTTGCGGTACAGGGCCAGCGCCCAGAAATGCGGCGGGGTCCATGCAAAAATGATCAGGAACAGTGTCAGCGCCTGTGGCGTGACATCACCGGTGACAGCCGCCCAGCCGAGAACCGGCGGCATTGCTCCCGAAGCGCCACCGATGACAATATTCTGCGGGGTCATCGGCTTGAGGATTACCGTGTAAATGACGGCATAACCGACAAAGGTCGCCAGCGTCAGCCACATCGTCAGCGGGTTGACCCAGTGATAGAGCAAGGCCAGTCCGATCCCGCCGACAATACCGGAAAAAATCAGTGTCTCCAGCGGCGTGATCTGCCCGCGCGGTAACGGACGATATTTGGTGCGCGTCATCAGTGCGTCGATTTTCTGCTCGACCAGACAGTTCACTGCTGCCGCTGCGCCCGCCACCAGGGCAATACCCACTGTCGCCGCAAACAGGATGGTGACCGGCACCATGCCCGGTGTCGCCAGGAACATGCCGATCACAGCCGTGAACACGATAAGCGATACCACGCGCGGCTTGGTCAGCGCGTAAAACTGCTGGATGCGGGACGACAATGAGGTATCAGCGACGGTGGAGGACATCAGGATGAGGGCTTCTGGCGGAGGGCGAAGTTTATCATCACCATGGTCACCAATAAAATCGCGGCCCCGGCGTTGTGCGCGGCAGCCACGGCCAGCGGCAAACCGGCCAGTACGTTGGCGATGCCCAGACCGACCTGCGCCAGCAATACAGCCAGCAATGCAGCGCCATGGCGCCCGAAACCGGCGGTACGCGCCAGCACCAGGCCAAAACCGCCAACGTATAAAAAGGTCACCACTGCGCCGACTCGGTGGGTCCAGTGGATCGCGGTAATCGCGTCATAACTCAAATGGGTGCCCGCCGCGGTCATTCCGAGCTCACGCACCAGCTGGAAGCCATGACGGAAATCCATCTGTGGCATCCATTCACCGTGACAGGTCGGCAAATCGACGCAAGCCAGCGCGGCGTAATTGGTTGATACCCAACCGCCAAGTGCAATCTGGATGATGACGATCATCAATGCCATCACAGCCCACGGCCGCAGCCTTGCCGCAGATCTGGAAACCGCCTGAAACCGTTCCTGGCGCATACCAAGCCAGGCCAGCAGTACCAGCGTCGTCATCCCCCCCAGCAGATGCAGCGTTACGATCACCGGCTTCAACAGCAGGGTCACAGTCCACATGCCCAGGGCCGCCTGGAACAGCACCACCACAGGCAGACTGAGCGCGAGCCAAGGGGACTGTTGCAACTCGCGACGCTGTCGCCACGCCATTGCCGCAATGGCAAGAATCAACAGACCCAGACCGCCAGCGATATAACGATGGAACATTTCCTTCCAGGCCTTTCCGAGCGATACCGGACCATGCGTGCCACCCTGTTCACTGACCGCCTTGGCAATATCGTCCTGCGCATGATGAGGAGTGAGTTCGCCGTAACAACCCGGCCAGTCCGGGCAGCCCAGCCCGGCATCGGAGAGCCTCACATAAGCACCGACGACAACGACAAAAAAGGTGTAAAAAACGGCAAACCAGACGAGCTTCCGGAACATTTATTTACTCGTTAAAAAAAGGTTGCGAAGTCAGCCGATGCGCGACACTTTAAGCAGGCGCTCCAGATCCTTGCGCATGCGGCTGGGATCGGCATCGCGCGGATAGCGCAATACGAGATTGCCCAGCGGATCGACCAGGTAAATATGATCAGTGATTGCGCCCTCGAACGGGAGCGCACCCAGCACCTTGCTGTCCACAGCCTTCACCAGCCAAGTACCATCAAACTCGCTGCGCAGACGCTGCGCGGGATCACCCTGCCCGGTCATCAGCCACACCCGCTCTATGCGCTCCGGATATTTTCCCTGTGTCTTGCGCACTTGGCGAATCTGCCACAGCTTTTTTTCGCAATACGCATCGCAAGTGACGTCATCAACAACAATAAAAAGCCATTTGCCTTCGAGCTGTTTCAGCGAAAAGGCTCCGCCGTCGGCCAGCGTCAGCGGAGTCCGCGGCAACTGCCGCGCATCCATCAAATCCCCGTAATTGACGCGCCCCTCGGGCTGATAAAAATAATAGGTGGCAAACGAGGCGATAAACGGGGCAATACATACTGCGGCAACCAGCCATAACGTTTTACGGCTGGTCGGTGGGGCTTCGTTTGACATGGGTCACCAGATAATAAATGAACATGGCCAGGCTCAACGCGTACCATTGAAACGCATAAGCCAGGTGCGTATTGCGCCCGAGATCGGGCCGACTCCATTCGCGCCGGATACCGTCATCGACACCGCTGTCCTGTTGAATCAGAAATGGCTGCAGATCCAGACGTGTGGCCTGGTGATAACGTTCAAGCACCAGGTTCTGCCAGACATTACCCTCAGCAACCTTTGTCGACAGTTCTATGTAACGTTCGCTGTAGGCGACTGCCGTCCCTTTGACCAGCTGCTCACCTTCGGGGGTCTTGATCACCGGCATGCTGCGATCAAGATTGGCGGGGACCCAGCCGCGGTTGACCAGCACGTAACGTTGCGAGCCGGCAATGCGCAATGGTGTGGCAACGTGATAACCGGGCTGGTGCTTGTACAGGCGATTATCTACAAAGACCGTATATCTGGGATCAAACTCGCCGCGAACTTCAACCTTGCGCAGCATGACGTCATCCGCGTCCAGTGGTGATGCGGTAATTCGTACTGCTGGTTCGCGAACCAGCGCATCCTGCCGGAGCTGAAGACCCTCCTTATAGTCCGCGCGCCCGATCTGCCACTGTCCAAGAAAAAAAGTCAGGACTATGCCGAAGAGCGCGAGGGCAGTGGTCAGCAGCCGGGGACGAAATACAAATGCGCCTAAGCGGATTGACGCCATGGACTTTCCGGTTGGGTTACACTGCGGTGCATATCATCATGCGAATCATTGTCATACTTTTCATCATCGTCATTCTGGGCAGCCTGGGCTCGGCGCTGTATTACATGATTCACGATCGCGGCACGACTGAACGCACCGTAAAGGCGCTCACTGTAAGGGTGGCACTTTCCGTTGCGCTTTTTCTGCTGCTGATGCTCGGATTCCATTTTGGCCTGATCACCACGCGTATTTGACATTGCGTCCGCACGGTCGTTCTACAAGCGCTTGCCAAAAAAAACGCCGCAGTTTCCGCGGCGCCTGAATCCCCGAATCGGGGTAACCCCCTCCCCGTGCGAACCGTGCTTTGCCGGCTTTCGTATGCCAAGCTGCGCGGCTCGCCGCCTTAACCGTTACAGCCAGTATACGACCACAAACAGCAGCAGCCAGACCACGTCAACAAAGTGCCAATACCAGGCAACCCCCTCGAAACCGAAATGGCTTTCCGGCGTGAAATGCCCGGCCACGCTGCGAAATAGGATGACCCACAACATGATGGTGCCAACGGTGACATGGAATCCGTGAAATCCGGTCAGCATAAAGAACGTCGCGCCGTAAGCACCCATCGTCAGCTTCAGGTTCAGATCACTGTAGGCGTGCATGTACTCGTAAATCTGGAAACCGAGGAAAACCATACCAAGCGCAATGGTCAGCGCCAGGCCCCAGATCAGTTGCATACGCTTGTTCTTGAGCAGCGCCCAATGCGCCCAGGTCAGCGTGACCCCTGAGGTCAGCAACAGTGCGGTGTTCAGCGCCGGGATGCCCCAGGCACCCATCGGCGAAAACGTTTCCTTGATACCAGGGCCCGTCGCCGGCCAGCTCGACTTGAATCCGGGCCAGAGTAGCTCCTGGTGAATCAGGGACCCCAGATCGGGAACTGAAATCACCCGCATGTAGAAAAGCACGCCGAAGAAAGCCGCAAAAAACATGACTTCGGAAAAAATGAACCAGCCCATGCCCCAGCGGAAGGAAATATCGACCTGTTTGTTGTAGTTGCCGCCTTCGGACTCATGAGCCACTGCCGAAAACCAGCCGGCAAACATGAAAAACAGGATCAGGAAACCGATGCCCAGCAGCGCATAACCCAGCGGCATTTTGTTGACCGTGAACGATGCACCAAACCCGATAAAACCAAGCGCGATCGAAGCGACAATCGGCCAGTGCGAGGGCTGCGGCAGGAAATAATTGCCTGTTGTTTGATTCGACATATTCACTTCTCCCCTGAATCCTTGCGTTGAATCCTAATTCGCGCCGCTGATCAGCGTATGACCAGCCGCACTACAGAAACCACTGTACCGACAAACATCGCTGCCGCGATAACGGCAACAATGATGATCTGCACCGGCGCAACAACAATCTTGTCGTGATCAGTGCGCTTGCGTATGCCCAAAAATGCCGACAGCACCATTCGCACCACCTGCAGCAGCGAGGCTTTTTGCGGAGTGTCTGCCACGACCTGCATTATCCCTGGTCGCCGGCTTTTGGAATTGCCGCACCCTTGACCTCGAAAAAGGTGTAAGACAGCGTAATGGTGTTGACGTCTGCCGGCAGCGTCGAATCAATGACGAACTGCACCGGCATGCGCTTGCCCTCGCCCGCT
>CAMAYE010000054.1 GCA_945862135.1 Bordetella parapertussis
AGGAAACGTTGAAAACCATGATGCAGGATGCCGGACTGGAGCGCGTCGAGTATTTCAACCTTGCTGCCGGAGTGGTGGCTTTGCACCGCGGCATCCGCTTCTGAACCTATCAAAGCCTTCTCGCGGGCAGAACGTCGTTCATTACATCAACTATTACAGTTTGCAATGATCGAGCCGGGAGCAATCCCTATAATTGCGCTGTCCAAGCAGCATCCATAAAACGAGGAGTTCGAACATGAAAACCCTGATTTCCGGTCTTGCCCTGTTTATTGGCCTTGCCATGGTTGGCGTTGAAGCCGAGGCAGCCAAAAGACTGGGCGGCGGCAAAAGCATGGGCACCCAGCGCAACATGACGCAGCAGGCTGCGCCGAAAGCACCTGCGCAGCAGCAAGCGCAACAACCGGGTGCGCCGGCACAACAACCTGCCGCAGCCGCCGCACCTGCCGGCAACAAGTGGCTCGGCCCGCTGGCCGGCCTCGCAATGGGTGCAGGTCTGATGGCGCTGTTTATGAACAACGGTATTGCCGGTGCGCTTTCCGGTTTGCTGCTGGCTGCCGCCATTGCCGGCGTCGCACTGCTGGCGTTCCGCGCCTTACGCGGCCGCAGCGCGCAGGCTCCGCTGCAATACGCCGGACAACAGGGACAAGCCGCCCCGGAACCGCAGTTCAACAGTGGCGGCAGCGCAGCGCCGCAATCTGTTGCTGCAACCGTAGGACGCTGGCCCGCCGATTTCAACGCGACCGAGTTCATCCGTCACGCACGACTGAACTTTGTCCGTCTGCAGGAAGCACATGATGCGCGTGATAGCACCGCGCTGGCCGATTTTCTTACGGCCGATCTGCTCGCCGACGTGCAGGCGCAGTGGCAGGTCGAAGGTCCGGCACAGGGCAAAACTGATGTTGTGACACTGGAGTCTGAAGTACTGGATGTGGTCAGCGAAGGCCTGCTCCATGTGGTCAGCGTGCGCTTCTCCGGACTGATCCGCGAAGATGGCGCCGCCGAAGCGCAGCCGTTTGCCGAAATCTGGCATCTGGAAAAGCCTGTGCGCGGCTCCACCGGCTGGCTGGTATCGGGCATTCAGCAGGCCTGACCTGCGGGAATGGCAGCCACACCATCCGTTCTTGATGCAATCGTTGGCGCGCCGCTGAATCATCTGCTGCGCGCCAACGGCTGGGCCCGCGATTCGCTGAAGCCTTACGCCGGCAAGACGGTCTGCGTGCGCTGCCTTCCGTTTTCCACCTCCCTGCAGATTGTGGATTCTGGCGAAGTCACGCCCGCTGCTGCTGGTGCGATCCCTGACGCCACGCTGAGCGTAACTCCCGGACTGCTGCTGCGAATGGCAACACGGGATGATACGGCGTGGCGAGATATCAGCATCGACGGCGATACTGCGCTCGCCGGTGCAGTGCATCATCTCTGGCGCCACCTGCGTTGGGACGCGGAGGAGGATCTGTCGCGCGTGTTCGGCGACGTTGCCGCACACCGGATGGCAGGTACGGCGCAGACTTTCGCTCAATGGGCGCGGATGAGCGGCGAGAATTTCTTCCGTTCATTCTCCGAATACTGGACCGAAGAACGGCCGGCAGTTGCTGCCGCCAGCGATCTCTCACGGTTTGCTGCGGACGTGGATGTGCTGCGTGACGACCTTGCCCGGCTAGAAAAGCGCATCGCGCAGCTGATTCCGCGCTGATTCCTGCCACCGATACCTGCAGTACCCGCCCCCCGGCGATGCCGTGGACGGATAAAATGCGCAGGTGCGTATCCTCCGCCTGCTTAAAATCCTGCGTGTTTCACTGCGTTTCGGGCTCGACGAGTTCCTGCTCGGTCATGAGCGCGTTCGCGTCCTGCGAACCGCAGTCAGCACACTGCTGTTCTGGCGCGATCTTTCAGCGCCGCGTGCCGAACGACTGCGTCATGCGCTGGAAGCGCTGGGGCCGATCTTCGTCAAATTCGGCCAGGTCCTGTCGACACGCCGCGACCTGATCCCGCCGGACATCGCGGAAGAACTCGCCCGCCTGCAGGATCAGGTGCCGCCGTTCCCCGGCGCCGACGTTGAACGTATCCTCGCCGCAGCCTATGGCAAACCACTTGCGCAGGTATTTTCGCGTTTCGAAATGACGGCCATTGCCAGCGCTTCGGTGGCGCAGGTGCATATCGGCGCGCTGCCTGATGGCACCGAGGTCGCAGTAAAGGTGCTGCGTCCCGGGATCGCCAAAGTGATTTCCAAGGACGTCGCACTTCTTGACGCCGGCGCCGTACTGCTGGAATGGCTGTGGCTCGACGGCAAACGACTGAAGCCGCGTGAAGTGGTCGCGGAATTCGCCCGCCACCTCGAAGACGAACTCGACCTGATGCGGGAAGCGGCCAATGCCAATCAGTTGCGCCGCAATTTCCACAAATCACCGCTCCTCGCCGTGCCCGAAATACACTGGGACTATTGTTCGACCGAAGTCATGGTCATGGAACGCATGCACGGCATCCCGGTCTCTGCCATCGCAGAAATGCGCGCACAGGGGATCGACATTCCAAAACTTGCACGTGCCGGCGTGGAAATATTCTTCACGCAGGTGTTCCGCGACGGTTTTTTCCACGCCGACATGCATCCGGGCAACATACTGGTCGCGCCAAATGGCCAGTATGTCGCGCTTGATTTCGGCATCATGGGCACGCTCACCGAAATTGACAAACAATATCTTGCGCGCAATTTCATCGCGTTTTTCCGCCGCGACTACCGCCGCGTTGCCGAAGTACATGTCGAATCGGGATGGGCGCCGCCGGGCACCCGGGTCGAGGAATTCGAAACCGCCATACGCGCGGTGTGTGAACCGATTTTCGACAAACCGCTCAAGGAAATTTCATTCGGCAAAGTATTGTTGCGCCTGTTCCAGACGTCGCGCCGTTTCAACATCGAAATCCAGCCACAGCTGGTGCTGCTGCAGAAAACTCTGCTCAACGTTGAAGGACTGGGCCGCGACCTCGATCCCGATCTTGATCTATGGCGCACCGCCAAGCCCTTTCTTGAACGCTGGATGTCGGAACAGATCGGCTGGCGAGGACTGGTGCGCCGCGTCGGTGAAGAAATACCGTTCTGGAGCGAATTGCTTCCGCAATTGCCGCGACTGGCAAAACAGTTTCTGGCGAGGGATCACGAAAACGAACTGCGCACACAACTCAAGTTGCTGGTGCAGGTGCAACAACGCAACAGCCGCTTGCTCGCAATAGCGGTAACGTTGCTCGCCGCTCTGCTGATCGTTATCACCGTATCCTGAACCGCGACGCAGGGGACCTGATCAATCCATCAGGTTTTCGTCCTGCCGGTGCTCGACGAGCTTGAACTTGTCAATGCGATAGCGCAGGGTGTCGCGCGACACGCCCAGCAGCTTCGCTGCGCGCGTCACATTCCATGACGTCTTCTGCAGCGCCTGCAGGATCAGGCCACGTTCAACCTCGCCAAGCTGCAAACTTCCATTGGAGATATCAGGCGACATGCCTCTGGATCCTGACGAAGCTCCAGGCCTTGAACGGCCCAGCGTCGCGCACAGGCTCAGCTGATCAGGTCCGATGACCGGTGCGGATGCCAGAAGTACTGCCTCTTCAACAATATTGCGAAGTTCACGCACATTACCGGGCCAGGCATAGTCCAGCAAAACCTGCTCGGCCTCCGGACTGAACACCAGACCGGGCTTTTGGTAACGTGCGCCATTAAGCGCCAGAAAATGCCGCGCCAGCAGAAGAATGTCGTTGTCACGCTCACACAAAACCGGCAAGACCAGCTGCACACCACGCAGACGGAAGTAGAGATCCGAGCGGAACGTGCCCTTTTGCACGAGCTTTTCGAGCGGCTTGTTGGTTGCCGCAATAATCCGCACATCGACCCTAACGTCGCGCAGGCTGCCCAGCCGGCGAACGCTTTTCTCTTCGAGCAACTTCAGGAGCTTGCCCTGCAACCCCAGTTCAATGTCGCCAATTTCGTCAAGAAACAGCGTGCCGCCGTCGGCTGCCTCGACCAGACCGAGCTTCCGGCCTCTCGCATCGGTAAATGCTCCGCGTTCATAACCGAACAGTTCCGATTCAAGCAGTTGGGTGGGAATCGACGCGCAGTTCAGCTCGATGAACGGGCGCTCGCGCCGGTCACTCTCGAAATGCAATGCGCGGGCGACGAGTTCCTTGCCCGTGCCGGTGTCACCGACAATCAGCACCGCAGGCACCGTCCCCTCCTCGAGTTGCCTCTCAGAACTCAGAAGCTGCTCAATGGTGGCACGCAAAGAACGCATCGGTGCTGAATCACCGATCAACTTCTGCAATCCGCCATCCTGCGCGGCGCGCTCCTGGTAATAGGTCAGCGTCTGCTCCAGGCGGTTCTGCCCCAGGACTTTTTCGATACGCAGCCGCAGTTCACTGAGAATGACGGGTTTGCTGAGATAGTCGGACGCACCGGCCTTCATTGCATCAACGGCCATCTGGATGCTGCTGTTACCCGTAATCATGATCGTGCGTATCCGCGCATCGAGTGCCGAGATCGTTGACAGCGCCTGCATTCCGTCCATGCCTGGCAGATGAAAATCCAGCAGCACGATATCGGGCTTGAAGGTTTCGATCTGCGCAAGTCCATCCTCAGCAGTAGCGGCAGTGCGCGCTTCAAAACCGTGGCGATCAAGAAAGCTCTTGATGTTTTTTGCGAGTGTCGCTTCGTCTTCAATAATCAGTACGGCATGGCCCATATTAAGTCCGTTAAATGGTAAGCAGCTTCATATGCACTGTCGTACCAGCGCCCGGCTTGCTTGATATGGCGATGGTTCCGCCCAAACGCTCAATAATCCGCCGCGCCAGCGGCAGTCCAAGACCAAGCCCCTTGGCCTTGGTCGTATGAAACGGCCTGAATATCTTTTCGAGATCCGCCGATGGGATTCCGCTACCGGTATCAGTGATGCGAATATCGACCCAGGCACCGCCCGCCCCAGTCTCGCTAATTACTGTGAGCCGACCCGCGCGCACCATTGCATCCAGCGCGTTCGCAATCAGGCTGCTGAAAACCTGACCGAGCAAAGCAACATCCCCCTTCACAGCAGGTAAACGATCATCGAGTATTAAATCAACCTCAATACCACGCGCGCTGATCTCGCGCATGCAGGGGGTAAAGCTCTTGCGGATGATCGCATTCAATTCCACGCTCTCAACAACAGTGCTGGGTGGACGCGAATAAGTCAGCAGTTCGCACACCGACTGTTCCATCAGGTCAACTTCGGCGGTAATGTCCTCCGCCTGCTCACGGGACAGTGCAGAGTCTGAATCCAGAGCCAATTCTGCTGAAGTACGTATCGCCGACAGGGGATTACGGATCGCATGCGCCACCGCCCCGGCCATTTCCCCGACTACGGCGAGAGATTCGGTTTCGACCAGACGTGTCCGCTGCTCACGCATGATGCGGTCGGCGCGGCGCACCAACCCGATCAGCACAAGATAAATAAATAGCCCGCTGATGGCCGTCATGGTCCATATCAACTGCCGCCCTGACTTGATCGCCTCGGCCAGAGGACGTGGTGTCTTGTAGATTTCGACAACCCCCACCACGCGCTTGCGGTCAGCATCCCAGATCGGCACATAAATCTCGATGAAATAAGTGCTCATAAGCGGCACCGCATTCGGCGTGTGTTCCTGCTTGTGCGCAACCCCGTTCTTGACCACCAGCCGCCCTGCAAGCGCCTGATCCAGTTCATCGTTGGCCGGAAATACCCGTCCGGTAAGTCCGGGTTCGGTAGACCATATCAGGTAGCGATCGCGTGAATACACGTTGGTGCGGATCACGTCCGGAATCTGCACGTAGTGCTGGAACGTATGCTGCAGGGCTCCCTTGGGTTCGGCGCCCTGGCTTTCCAGAAACTCGGCTTCAACACGACCGGTGATGACCACGCTCTGCACAAACTCCTGGGTGACGGTAGCCTCACGCTGCAGCAACTGTTCGGTAAGGAAACCGGAAAGGACATAGGCCAATACCGTGCTGGAAGAAACCACACAAACAAGACTCAACAGCGAAAACCAGCGTGTCAGTCGAAACGGGGATGGGGTAGCAGCGGATTCAGTCATGGGCTAGGTCTGGCAAATATCGACAGCAAAACAAATCGCCAGAAAATATCTTTAACTACTTGAATTTAAACAAATATAATTACTCGCGCCTGTTTCGGGCACGGCATGACTTTGATCGGCCAAGACCTTCGATTCTACAGGGCCAAGTCAGGATACCCCGTTAACTGGTTCACAAGGCATGACCAAAGCAGTTTTCCGCGCTGGACTAACAAGTACAGCGGATCGCGTATTCCGCAATCTTCCGGCTTGCGCGCAATGGGCAAAACAATGAAACGCAGCAATGTCACCGGTTTCGTGCATCACCTCGGTGCATCAAAAATTATCGCTGCGTCCGTTCACATTAAATGCATCGAAAGCCGCTGACCCGGCCAGGACGAATGCCGCAAAACTTCTGTCTTCGCAGTTATCAAATCCGGTTTCGCCCTGTACACTTCGCGCGTCGCCGCGTGGAGTGCGGTGCGCTTCGGGAGCGTAAAAAATGCTGCTTTGGTTTGTCATCGCTTATCTCGTGGTGTCGATCGCCATCGGCCTGGCAGCGGCAACACGGGTGCACAACGCACGCGATTACATCACTGCCGGCCGCCATCTACCTCTTTACGTCGTTTTTGCTACGGTGTTTGCCACCTGGTTCGGCGCCGAAACGGTATTGGGCATTTCCGCCACTTTCGTCAAGGAAGGCATGGGCGGACTGGTGTCCGATCCCTTCGGCGCATCCCTGTGCCTGATTCTGTTCGGCCTTTTTTTTGCGCGGCCGCTGTACCGGATGAACCTGTTGACCATCGGCGATTTCTACCGCCGGCGTTATAACCGCAGCGTCGAACTCGCGACCAGCATTTGCATCGCATTGTCCTACCTCGGCTGGGTATCAGCACAGGTCACGGCACTGGGACTGGTGTTCAACGTGCTGTCGCAGGATGCGATCTCGCCGGCCTGGGGTATGGTCATCGGCGCCAGCGTGGTCCTGGTCTACACGATGTTCGGCGGCATGTGGTCCGTGGCGGTCACCACTTTCGTGCAGATGATCGTCATCGTACTCGGCCTGCTCTACATCGCATGGCTGGTATCCGACATGGCCGGCGGCACCGCGACTGTCATCAACCACGCCGCGGCCAACAACAAGTTTGAATTCCTGCCCAGATTTTCGTTGACCGAAGTTGTGGCGTTTACCGCGGCGCTGATCACCATGGGTTTCGGCTCGATACCACAGCAGGACGTGTTCCAGCGCATGAATGCCTCAAAAAACGAGCGCACCGCGGTATGGGGTTCAGTACTCGGCGGTTCCGCCTATTTCCTGTTCGCATTCGTGCCGCTGTTTCTGGTCTACGCGGCAACGCTGATCGACCCGAAAATGGTTGCTGACCTCATCGAATCGGATTCACAGCGAATCCTGCCATCATTGATCCTCAACCACATGCCGCTGCCGGCACAGATCATTTTCTTCGGTGCACTGCTGTCAGTGATCATGAGCACCGCCAGCGGCACGCTGCTGGCGCCTTCAGTGACGATCTCGGAAAACGTGTTGAAGGGACTGCTCGGCCGCATGACTGACCGCGGCTTCCTGTGGCTGAACCGCGCGGTGGTGACGGTCTTCGCCGTACTGGTCACGGTGTATGCAATCTCCACCAACGAGTCAATCCACGGCATGGTCGAGAACGCCTACAAGGTCACCCTGGTCGCCGCCTTCGTCCCGCTGGCCGCGGGCCTCTACTGGAAACGCGCCACAACACAGGGCGCGGCCTGCGCCATTGTCGGTGGGCTTGTGAGCTGGATTGCGCTGGAATTCATCGGCAGTGATGAGCTGTGGCCGCCGCAATTCATCGGCTTCCTGGTCAGTGTCGCAGGCATGATGGCCGGTTCGCTGTTGCCGCAGCATTACGGCGTCCCTTCCCGCCAGCATTACTCCGACGAAACCGCCTGACGGCGGCGACAGACGGCATGCACGCAATGTCCGTCACGATCGCAATATTCACGTTGCTGGCCGTCAACGCGGCCATTTATGCCGCCACCGGCCGCGTCACCGAAACCATTGATGCACTGGCCTGGTTCGTGTTGCTCGTACTGTTCTTTGTTGAAACCCGCTGCCCGCAGTGGACAGGCCTGCCACGCAACGCCCTCTTACTCAAGCCGCTGCGCGTGATCGCTGCGGCAGCCATTCTGTGGGCTGCAATTGCATTTGTGCTCGAACGCGAATGGCTGGATGCGTTGAATGGCTGGCTGTGGATCGGCGTGGTCGCCGTGTTCGAACTGGAAGTACACGCCCCGATGTGGGTCCAGCGGCAGCGACGGCGGATCATCGGATTGTCGGCAGTTCTTTACGCAGCCCTGACCGGCATCGCCGTGGCTTGGTTTCTACAGGGGGAATGGTTTGACGGCTATGACGCTGTATTGTGGATTGCGGCGTTTGCCTTGCTCGAAATGGACCTGCTGCAACGCGCTTCGACGAACCCATCGTCCGCCGGGAAATCAATATAACCTATTGTTTATATTGAATTATTTATAAGTCTCGCGAAACGCATCAGCAAATCGCGCAAGATCCTGCTGCGGCAGGTGGTTGATCCCCGCAGCCGCCTGTCGCCCGCCGCCCGTCGCGAAACCCGAACACAGCACCTCGGCACCGGTGGGATTGTTGCGCGGCGCACGTACGCTGACCACATAACCGTCGCCCTTGGTCACCAGCACCGCATGCGCGCGCTGCGGTTCCGCCTGCGCAAGGCGGTTACTGAACACGCCGTTGACACGCCGGCTCCATGAAGCATCCGGCAGTACATAAAGCGCTGCCGCATCGGTGGCGAACTCAGGCCGGATCTCTTCTGCACGCGCCATGTCCTCGGCACCGGCCTGCTTCAGCACCTCGAACACTGGTTCGTCAAAAATGAAATGGCGCGGATCGTTGTAGGGCGCGATCACCCGATACAGATCTGCCGGATGATAGTGCAGGTCCTCGACCGTCTCGCCGTAGGCGTTGTAGTTGATGGCTTCGCCCAGCTCATGCAGGCGCGCCAATTCCATGTGATCGAGTTGCAGCGGCTGCGCAGCACGGATCGCCGACTCAACCAGATTGTCCCCGAACGCCGCCACCACAGCCCAAAGCCGGTGCCGGCCTGCAAGATGCTGATCGACAATCAGGCTGGTGCAGACATCCGGCGCGGTATCAATATGCGAACGGAACGCGGGATGTTGCGGCAAAGCTCCTGTTGCATGGTGGTCGAAATACTCGACGGTTGCACCCATGTGCAGCGCCCTCTCAACACCGGCTGCATTGCTGCGATGGGAAATGTCGAGGACGGTCAGATTGTCGCCAGCCTGCGCATTGACGCGCGCGACCAGTCCGATGTCACGTTTGACGCCGGTGACCAGCTCGGCATCGCGAGGCTCGTCCAGCCGCAGCTGGTGCAGCGCGCAGATGCCATCGGCGTCGCCATTGAAGATGTCGTAGAATTTCATGAATGATGCCGGATTACACAGCGGGTACCTTGCCGCGCGGATACCGCGTCGCGGCCATGGCGGCGCTAGCTTACAGTCTGGTGGTCATCTACGCCAGCCTGCACCCATTCATCGGTTGGCAGGCCATCGAAATCCCATTCGGGATGTTCCTGTCCGCGCCATGGCCCCGCTGGATCACGATCGAAGACATCGGCTTCAACTTCGTCGCTTACCTGCCGCTGGGATTTCTGCTGGCGCTGCCACTCTGCGCGCGGCTGCATCCGCGTTATGCAGTGATACTGGCTGCAGTGACCTGCGCCATGCTCAGTCTGGCACTGGAAACCGCACAGCAATACCTGCCGATGCGCTTCGCCTCCGCAGTTGATCTGCTGGTCAACGCCTTTGGCGGCGCAGTCGGCGCCTTGCTCGCACCACTGTTTGCGCCGGGCCACCGGCTCGGCGAAGGCCTGGCACTGCTGCGCAACCGCTGGTTCGTTGGTGGTCCACGCGGGGATGCTGTGCTGGTTCTGGCCGGGCTGTGGCTGCTGACGCAATTGCATGCCGCATCAATCAACATGGGCAATGGCGATCTGCGCGCCAGCCTGGGCCTTGATGCGCTGTTTGCCTACACCCCGGAATCGTATCGTTACGCCGAGGCCACTGTGGTCATGCTCGGCATCACGGTCATCGGCCTGCTGCTGGCGAGCGTGGCGCGGACCATCGGCAGCGGATACTGGCAAACGTTCGTCGCACTGATTACGGGTGCGTGCCTGCTGAAAACGGCTGCAGCGTGGCTGATTCTGCGCAATGCAAGTCCGTGGAACTGGCTGACCCCTGGTTTCGCCATGGGACTTGTTGCTGCCATCGTACTGGTGATGGTGTTCGTGCGCCTGCCGCCACGTGGCCGTGCGTTTTTCGCGCTGCTGGCGTTACTGGCAGCCGTTGCGCTGATCAACTGCACACCGGAAAACCCTTACCGCACCGTCCCGGCACATATGCTGCCAGGACGGGTTGGCCATCTGCTCAGCTTTACCAACATGATTCGCGCCCTGTCCGACATCTGGCCCTTCCTGACCGTGCTGTTCCTGCTGGTCAGCCTGCCGATGCGTCACACACCCCGTCGCTGAATCCGGAGATTCGCATGCCACGCAAAAAAACAGCCACCCTGACCAGCCTGCGCCGCGACCTGCGCCGTTTCGCCGAGGCGCGTGAATGGCAGCAATTCCATACCCCCAAAAATCTCGCGATGGCGCTGAGCGTTGAAGCCGCCGAACTGGTCGAATGTTTCCAGTGGCTGACGCCGGAACAAAGTGCTGATCTCAAAGCCGGCGACCGGCGCGCCGTTGAGGAAGAAGCCGCCGATGTACTGCTGTATCTGCTGCGGCTGACCGATGTGCTGGACATCGACCTGCTGCAGGCCGCCCGGCGCAAAATGACACTCAATGCCCGCAAATACCCGGTGTCGCTGTCGCGCGGCTCCGCGCGCAAGTATTCCCGTCGGTGAGTGTTGCGCGGCGCGGTTATAATCCGCGCTTCGCCGTAACGCGGCCTCCGAGTCCTGTTCCACACACCCGATGAGCCACTTCAAACACCACGTTTTTTTCTGCTGCAACCAGCGCGAGCCCGGTGCGAATTGCTGCAACAATCATGGCGCACAGGATCTGCGTGACTATGCCAAGAAAAAGGTCAAGGCACTGGGACTCGCAGGCGAAGGCAAGGTGCGCATCAACCAGGCCGGCTGCCTCGACCGCTGCGACGAAGGTCCGGTGCTGGTGGTTTATCCGGAAGCCGTCTGGTACACCTACGTTGATCGTGAAGACATCGACGAAATCGTCACCGAGCACCTGCAGCACGGCCGCGTCGTCGAACGGCTGAAAATCTGATCCTGCCACTGCTACACGATTCACCCGATGACCGCCACTGAACTCCGCCCGATGCCGCCGTCCACGCTGGAACGCCTGGTCATCAACGGTCCCGCCGGCGCACTCGAAACCGATCTCAATGATCCCGGCCTGCCACGCCGCGGCATCGCGGTCATCGCACACCCGAATCCGGTGCAGGGCGGAACCAAGGACAACAAGGTGGTCACCACGCTGGCCAAGACGCTGTTCGGCCTCGGTTATGTCGTGATCCGCCCCAACTTCCGCGGCGTAGGCGCCAGTGCAGGAAGCTTCGATCAGGGCAATGGCGAAACTGACGACATCATTACCGTCATCCGTTATGCCAAGGAGCGTTTCGGCGAAATGCCGCTGCTGCTCGCCGGATTTTCCTTCGGCGGCTTTGTGCAGACCCGCGTGGCGCAACAGGTCACAGCGGAACGGTTGGTGCTGGTCGGCCCGGCGGTGAGCCGCTTCCCGACCGAAGCCGTTCCGGCCAACACATTGGTCGTTCACGGCGAGCATGACGAAGTGGTGCCGCTCGCCGCGGTGCTGGACTGGGCACGCCCGCAACAACTGCCGCTGGTGGTCGTCCCCGGCGGCGAACACTTTTTCCACGGCCGCCTGCACCTGCTCGCGCAGATCGTGCGCGTGCATTGCGCGTGAACCCGGCATCACCGCTTACCGTCGCCGGACTGCGCAAGTCCTACGGCGACAAGGAAGTCGTCTGCGGTGTCGATCTCGCACTGCAGCCCGGCGAATGTTTCGGCCTGCTCGGGCCCAACGGCGCCGGCAAGACCACAACGCTGCGCCTGTGTCTGGGTCTGACCGGGCCTGACGGCGGCAGCATCACGGTATTGGGACACGATGTACCGCGCGAAGGTCGCGAAGCCCGCACGCGTATCGGCGTGGTCCCGCAGTTCGACAACCTCGATCCCGATTTCACCATCCGCGAGAACCTTCGCGTGTTCGGCCGTTACTTCGACATTCCCGATGCAACATTGCAGGAGCGCATACCGGCGCTGCTCGAATTTGCCGGTCTGACCAACCGCGCCGACACCCGCATCCAGACCCTGTCCGGCGGCATGAAACGCCGGCTGACGCTGGCCCGCGCATTGATCAACGATCCCGAACTGCTGTTCCTCGACGAACCGACCACCGGACTCGACCCACAGGCCCGTCATGTGATCTGGGAGCGCCTGCGCAATCTGCTGAAACAGGGCAAGACGTTGCTGCTGACCACCCATTTCATGGAAGAAGCCGAACGTCTGTGCAGCCGCATCGCGATCATGGATCACGGCAAGATCATCACCGGCGGCGACCCGCGCGCGCTGATCGCGCAGCATGTCGAACCGCATGTGGTCGAAGTCTATGGCGAGGGCGCACCAGACTGGGCCGAGGCCTTTGGCCGCCGCCATGCCGAGCGCTGCGAAATCACCGGCGAAACCATTTTCTGCTACACCAACGATCCGGCACCGCTGATCGCCGATCTCGACCGCCGCGGCGACCTGCGTTACCTGCACCGCCGCGCCAATATCGAGGACGTATTTCTGAAACTCACCGGGCGCGACCTCAGGGACTGACATGGCCGCACAACACTGGTCCCCGCCCCGTTTGAGCCTGCGATTTCTGCATGTCTGGCGGCGCAACCTGCTGGTCTGGCGCAAGCTGGCGATTCCATCCATGCTCGGCAACCTCGCCGACCCGCTGCTCTATATGTTCGGTCTCGGTTACGGACTCGGCCGCATGCTCGAAGACGTCGGCGGACTGTCATACATCGCCTTCCTCGCTGCCGGCGTGATCTGCTCCAGCACAATGATGAGCGCATCCTTCGAAGCGATGTATTCGGCGTTCTCGCGCATGCACATGCAAAAAACCTGGGATGCCATCCTCAATGCGCCGTTGACACTGGACGATGTGCTGCTGGGTGAATGGGTCTGGGCAGCGAGCAAGAGTTTCCTCTCGGGCAGCGCGGTACTGATCGTCGCCGCCGTGCTCGGCCTGGTCCCCTCGCCCATGGCGATTGCGGTGATACCGCTGATTTTCCTCACCGGCCTCGCCTTTGCGGGACTCGGTCTGATCATGACCGCGCTATCGCCGAGTTATGACTTTTTCATGTACTACTTCACGCTGTGCGTAACGCCGATGATGCTGCTGTGCGGCGTGTTTTTCCCGCTGAATGAGTTGCCGGCGGCGGCGCAGGTTCTGGCGCAGCTGCTGCCGTTGACCCACGCCGTGGCTCTCGCCCGCCCCTTGGTCAACGGCAGCGTCCCCGCGGACTGGCTGCTGCACATCGCGGTACTGGCTGCCTATGCCGCAGGAAGTGCCTATATCGCACTGGCCCTGACCCGGCGCCGCCTTCTGCAGTAACATCGACGCCATGCTCTGGGTCAAAACCTTTCATCTGCTGTTCGTGATCTCCTGGTTTGCAGGCCTGTTCTACATGCCACGCATCCTCGTCAATCTGGCGATGGAGGACAACGAAACGTCCTATGCACGCCTGCTGCTGATGGCGCGCAAGCTCTACCGTTTCATGACCCTGCTCGCCGTACCGGCACTGGTGTTCGGCCTGTGGCTGTGGCTGGGTTACGGCATCAGCGGCGGCTGGCTGCACGCCAAGTTGGTGCTGGTGGTGCTGCTGATCGGTTACCACCATGCCTGCGGCAGCCTGCTGAAAAAATTCGAGCAAAAGCGTAATACCCGCTCGCATGTCTGGTTCCGCTGGTTCAACGAGGTACCGGTGCTGGCGCTGTTCGCCACGCTGATCCTCGTGGTGCTGAAGCCGTTCTGACCCCCGTGCTCCACTTCGCCGCAATCCTTGCGCTTTCGCTGGCGCTGCAACCCGCCTGCGCCGCCGATGCGCGCATCATCGTTCAGCAATCGCCGCTGGCCGGATTCCAGTATTACGAGGGCAAGGTGCTGTGGGACAACATGCGCGTCGGCGACCCGCTGACGCTGAGGCGCGAGCCGCAGAATCCGCACGACGCCAACGCGGTGCGCGTGGAGTGGAAAGGCCAGCCGCTGGGTTATGTGCCACGCCGTGACAACAGCGATGTTGCACGACAGATGGATCGCGGCGTACCGATTCAGGCGCGTATCGTGCGCCTGAAGGAGGCGCGCAATCCCTGGCAGCGCGTTGAATTCGAAGTCTTTGTGGAACTTGCGGCACGCCCCTGACATGGAACAATTTTTCGCCACCTGCCCGCGCGGCCTTGAAGGCGTGCTCGCCGACGAACTGAAAGCCCTCGGCGCTGCCGACATCCAAACCGCCGACGGCGGCACCGGCTTTCGCGGTCCCTATGCGCTTTGCCGGCGCGTCAACCTCGAAAGCCGCATCGCCAGCCGGATACTGTGGCGCGTCGGACACTGTGGCTACCGCAGTGAAAACGACATTTTCAATGCAGCGAAAAAAATCCGCTGGTCGCAATGGTTCGGCCCGAAGCAGACCATCCGTGTCGATACCGCAGCCATCAAAAGCCCGCTGCAGAGCATCGACTTCGTCACGCTGCGCGTCAAAGACGCCGTCTGCGACGTGTTGCGTGACAGCGAAGGCCTGCGCCCCGATGTCGACACCCGCGCACCCGATGTGCGCATCCATGTTTTCTTGACCCGCGATGATGCGGTGTTTTATCTCGATACTTCGGGTGATGCGCTGTTCAAGCGTGGCTGGCGCACCGCGGCTGGTGAAGCGCCGCTGCGCGAAAACCTCGCTGCCGGCATCCTCAAACTCGCAGGCTGGACGCCGGAGCAGGCACTGCTCGATCCAATGTGTGGCAGTGGCACCTTTCTCGTCGAAGCCGCGCTGATGGCGCGCAACCGCGCGCCGGGACTGGGACGCAATTTCGGTTTCGAGAAGCTGCGTAATCATGACGCCAAAGACTGGGGCGCGCTGCGCGAACAAGCGGCAGCTCGTGAAAATAAGTTAATAAAAACAGATATTTACGGTTATGACCGCAGCGGGGATGCGATCGCCATCGCCACCCGCAACGTCACTTCACTCGGCCTGGAATCGCAGATTGCGCTGAAGCAATGCAGCTTTGAGGATTCCAAGCCACCAGTCGCAGCGGGTTTGCTGATCACCAATCCGCCCTACGGCGTGCGCATGGAAGAACTCGACGACCTCGCCGACTGGTATCCGAAAGTCGGCGACGTGCTGAAACAACGTTACGCCGGCTGGACGGCTTTCATCCTCACCGGCGATCTGCGCATGGCCAAGCTGATCGGACTAAAACCGTCGAAACGCACGCCGCTTTTCAACGGTGCGCTGGAATGCCGGCTGTTCCGTTTTGAAATGGTCGCCGGCTTCATGCGCAAGGACGCACCGCCGAAAGCTTAGCCGCGCAGCGCACGGATGATCAGCGATCCGCCGATCATCAACAGCAGCACACCGATGATTTTCAGCAGCGTCTCGCGCGACGCACTGAGCTGGATATGGTGACCGGCCCAGATGCCGCCGAGGGCAAAGGGTAGCAGCATGACGGCGCCGATCACGCGGTCGATCAGTATCAGCCCGCCGAACAGAAACACCAGCGCGCGGATCGAGGTCGACAGCAGCACCATATTCGACAGCGTCGCGCGCAGCACCGCCTTGTCCGGCAGGCGGCGCGACAGATAGATTGCGTAAGGCGGCGCGCCGACACCGAACAGCGTGCCGGCCGCGCCGCCGCAGAATCCGGAAATCACCGCCCAGGGATGGCGCGCAATTCCGATCTGCGGCGCACCGGCAAACAGAGAATACAGGCCGTAACAGAACAGGAAGATACCGAAGGCGGCAATCGTCGCATTCTGCGGGATTGTCACCAGCGCAGTAACGCCGGCGACCGCGCCGGCGAGTGAGCAAGGCGCCATCCATTTGAGTTCACCGCGATCCGCCTCTTTCGAAAAGCGCGATCCCAGCGCCAGTGCCGCAGACACGTCGAGCAGCACACACATCGGCAGCACAAAACTCAGCGGGAAAAAGTACGACAGTGCCGGCACCGTGAACATCGCGGCGCCAAAGGTGGTGATTCCGAAAATGACGTAGGCACCGAGGATGATCACCGCACAGGCCGCATAGGTCGGCAGATCGAAGGGGATGCTGAAAGGGATATCCAACAAGAAAAACGCCGGCGCTGCGGCCGGCGTTCCCCTGCATGAAGATGCAGTAAATCAGACAAGATTCAGATGCTCGATGCCGGTCATCACATCCTTGTCCTTGGCGTCCTTGCTGTTGAGCTTGATCATCAGCCGCAGTTCGTTCATCGAGTCGGCGTTGCGCAGCGCGTCCTCGTAACTGATCTCGCCAGCCTCGTAGAGATCGAACAGATGCTGGTCGAAGGTCTGCATGCCCAGCTCGCGCGACTTGGC
>CAMAYE010000055.1 GCA_945862135.1 Bordetella parapertussis
CGGACGGTCGGAAGGCACATCGGCCCCAGCCCAAAGGGCCAGCGTCGAGAACAGGTCAGTGACCTGCACGATCTCGTTCGAAACCCGCCCGGCCGGAATGCGACCGGGCCAGCGCAAGATGCACGGCGCGCGCAACCCGCCTTCCATGGCAGTGTGATAGGTGCCCTGCCACATCCCGGCCGAGCCACGCCAGGGACGACGGAACTCCGGGCCGTTGTCGCTGGCGAAAATGAACAAAGTGTTTTCTGCAGTGCCCAGCCGGTTGACGGTATCAAGCAGTTGCCCGACGCGATGATCCATCTCCACCATCACGTCGGCAAAATCACCAGCGCCGGTCCGTCCCTCGAAATCGCGGTGCGGTATGGTGGGGTAATGCATCTGGGTAATGGGCAAATAAGCGAAAAATGGTACGCCGGCCTCATGCTGGCGAGTAATGAATTCTGCTGAGCGTTCAAACAGGTCGCTATCGATGCGCCGGCGCATCTCCAGATCGTAGATGGCCACTTCGCGCGGAATTTCACCGGCCCTGGCTTCAAGCACGTACGGCAGCGGCGTGACCTTCGGGTCATACCCCGGCGTGCTGGTGAACATGCTCTCGTTGGTGGTCCGCGGAATGCCATACCACTCGTCGAAGCCTCGATCCGTAGGAAAGCGTCCCGGGCGATCGCCGAGGTGCCACTTGCCATGTATCGCAGTGGCATAGCCCTGCGCCTTCAACAGCTGCGCCAGCGTGATCTCCCAGGGAATGATGCCCTGCGGCAAACCCGCAGGCACCGACTGCTGGGCGCCGGTGCGAATCGGATGGCGCCCGGTCATCAACGCCGAACGCGTCGGCACGCAATCCGACTCGATATTGAAGTTCAGCAGCCGCAGGCCTTCCCCTCCCAGCGCGTCAATGCGCGGCGTCGGCGCACCACGCAGCGCGCCGCCGCCGTAACATCCAAGTTCGCCCCAGCCGAGGTTGTCAGCGAGGATCAACACAATGTTGGGACGGGGAGTCGGTTTCGATACAGCCATTTCAGGTTCTCCTGGAGTAACGGGTCTGGGAAAGCAGTTTTTCGTTCTGTGCAAACTTAAAGGGGCTCGGGTTCGGCACCCTCTAGTACCGGGCGCTCGCGGCCCCGGGGACGGTACTTCAGGCGCAGACGGCCCAATTGGCGGCCGAATTTCGAGTCAAGCTGGCTGCCGAACGCCGCATGGATTTCCGCAAGATAGACCTCATGCAGCAGCAGCGTCTCGATCACATAGACAATCGAGTAATCCCGCGCAAAAGAAGCCTTGGGGGTTCCGGAAAAAGACGCGATCAACATGCCTTCGCTGTCGACGGTCGCAGTAAGCATACGGTCCGATGGCGGACCATGCGGTTCGCCATCCCCTTCGTGCGGAATCAGTTGGAGTCGCTTGTGCGGCTTCAGACCCGGAACAGCCTTGCCGAACACGATCAGTCGCACCATCACACCGCGGCTTGCCGCATCAGCAAGAGCAGCAGCATGCGGCTCGATCAGCCCGACCGGTGCTTTCATCCAGATGTGATCACGCGCACTCTCGATCATCTCCGTGAGTTTGCGCCGGACATCCTGCTCACCCCGAAAAATCGAAACGTAAGCATTTTCGGCGGACTTTGCACTTTGGCGCATCGCCCGAACCACGTCCTCACACAGGTCGCTGGTGTCGCGCTGGACACCGCGAAAAAACTGCTCAGGGTCGACCGGGACATAACGCACGGGATTTTCTGTAACCGGCTGGATCGCACCCCGCGCCTCCAACGCATGCAGAGTGGCGTAGACATTGGCCCTCGGTAAAACCGCCTTCTTGGCGATCTCGTAGGCGGTTGCCGGCTGAGTCGCGGACAGCGCCGCATAGGCGCGTGCTTCGTAATCGGTAAAGCCGAGCCGGCGCAAGGCGTCCGCCAGCGGTGTTCCTGCGCGCACGGGAAGAGCACCGAGCTTTTTCTTTTTTTGAGAAATATGTGGCATAGTAGTTGCTAATGCTACTTCCAATGATCTCCAATGGCAAAAGCCATCATGCCTGCAGACAACTGCCGCAGGCCGGGATCACGAATATAACCTGTTGAAAGGAATGCAAATGATTCTGCCGCGCGTCCTGCCGATCCGCTTCGCCATTACTGCTTCAGTGCTGACTATCGCACTGTTTCCGCTCGCCGAGCAGGCAACTGCCCAATCCTGGCCCAGCCGTCCTATGCGACTGGTCGTGCCTTACGTGCCCGGCGGCGCCACCGATCTGGTTTCGCGAATCGTCGGCGAGCAACTGACCATCCGTCTAGGCCAGCAGGTGGTGATCGACAACCGCCCTGGCGCCACCGGCACCATCGCCTTCACCAGCGTTGCCGCTGCCGAGGCCGACGGTTATACGATGATCACCACGGCCGATTCACTGACTGTGGTGCCGTTCTCCTACAAAAACCTGAAATTCGATCCGCGCAGCAGTTTTTCCCCGATATCCACCATGTCCACCCAGCCCCTGGTGCTCGCCGTTCATTCCGCAGTGCCTGCAAAGGGCGTGAAGGAGTTCATCGCCCTCGCCAAAACCCGATCACTGTCATTTGCCACCTCGGGCACCGGAACCTCCCAGCACCTGTCGGGCGAACTGATCAAGAAAATCACCGGCATCGAGATGGTGCATATCCCGTACAAGGGCGGCGGACAGGCGATCATCGACCTCAGCGGCGGTCAGGTGCCGGCTGCGGTCCTCGGCTCATCCACGGTGATCCCGCAGCACAAGGCCGGGCGGGTCCGGATACTCGCGGTGACTTCAAAGAAACGCTCTGCCGTTCTGTCCGATATACCTACGCTGGATGAATCCGGATTGAAGGGATTCGATGTATATCAATGGACAGCAATGCTCGCGCCGGCAAAAACACCGAAAGCGGTCATCAGCCGGCTGAACACCGAGGTCAATTCCATCCTCAAGCAACCCGCTGCACGCGACAAGTTACAGGCCGCAGGCTTCGAAGCACAGCCGAGCACCCCCGAGGAAGTTTCAAAACTGATCAGCGACGGGATGGCACGCTGGGGCAAACTGATCCAGGAACTCAAGCTGGATCTGCGCTAAACCGACCTTCTTTTACGACCATTCTGTGCCGAGGCATCCATGAAAATGACCGTGCGATCAACTCTTTTACTGGGCATTGCGTTCACCTTGCTGACTGGCTGCGCAAGCACGCCATCACATCCGCCCGAGGGCGCACCAAAGGCTGCTGCCTGCCCGGCGGGCGTGCCGGAAGGTGCCCGCTGCCTGCGTGGCCAGGATTCGGCTAAAGCGCATTATCTGATCGTGATGCCTGCTCAATGGAGCGGTGTGCTGGTCGTGCATGCACATGGCGGCCCGGCGCTGGGCGAACCCAAGGTCTCTCGTGCAGACGCTGACATCAAACGCTGGGCCATCACGGTGCAGCAGGGCCATGCCTGGGCGGGCTCTGTATTCCGCCAGGGCGGCTTTGCTGTCACTACAGCCGCCGAAGACACCGACCGTGTGCGTCGCATATTCATCGAGCATGTCGCCCAGCCGCGGCGCACGCTGCTGCACGGGCAGTCCTGGGGTGCGATGGTCGCCACAAAGGCGGCAGAGATGTACCCGGCGTCATGGGAAGGCATGCTCTTGACCAGTGGCGTCGTCGCCGGCCCGACCACCTACGATTTCCGGCTCGACCTTCGGGTGATCTACCAGTATCTGTGCAACAACCACCCGCGGCCCGATGAAGCGCAATACCCGATGTGGATGGGCCTGCCGGCCGACAGCAAGTTCAGCAATTCCGATCTCTCAGTGCGCGTAAACGACTGCCTTGGATTGAACAAGCCTGCCGCCCAGCGTACGCCCGAACAGATGCAGCGTGTGCGCACCATCGTCGATGTCGTACGTATCCCCGAGAATGCGATCATCGGCCACCTGCGGTGGGGAACTTTCACGCTCCGTGACGTGATCAGCCGTACCGGCACCAGCCCCTTCGGCAACGAAGGTGTGCGTTATAGCGGCTCAAGAGACGATGCGGCACTGAATGCCGGCGTCAAGCGCTACCGCGCCGATCCTGCAGCTGCCGCCCGTTTCGCAGCCGACGTCGACTACGCCGGCCGTTTCGCGATGCCCGTTCTTGCAGCTCACGGCATCAACGACTCAACTGTCTTCGTCGAAGGCAGCGACACGCTGCGCAGGCGCATGGAAGCCACGGGAAACGGCGAGCGTCTGGTGCAGACCTTTGTCGATTCGAACCAGCACAGCTACTGGGGTGATGCCATGTATCCACCCTTGTTCGAAGCCTTGCTGAACTGGGTGGACAAGGGCGTAAAACCCAATCCGGCAAGCATTGCAGCGCGTTGCAGGGCAATGCGTGCGGCAACACCAGCAGACTGCAAATTTGTTGTCGACTACGCCGTAAAACCCTTGAGCTCACGGATTCCGCCGCGCTGAAATCCTCTACTATTCGACGGCATGGCGGGCCCATTACAGGTGATCAATCCATTGGAGAATCACTGTCTCGGGTGGCGCCGCCGCCTACGAACAGAAACCGCGCAATTATTTGATCAAACCTTCAGCGCGCAACGCAGTCTGTACCTGCGGACGCTCAAGGACACGATTGAATAATGCCTGGATATTGGGCCAGGGCGCGAGGTCGATCTTGTGGAAGCCGCACCAGCGCAACACGTTGAACAAATAGGCATCTGCCACGCTGAAGGCGTCGCCTGTGAAGTAGGTTTTTCCGGCGAGCATCTTGTCGAGGGCATTGAAGCGCCGAGTGATATAGGCCTTCTGCACTTCCTTCATTTCCGGGGTCATCGCCGGATTGAACAGCGCGCCGACGGACTTGTGAACCTCGGTGGCGATGAAATTGAGCGCTTCCATCAGGCGGTACCGCGCCATCGTGCCAGCAGCAGGCGCCAACGCCGAAGCCGGTTTCTGGTCAGCCAGATACTGCAGGATGGTGCTGACTTCGGTGAGCACTTCACCGTTGTCGAGCTGCAGCGCAGGCACGTAACCCTTGGGATTGATCTGCCAGTAATCAGCGCCGGAAGCGGTCTTTTTGTTCGGGATATCGACCTTTTCGAGATCAAAGGCGAGACCGGCTTCCAACAATACGATGTGCGGAGCGAGTGAACAGGCGCCGGGCGAAAAATAAAGCTTCATGGGATCTCCTTGGTTTGGAACGGATGAGCAGAAAGGGCTTGGTCCGGCATCGTGCCGTAAGCCGATATTCCTTGCAAACAGAAGGACATCCGCCCATACTGCGCGCCGGCGCCTGGATTCTGTCCGCCCTTCGCACCCGCACGGGTGCTTCTGTTTGGCCTTCTCCACACGTCATTGATGCCTTGCCCACTTCGGACGAGGATCGCCAAATTCTGGAGAACTGCTCATGGCCACTATCGGCACCGTTAAATTTTTCAACGCCACCAAGGGTTTCGGCTTCATTCAGCCCGACGGCGAATCCAAAGACGTTTTTGTGCACATCTCGGCCGTTGAACGCGCCGGCATGAAGACGCTTAATGAAAACCAGAAAGTGTCGTTCGACCTCGAAAAAGGTTCCGACGGCCGTTCTTCCGCCGTCAATCTGCAAGAAGTCTGATCGCACTGCGGCGGGCTCAACCCGCCGCAAATCATTCCTAAGAAGGAAGCTGCAGATGTCCAAAGAAGAGATGGTCGAGTTCGAGGGTGTCATTGAAGAAGTGCTGCCCGACACCAAATTCCGCGTCACACTGTCCAACGGACACGCCGTGACCGCCTATGCCTCGGGCAAGATCCGCAAGCACCGTATCCGCATTCTTGCCGGCGACCGCGTCACGGTGGAGATTTCGCCATACGACCTGAGCAAGGGCCGGATCAGCTTCCGCCACAAGGACGAGCGCGCGGGCCCGCCTGCAGCACGCCCTGGCAATTTTTTCCGCAAGCGCTAGACGCAGCGGATTCAACCCGCCGTTTTGCGGCGGGTCGCCCTGACCGCCGGCGCCACGCCGGCCAGCGGCAAAGCAGTCTTGTATTTCACCTGCTTCAGCGCAAAACTCGATTTCAGATTGCCCACTCCGGGTATCTTCGCCAGAAAATCGACGATAAATCTTTCCAGCGCCTGCACGTCAGCCACCATCACGCGCAGCATGTAATCCGAATCGCCGGTCATCAGGTAACACTCCATGACCTCGGGCCGTTCGGCAATGGCGCGCTCGAAGGTCTCCAGCGCCTTCTCCACCTGCCGTTCCAATCGCACCTGGATGAACACCGACACAGTGAGTCCCAATGCCAGCGCATCGAGCAGGCTGACGTAACGGCTGATCAGCCCCGCCTCCTCCAGCCGCCGCACCCGCGCCAGACAGGGAGACGGCGACAGATTCACCGCCTTCGCCAACTCGACGTTGGACAGCCGCGCATCCTCCTGAAGCCGGGCGAGGATTTTCCAGTCTGTTGCATCAAGATCAATTTTCGGCATTTTGTGCTTATTTAATAAATATTTACACTATTTTATGCTTATTTATTGTCTAAAAACAAGAACATACAGAACCCTGTTCCGCGCGATCCCGCGTAGCATCCGGGGTCATGCGCGCACGCCCGCGCGCGGAGAAAAACACCATGACCGATTTATCCGCTCATTTGCCCGATTTGGCCGCCGCATTCTGGCGCGTGATGCCCGCCGACCCCGATCCGGTGGAGACGCGCGAATGGCTCGACGCATTCAATTCACTGATCGAATCCAATGGCCGTGAGCGCGCCACCTATCTGCTGCGCAAATTGCTCGACGAAGCGCGGGCGAAACGCGTGCCGATGCCGCCGGTACTGAACACGCCCTACAGCAACTCCATCGCCCTGGCCGAGCAGCCGCAGTTTCCCGGCAACCTCGACATCGAGGCACGCATTTCCGCGCTGGTGCGCTGGAACGCGCTGGCGATGGTGGTCCGCGCCAACCGCGGCGCCGCGGAGCTCGGAGGCCACATCGCGACCTACGCTTCGATCGCCGACCTGTTCGAAGTCGGCTTCAATCATTTTTTCCGCGCCGGCCAAAATGGCGATGCAGTGTTTTTTCAGCCGCATGCCTCGCCCGGCATCTATGCCCGCGCTTGGATGGAAGGTCGCCTGAACGAAGACCAGCTCAATAATTACCGTCGTGAAACTGGCGGCCGAGGTACCGGCCTGTCCTCGTACTGCCACCCCTATCTGATGCCCGATTTCTGGCAGTTCCCCAACGCCTCGATGGGCCTGGGTCCGGTCAATGCGATCTATCAGGCGCGTTTCATGCGCTATTTGGAGCACCGCGGCATCCAGAAAACCGCCGGGCGCAAGGTCTGGGCCTTTATCGGCGACGGTGAGATGGACGAACCGGAGTCGCTGGCCGGCCTGTCGCTGGCGGCACGCGAAGGTCTCGACAACCTGATCTTTGTCGTCAACTGCAATCTGCAGCGCCTGGACGGCCCGGTGCGCGGCAACGGCTCGCTGATCCAGGAACTCGAAGGCCTGTTCTCGGGTGCGGGCTGGCATGTAGTGAAACTTTTGTGGGGTTCCGAATGGGATCCGCTGTTCGCGCGTGACACCGAGAACGTGATCCTCAAACGTCTGCATGAAACTGTTGATGGCGAATTCCAGAAATACGCCGCGACCGACGGCCGTTTCAATCGCGAACAGTTTTTCAACAAGGACCCGGACCTGCAGGCACTGGTTTCGCACCTTTCGGATGAAGACATCGACCGCCTTCGTCGCGGCGGCCATGACCCGGTGAAAATTCACGCCGCCTATCACGCCGCAATGAACCATCACGGCCGGCCGACGGTGATCCTCGCCCAGACCAAAAAAGGCTACGGCATGGGCCATTGGGGCCAGGGCAAGATGGGCGCGCACCAGCAGAAAAAAATGGAAGACGACGCGCTGCTCGCCTTCCGCGACCGTTTCTCGTTGCCGATTCCCGACGCCGATGTCAAAGCATTGAAATTCTGGAAGCCCGCCGACGACAGCCCGGAGATGCGTTACATGCACGCACGCCGCAATGCACTGGGCGGTTATCTGCCGGCGCGCGTCACCACTGCGCCGAAAATCACCGTACCCGTACCGGAAACCTATGCGCGGATCAGCGAAGGCTCTGGCGGACGCGAAGAATCGACGACGATGAGCTTCGTCAAGATGCTCGCGCAGATGCTCAAGGATCCTGCGATCGGCAAACAGATCGTGCCCATCGTGGCCGACGAAGCGCGCACCTTCGGCATGCAGTCGCTGTTCCGCCAGGTCGCGATTTACTCACCCTTCGGCCAGCTCTATGAACCGGAAGATCGCGACGAGCTGCTCTATTACAAGGAAGCGCAGGACGGACAGATTCTGGAAGAAGGCATCAACGAAGCGGGCGCGATGTCGTCGTGGATTGCAGCCGCAACCAGTTACAGCGTGCACGGCACACCGATGCTGCCCTTCTATATCTTTTACTCGATGTTCGGATTCCAGCGGGTCGGAGACCTGATCTGGCAGGCGGGCGACTGCCGGTCGCGCGGCTTCCTGATCGGCGCCACCGCCGGCCGCACCACGCTATCGGGCGAAGGCCTGCAGCACCAGGACGGTTCATCCCACCTGATCGCATCGACCGTGCCCAACTGCCGGGCATGGGACCCCGCCTACGGTTATGAACTCGCGACCATCATCCAGGACGGCACTCAGCGCATGCTCGAAGCGCAGGAGGACATCATCTATTACATCACAGTGATGAATGAAAACTACGCCCAGCCGGCAATGCCGGAAGGCGCGCGCGACGGCATCCTCAAAGGCATGTATCTGTTGCATTGGAAACCGGATGCTGCCGTGCAGTTGCTCGGCAGCGGCACCATCCTGCGCGAAGCCATCGCTGCCGCAGAATTGCTGCACAAGGACTTCGGCATCGAAAGCAACGTCTGGAGCGTGACCAGCTGGAGTGAATTGCGCCGCGACGGCATGGCCTGCGAACGTCATAACCGCCTGAATCCGGCGTCGTCCCCGCGGACAAGCCATGTTGCCGAATCGCTGGCAGCGCATCAGGGACCGGTCATTGCGGCATCGGATCACGTCACTGCAGTGGCTGATTTGGTCCGTGCATATGTGCCGGGTCGTTATGTCGCTCTCGGCACTGACGGTTACGGCCGCAGCGATTCACGGGAAAATCTGCGACGCTTTTTTGAAATGGACCGCCACCACATCGTGGTTGCCGCACTGGCGGCACTGGCGGATGAAGGCACCATTGCCAGAGAACGTGTCGTGCAAGCCATCCAGCGCTACGGAATCATTGCCACCGATACCGCGCCCTGGGAAAACTGACACCCAACTAAGCCGTGCGACGCCTCGGTGCCGCCGGTTTGCTGCGCACGGCAGCTCGCCGTGGTTTATGCGGCGCCTCAGGTGCGTGGCGCAGACCTTCGATAAAAACGTCGATCAGACGCCCGGCTTCATTTGCCGCCGGAATCGCCTTGGGATCCATCACCCAGTTGCTGATCAGACCGTCAAGGAGACAATGCAAGCCCTCCGCCTTGCGCCGTACATCCAGCCCCTGCGGCAACTGACCGGCTTTGATCGCCGCCCTCAGGCCGTTTTCAAGACGCGTACGGCAGCCTGCGCGCATTTCACTGAAACGGTTCCACACCGGCTTCATCTCGTCGACGTATTCACATTTGTGGAAAACGATATGAAACACGCGCCGCCCCTGCTCGTCGCCTGACGTACGCTCAAGGACGCCGACCAGCATGGCGCGCACACTGGCCAGTGGATCATCCGTCGTTGCAGGATCAATCTGGCAGGGCGCATGCTCCATCGGCATGGTGACCCGCGCCACCATTTCACAGAACAATTCGGCCTTGTCCTTGAAATGCCAGTAAATCGCGCCGCGCGTGACCGATGCTGCTTCCGCGATGTCGGTCAATGAGGTGCGGGAGACCCCGCGCTCACTGAATACCCGCTCTGCCGCATCAAGAATCTGATTGCGGGTCTCGACCGCCTCATCTTTGGTGCGCCTGACCATGCTCCTCCGGATACCCCGGACTGTGGCCGGGTGTTGTCATCAAATTCAAAGCGATACTTTACATACATTCATGGTTGTATGTAAACTAGAATCCATAAGCATGCTTGCGTACATCTCGCCGCGCAGCTTTCAGGGAAACTACAGCATGATCAACCTCCGCCCCCTCACGTTCCGTCGCGCCGCCATTGCGGCCTCATTGTTGCTGACCGCCGCCTGCGGCCCTGCCGGAGGCCCTCCGGGCGGTTTCCCTCCGGCACCGGTCTCGGTCATCACCACGGAAACACGGGACGTGTCCGTCACCCTGGAATACACCGCACAGACCGCTGGCTACCGCGAAGTTGAAGTACGCGCCCGCGTCAGCGGCATTCTGCTCAAACGCAATTACAAGGAAGGCGGCACCGTACGTCAGGGCGAATCCCTGTTTTCAATCGATCCCGCCCCGTTCAAACTCGCGCAGGCACGTACGGCAGCCGATCTCGGTGTCGCCGAAGCGCAACTGCAACAGGCACAGCGCGAACTGGCCCGGTTGAAGCCGGTCTACGAAGCCAAAGCCGTAAGTCAGAAAGAATTCGATGACGCGACCTCCGGCGAACGCATCGCCCGCGCCCAGGTTGAAAGCGTTCGCGCCCGCCTCAATGAAGCGAACCTCAACCTGGAATGGACCCGCGTTGAATCCCCGATCACCGGTGTCGCAGGTCGAGCCGCAGTTTCGGATGGCACACTCGTATCGGGCCCGGGCGTACTGTTGACCACCGTCACGCAAACCGATCCGATGTATGTGATTTTCGGCGTCTCTGACCGTGATCACCTCGCCTTGCGACGCGATGTTGAAGCAGGCCGCATCAAATTGCCGGCCGACGGAAAACTCAAAGCGACCCTCAAACTGGGCGACGGACGCGATTACGCCAGAACCGGCGCCGTCAATTTCAGTGATGTGCGGGTCAACACACAGACGGGCACCAGCGAATCCCGCGCCGAGTTTGCCAACCCCGCCAATCAGCTTCGCGCTGGTGAATTCGTGCGCATTGCCCTGTCCGGCGCGACGCGGCCGGCAGCCATCGTCGTGCCGCAGCGCGCCGTACTCGAGGGCCCGGGCGGGAAATTTGTCTATGTGGTCAATGCCGAATCCAAAGCCGAGCCGCGTCCGGTCGAGGTCGGCGCATGGGTCGCCGACGGCTGGGTCATCAATTCAGGATTGAAAGCGGGCGAACGGGTGATCGTCGATGGCGTGCTGAAAATCGGTCCCGGCGCACCGGTCAATGTCACCGAGCCGGCCGCCCCCAAAACCAACGGCAAACCGCCGGCAGATAAACCTGCGGACAAGCCTGCAGAAAAACCCGCAGCCAAACCGGCTGTGAAATCCTGAGCCCGGCGGACTGACGACCATGTCCCGTTTTTTCATAGACCGCCCGATCTTCGCGGTAGTGGTATCGATTTTCATCGTGCTGGCCGGCCTCGCTGCGATGCGTGTGCTGCCGATCGCGCAATACCCGGAAATCGCGCCTCCGGTGGTCACCGTCCGCGCCGTCTATCCCGGTGCGTCAGCCCAGGTCATCGAGCAGACCGTCGCCGCGCCACTGGAAAACCAGATCACCGGCGTCGAGCACATGCTCTACATGAGTTCGAACTCGACTTCGAACGGCGTACTCGAAATCCAGGTCACTTTCGACATCGGCACCGACATCGACACCGCGGCGCTCAACGTCAACAACCGCGTTAAACAGGCCGAACCGCGCCTGCCGCTGGAAGTCCGGCGTCAGGGCGTCAGCGTCGAAAAAGGTTCTTCATCGTTCCTGCAGGTCATCGCGTTCAGCTCCCCCGACGGCAGCCGCGACGACCTGTTCATCTCGAACTACGTCACCTTGAATGTGCTTGATGCGCTGAAACGCGTACCGGGCACCACCAATGTACAGATCTTCGGCGCCAAGGACTATGCGATGCGCATCTGGACGCGTCCGGACCGCCTCGCACAGCTGAAGCTGACACCTGGCGACCTGACGCGCGCACTCAATGAGCCGAACGCACAGTTTGCCGCCGGCAAAATCGGCCAGTCACCGACCGGCGGTCCCCAGGAACTGGTTTACACCATCACCACCAAGGGACGGCTGTCGGAACCCGCCGAGTTCGAAAACGTCGTCATCCGCGCCAATCCGGATGGCTCACTGCTGCGTCTGAAAGATGTGGCGCGCGTGGAGTTGGGCTCCAAGGATTACGACTTTATCGGCCGCGTCAACGGCAAATCAGCGACCCTGGTAGGCATTTTCCTGCAACCCAATGCCAATGCGCTGGCCACCGCAGATCGTGTAAAAGCGGCCATGGCACCGCTCGCCGAGGCCTACCCGCCGGGATTCACCCATAACGTGGTGTACGACACGACTCGATTCGTCGAGGTATCGATCCGCGAGGTGATCTACACGCTGCTGGAAGCAATGGCGCTGGTGTTCCTGGTCGTGTTCCTGTTCCTGCAGAACTGGCGTGCCACGCTGATTCCCTTCGCCGCCGTTCCGGTATCGCTGATCGGCACCTTTGCCGGCCTGCTGCTGCTCGGTTATTCGATCAACACACTGACATTGTTCGGCATGGTGCTGGCCATCGGCATTGTCGTTGACGATGCCATTGTCGTGCTCGAAAACGTCGAACGCATCATGCACGAGGAACATCTGCAGGCGCGAGAAGCCGCGGTCAAGGCAATGAAGGAAGTCACCAGCCCGATCATCGCCATCGTGCTGACACTGTGCGCGGTATTCGTGCCGATCGCCTTCCTCGGCGGACTGACCGGCGAACTCTACCGGCAATTCGCAGTGACCATTTCCATTGCGGTGGTGATCTCCGGCATCGTCGCCCTGACACTGACACCTTCGCTGTGCGTGCTGATTCTCAAACGCCAGCACGGCACACCGGGCCGTTTCTTCACCTGGTTCAACAACTGGTTCGCGCGCATGACCGGCCGTTATGTTGACGGTGTCACCTGGATGCTGCGACGCGGCTTAATCGCCCTGCTGCTGTTTGTCGGCATGGTCGCACTGACCTTCGGCCTGTGGCGTGCCACGCCGGGCTCGCTGGTCCCCGATGAAGACCAGGGCTATTACATCGCCGCAGTGTTCCTGCCCGACGGCGCAACCCTGGAACGCACCGACAAGGTCGTCAATGAAGTGGTCGAGATCATCAAATCAAATCCGGCCAATGAAACCGCGATCGCCTTCACCGGCCTTGATTTCCTTGGCGGCGGTTTCCGCAACAGCGCGGCGACGATTTTCGTGACTCAAAAACATTGGGACGAACGTACCGTATCGACCGGACAGCTTGTCGGCGAATTCTTCATGAAAACCGGGCATATCAAGGAAGGCCTCGCGCTGGCTTTCGGTCCGCCACCGATTTTCGGCCTCGGCAACGCCGGCGGCTTCGAGTTTTACATCCAGAACCGCGGCGAAGGCGGTGCACAGAAACTCTCCGAAGCCACGCAGCAACTGCTCGCCGCGGTGCAGAAGGATCCGATGTTTGGCCAGGTCAACACGCTGTGGCGCGCCAATGTGCCGCAACTTTATGTTGAAACAGATCGCGAGAAAGCCAAGACGCTGGGCGTGCCGATCGACGAGGTTTACGGCGCACTAGCCGCCACCCTGGGCACCGCCTACGTCAACGATTTCAACAAATTCGGCCGCACCTGGCAGGTGCTCATGTCCGCCGAACCGGCCTACCGCAAACGTCCGGACGACGTTGGCGCGATCTATGTACGTTCGGATCGCGGCGCAATGATTCCGCTATCGTCGCTGGCCAAGGTCAACTACTCCTCCGGCCCGGACTCACTCGACCGCTTCAACAACCTGCCGGCGGTGAAGATTTTCGGCTCGGCCAAACCCGGATACAGCTCGGGTGAGGCGATTGCCGGCATGGAACGCATCGCCAAGGAGACGCTGCCGCCCGACTTCACCTTCGACTGGGGCGGCGCATCCTTCCAGGAAAAACGCTCCGGCGGCACCTCGATCATTGCACTGGGACTTGCGGCTTTGATGGTATTCCTGATTCTCGCCGCGCAATACAACCGCTGGTCGCTGCCGCTGGCCGTCATGCTGGCACTGCCCTTCGGCACTTTCGGCGCGCTGCTGGCGATTTTCATCAACAACCTGCTGCCGATGCCGTTTTATCTGGCGCAGGGTATTCCCTGGCTGCAAGGACTGCTGTCACCGCTGTCGCACATTGCACGGCTGAGTAACGACGTATATTTCCAGATCGGCCTGGTCACGCTGCTCGGCCTTGCCGCAAAAAACGCAATTCTGATCGTTGAATTCGCGGTGATGAAAAAACAGGAAGGGCTGTCCACGGCGGGTGCCGCGATTGAAGCCGCGCGACTGCGCTTCCGCCCGATTCTGATGACGTCACTGGCTTTCATCCTCGGCGTGGTGCCACTGGTGATTTCCAGCGGCGCCGGTGCCGGCGCCCGCCACTCCGCAGGTACTGGTGTGATGGGCGGCATGCTGGCAGCCACCTTCCTCGCGATCTTTTTCATTCCGTGGTTCTACAAACTGATCATCGAACGCAAACTTTCGGATCCGCGCTCGACCAAGGAAATCGAAGATGAAGTCGCCCATCACCGCGAATTGATGCTGCGTTCGGTGCAGACACCGCATCACACCCCCGTCGGCAAGGGAGATGATGATGCGAAATAGGTATATGATTTTATTCGCATTTTCTTCGACCCTCAGCGCCTGCACCATGGCGCCCGACTACCAACGCCCCGAAGCTGAACTGCCGCAGACCTGGCAGGCAGCACCGGCGCAGGGACAGAACCTGCCGGCGGATCGCTGGTGGACGCTGTATCAGGACGGCACGCTAAACCTCCTCGTCGAAGAGGCGCTGATCTACAACCAGGATCTGGCACTGGCGACCGCACGACTGGATGAAGCCCGCGCACTGGCGCGCGTCGCTGATGCGCAACTGGCTCCCGCCGTTGATGCCGCGTTCCAGCGTGATCGCACACGCCGCTCGGACAGCACCGCGACACGATTCCCCGGCGCACTGGAAAACAATAACTACCGCGCACAGGTCAATGTTTCCTACGAAATCGATCTGTGGGGAAAACTGCGCGAATCCGCCAAAGCCGCGCAGGCCGAACTGCTCGCCACGACGGCTGCACGCGAAACCGTACGCATCGCCCTGACTGCCGGCGTTGTGCAGTCCTACTACGCCCTGATCTCGCTGGATTCACAGGTCGATGCAACACGCCGGTCGCTGACGCTCCGCCAGAACGACCTCAAGCTGCAACGTGTCCGTGCAGACGCCGGCATCATCAATGACTTTTCATTGCGTCAACTGGAAGCCGAAGTGTCTGCAGCCCAGGCACAGTTGCCGGCACTGGAAAGCCGCCGCACCAGCGAGGAACTCGCACTGGGCGTGCTGCTCGGACGCAGCCCGCGCGCACTGCTGCAGGATCGTGTGCTGCGCAATGCCGGCAATGCCGCGCCAGCAACACCCGTGATTCCGGCGGACCTGCCGTCAGAACTGCTGCTGCGACGCCCTGACATCGTCACCGCGGAACAACAGCTGATTGCCGCCAACGCCCGCATCGGCGCGGCACGCGCCTCACTGTTCCCTAGCATCGGTTTGAGCGGCTATCTCGGCAGTGAAAGTGCTGCGCTGTCGAACCTGTTTTCAGGTCCCGCCGGCATTTGGCAGCTGGGCTTCGGGCTTGCGCAGCCGATTTTCCAGGGCGGCCGTCTCTTCGGCGAAATCGAGGCGGTGGAAGCCCGTCAGCGCCAGGCGCTGGCGCAATACCAGAAGACGCTGCAAACCGCGTTCCGTGAAACCCACGACGCATTGGTCGGCCAGGTGCGCGCGCGCGAAGCTTACGATGCGGAAAATGCACGGGTGATTGCGCTGACCGAAGCACTGCGGCTGTCGCGCATCCGATTTGTCAACGGACTGACCAGTCAACTGGAAGTGCTGGACGCCGAACGCAATCTGCTCAATGCCGAACTGAACCGCGCCGACGCACTGCGTGCCCAGCGCTCCGCAGTGGCCAATGTGGTGAAAGCGCTGGGCGGCGGCTGGACCGGACTGCCGGGTGCAGAAACCGCACCGGCACAGGCGCAATCCGCCCCGGCGACGCCATGAACTGCTGCGGCACCAGCCCAAGGCCCTTGATCAGCTTGCCGTAAACATCCGGCCTGATGGATGGACTGCAAGGCGCAGAAAACAAAAAGCCGCGTAAAGTTCACGCGCAAATCAAAAAGCCCCGCTGAAACGGGGCTTTTGATTGTTGTCCTCAAGCAGCGCTCAATCGACGGACTTGCCCCACTGACTGCTGTAAAAGCGCTCACCAATCGCCTTGCGCCCCCGTGCCTTGAGTTCCTTCTGACGCGTCTCCTCATCCTCGATGGTCTCGGGCGCCGCCTGATACCCGACCGCGATCATTGCCATCGGCATGAAGTCGTCGGGGATGGCAAATGCCGCGCGCGCTTTCGCAATGTCGAAACCGCCCATCTGGTGCGCAACCAGTCCCTGCGCCACGGCTTCCAGCGACAGAGACAGTGCAGCCATGCCGGTGTCGTAGTGCGCCCAGCGGTTGGGCTGGCCTTTGTGTTCAAAGGTCGCGCCCGCACAGGCCAGCAGCAACAGCGGCACCTTGCCCGCCCATTTCCGG
>CAMAYE010000056.1 GCA_945862135.1 Bordetella parapertussis
GCCGATGTCCTGCAGCGCGTCCATGTCGCGCTTGCGTTGGCTTTTACTGGGCAGATCGTCGAAATCAGGGGTGTCTTCCACCAGGGGGTCTTCCGCAACAGTCAGGCAAAAAATTGAAGCTGTTATGATAACGCCCTTTCCTGCAGGGCCGGTCCCTGCGCCCCGCAAAAATCATGGCCTCCAATCCGTTCTCCTATACCGACGACACGCTCAAACAGCTCGTAACTGACGCGCTGACCCATGCCAAATCCCGTGGCGCCACCGCCGCTGACGCTGAAGTCAGTGAAGGCTTCGGCCAGACCGTCACCGCGCGCCAGGGCGAAGTCGAAACCATCGAATACAACCGCGACAAGGGCATCGGCGTCACGGTTTATATCGGCAAGCAGCGCGGCCATGCTTCGAGTTCCGACCTGTCGCCACAGGCGCTGCGCGACACCGTCGATGCCGCACTGGCGATTGCGCGGTACACCGCGACCGATGATTGCGCCGGCCTCGCCGACCCCGACCGCCTCGCGCGTGAATTTCCCGACCTCGACCTGATTCATCCCTGGGATATGCCGGTCGAGCGCGCCATCGAAATGGCGCAGGCCTGCGAAGCTGCAGGTTTTGCGGTGGATAAAAAGATCACCAATTCCGAAGGCGCCACAGTTTCGACGCAGCAGTCGCACTTCATCTACGGCAACAGCAACGGTTTTCTTGCCGGTTATCCGAGTTCACGCCACAGCATGTGGTGCGCGCTGATCGCCGGCAAAGGCGACGGCATGCAGCGCGACGACTGGTATGAAACCGCGCGCGATCCCGCTGACCTGCCGACGCCGGATGTCATCGGCCGCAAGGCCGGCCAGCGCGCCGTGGCGCGGCTGAAGGCGCGCAAGGTGCCAACCGAGCAGGTGCCGGTGCTGTACGAATCCGGTATCGCCTCCAGCCTGATGGGGCATTTTGTATCGGCGGTTTCCGGAGGCAGCCTCTATCGCAAATCCTCGTTTCTGCTCGACAGCCTCGGCAAGACGGTGTTTTCGCCCATCGTGCAGATGAGCGACCTGCCGCTGATTCCGAAAGGCCTCGCCAGCGGCGCATTCGATGAAGAGGGCGTGGCGACGCAGGCGCGCGACATCGTCAAGAACGGCGTGGTGCAGGGTTATTTCCTCGCCAGTTATTCCGCGCGCAAGCTCGGCATGCAGACCACCGGCAATGCCGGCGGCAACCACAACCTGATGATGAAAGACACCGGCGAAGATTTCGCCGCGCTGCTGAAAAAAATGGGCCGCGGCCTTTTGGTGACTGAACTGATGGGGCAGGGCGTCAACGCTGTGACCGGTGATTACTCGCGCGGTGCCGCCGGTTTCTGGGTGGAAGACGGCGCGATTGTTTATCCGGTGCAGGAGATCACCATTGCCGGCAATCTGAAAAACATTTTCAAAAACATCGTCGCCATTGGCAATGATGTATCGCACCGCAGCTCGCGCCAGTGCGGTTCGGTACTGGTTGAGGGCATGACCCTCGCCGGCACATAAAAATCATTTAATAATCAAATACTTGTAATCGGAGGCGGTATGCAGCGACGGTCATTCCTGAAAAAAGCGGGCATCGGACTGGCCGCAGGCACGGTCGCTGCGCCCGCCATCGTTCACGCGCAGCCGGTGATTCAGTGGCGGCTCGCATCGAGCTTCCCGAAAAATCTCGACACGCTGTACGGCGCTGCCGAAATCCTGTCACGGCGTGTGTCCGAAGGCACCGACGGCAAATTCCAGATCCGCGTGTTCGCCGCCGGTGAAATCGTCCCCGGCCTGCAGGTGCTCGATGCCGTGCAGAACGGTACCGTGCAATGCGGCCACACCGCGCCTTACTACTACATCGGCAAAGACCCGGCGTTTGCGTTTGCGACCGCAGTTCCGTTCGGGCTCAATGCGCGCCAGCAGAACGCATGGATGTACTACGGCGGCGGCATGCAGGCCGTGGCCGAATTGTTCAAGGCCTATGGCTGCGTGCAGTTCCCCACCGGCAACACCGGTGTGCAGATGGGAGGCTGGTACCGCAAGGAAATCAAATCGTTGTCAGACCTCAAGGGTCTGAAGATGCGCGTCAGCGGTCTCGCCGGTCAGGTCATGGCGAAACTCGGCGTCGTCGGCCAACAGATCGCCGGCGGAGAAATTTACCAGGCGCTGGAACGCGGCACCATCGACGCCGCGGAATGGGTGGGCCCGTACGATGACGAGAAAATCGGCATCAACAAAGTCGCCAAATATTATTACTACCCGGGCTGGTGGGAAGGCGGGCCGCAGCTCTCGACCGTGGTCAACCTCAAGCAGTGGGAATCGCTGCCCAAGGCGTACAAATCGATTTTTGAATCCGCATGCGCGGAAGCCAACGTGCACATGCTGGCGAGTTATGACGCCAAAAATCCGGAAGCGCTGAAGAAACTGGTCGGCAGCGGCACGCAGCTGCGCCAGTTCCCGAAACCGATCATGGAAGCGGCGCAAAAAGCCGCGTTCGAGATTTACGACGAAGCGGCGAAAAAAAGCCCGCATTTCAAGCGCATCTACAGCCAGTGGCTGAAATTCCGCGCCGACCAGTTCCTGTGGTTCCGTGTCGCTGAAATGTCTTACGACAATTTCACTTTCAACAATGCTTCGCGGCCGACAGCGAAGAAATAAGCGGCTGCCGGCCGGCAGCTCCCTGTTATCAACGGGGACATGTGTTCAGTGTTGCAGATGAACTGTGCGCACCGCTTCCAGTTACCATGGTGGTGCGCACGTCGCAGTGTGCGTGGATTCAATTTGATTTTTAACAGCAGAATCGCGTAACACCGTGCGCCCCCTATATCTGACCCTAGCGCTGACGTTTTTCAACTTCACCGGCAACAACTCGATGCGGGTGTTGCTGACGCTGTATGCGCTGCACCTCGGCGCATCGGCCACCGAAGTGGGCCTGATTGGCGGCCTGCTGTTTCTGTTTCCGGTGCTGTTGTCATGGGTGGTCGGCGGACTCGCCGACCGCAAGGCGGCGCGCAAGCTGCTGCTGTTTGCAGCGGTCTGCGCTGCGGTGTCGCTGTTGTTGATGTACTTCTTTCCGGTGCTGCCGGTGTTTTACGCCGCCGCCGCGCTCAACGGTCTCGCGCTGTCGTTTTTTCATGTCACGCTGCAGAACCTGATCGGCAACCTCAGCACACCCAAGAAACGCGCGCGTAATTTCGCCAACTTCAGCATGATCGGCGCGACCACCAGTTTTTTCGGCCCCTTGATCGCCGGGTTGTCGATCGACCATCTGGGATACGGCTGGGCCTGTCTGGTCACTGCAGCGTTGTCAGTGGTGGTCATCGCGCTGTTGCTGACCATGGGCCGCAGCCTGCCGCCGGCGCGCGGCGGCAGCAAGGGAGCGGCAACTGCGCGCACCTGGATGGACCGCAGCGTCGTGATCATGCTGCTCACCGGCGGACTGGTGCAGCTCGGTTATGACCTGTTCCAGTTTTATGTGCCCATCCATGGCCACGCCATCGGACTGTCGGCCTCGGCGATCGGCGGCGTACTGGCGACGCTGGCGATCGCCGCGTTCATCGTGCGCAATTTCCTGGCGCGGCTGGCGGAACGTTATCCCGGTGAGCAACTGTTGTTGTGGGTGTTCGTGACTGGTGCGATCGGTTTTGCACTGGTGCCGTTCTCAACGAACGCTTATGTGCTCGGCGCCATCGCCTTCCTCTTCGGCCTCGGCATGGGCATCGGCATTCCGCTGACCGTGATCATGATGTTCGCCAACTCCGCTGACGGCCGTTCCGGCCAGACGCTGGGCATCCGCCTCACCGTCAACAACGCCGTGCGCATGAGCGGCCCGATGGCCTTCGGCGCGATTGGCGCGGTGCTCGGCGTGTCGGGGGTGTTCTGGCTGCTCGGCGGTCTGATGCTTTGCGGCAGCCTGCTCACGCGCAGCATGAAGTCGCGCAAAGCCTGACCCTGCTTCGGGTAGCTATCCCCATTCATTGGGGGATTTACCCCGGTTGATACGCGCCGCTCCTCGGCCGGATTTAAAAAATACAATATAAACAACAAGTTATAAATTACCCTGATGCTGGCACGGGTGTTGCAATGGTATTGGCCGACAGACGCTGCAGTGACCGCTGCGGCGTGACCAAGACTGGCCATGCCTGGAATGAATTGCATGGCCTTGAAACCGGATTCGGAGATCTTTGCGATGAACTTCAACAGGCTTGCCCTGAACGCCACCAGACTGCTCGCTGCAGTCACAGCAACTGCGGCATTTGCAACCCACGCCGCGAGCACGTCCATAGCCGATACCACGTGGACCGCCACCGGTGCTGCCGGCATCATTTCCGGCGACAGCACCGTGCCCAATTCACCGACCGGCAACACGCAGTTCGGTTATGTCACCACAGCAGGCGGTGTGTATGACGTGTCGCCGCTGGTACTGCGCGACGAAGGCAAGGGCAGCGAAAACCAGACCAATGGTTCGAAAATTGTTTCCAGCGCATTCAGTGCGCTGGCCAACAACACGCTGACCCTGCGCTTCAACTACGTGTCGACCGACGGCCGCGGCTACAACGACTACGCATGGGCGCGGCTGGTCACCGCCGGCAGCAATGAAACCGCCGCATGGCTGTTCACCGCGCGCAGCTAAAACTCCGCGCGCGGCAGCGTCGTCCCCGGCGACGTGCTCAAACGCCAGGTCGACGACAGCCAGCCGAAAGAACTCGATGCCGTGCTCAACGACGGCGACTCGATCGGCTTCAACGTGTCGAGCACCGAATGGTCGCCGCTCGGCTTCTCCAGCGGCTACTGCTGGACCAGCGCCAACACCTGCGGACCGTCGGGATGGATCAACTCCGCCTACACCTTCGCCAACAGCGGTTCGTATTACCTCGAGTTCGGCGTGATCAACTGGGGCGATGAAGCCTTCGACACCGCGCTGGCTTTCGACTTCAGCGGATTGCAGGGTGCGAACTTCAGCAATGTAACCACCGTTCCTGCACCAGTGCCGGAACCTGAAACCTGGGCGCTGATGATGGCCGGCGTCAGCCTGATGGGGTTTGTGGCGCGTCGACGGCGCAGTCGCGCGGCGTGATCGTGGCGCCTGCGGGCGCCGGGTATAAAAAACGGGAGCTGAGGCTCCCGTTTTGTTTGTGCGGCGAGGCGATTATCGGGCTGCACTACGATGTTGAATTGCATGGAGAAAAGGGTTGTGAGGTGTACGGCGTGTTGTGATGATGTCCATAGTGTTCCGGTTGCTGGTAAGGTGGTGTAAAAGAAGAATCTTATGCGGCGAGTGGCACTCTTGTTTGACCTTGTTACTTATCTTGATCGTCGTAGTAAGCGATATTATTTCAGGATAGCTATAAGACTAGGCAGGGTATCCTCAATGGCAAAGCGTAATACTCGTTGGTCGCGCAAGGAATTGCTCGTTGCGTTTAATTTGTATTGCCAGTTGCCATTTGGAAAAATGCATAAAGGCAACCCGGAAATCATTCAGCTCTCCGAGTTAATTGGTCGAACTCCATCATCAGTTGCAATGAAGTTGGTCAATTTCGCGAGTCTTGATCCGGCTATTACGTCAACGGGACGCGCTGGGTTGGGCAATGCATCGGCGGGTGATCAGGAAATATGGAACGAGTTTCACGAAGATTGGGAGCTTCTTGCGCTCGAAAGCAAGAATGCGGTCGATGGTTTTTCAAAAGGGGCTGCGCTTTCAAGGGTCGAAGAGTTCGAATTTGATCATGAGCCATTAGAAAATTATGAAGGCGCCACAAAAGCTGTGGTAGTCGAGACGCGTATTAAACAATCTTTTTTCCGAAAAGCTGTTCTGAGTAGTTATCAAAATCGGTGCTGTATTTCTTCTCTTCAGGAGCCACGCCTCCTAATAGCAAGTCATATCGTTCCATGGGCTGCGGATAAATTGAATCGATTGAATCCCCGAAATGGCTTGTGTCTTTCGGCACTTCATGACCGGGCATTCGATTTGGGGTTGATTACCGTTACTCCGGAGTATCGTTTGCGAATATCAAAGAAGATGAAGGGGCACGCTGATATTGCAATGATTGATGTTGGTATCCTAAAGATGGATGGAATGAAGATTCGGTTGCCGGAAAAGTTTTGGCCGGATCCGGATTTTCTGGAGTGGCACAACAAAAATAGATTTGATGGTCGTAACTAAAAAAGTAACCGGAAAATGTAAAGGATGTCGCGATGTCCTATCACTTCGAGTTATTGACATACTATTGGCAAGAGGGTTTCCGGGACTTTGTTTTTGATTCTACGGATGACGGCGACTCGGTTGTTTGGTTTGATGATGTCGAAGGTGCGGTGGAGGAGATTCAGGGCTGTTTCGATATTTGGAATAAGCAATTACGGGATGGCGAACGGGAATCAGGATTCGATGCTGAAGAGTTTGTGATTCGATGCATCGAAACTAAGGAATTTTGTGGAATGACATTATCCGATGGCAAGGTCTTCCTCCGAACAACTGGCGTCACGGAGCGGTTAATCCCAGAAGTGGAATATGAGCGTATTAATAGAACTGGAACTTTCTAAAATTGATGAAGTTCAGCCAACTTCTGAAGCGTGCAAAAGATAAGTGAACCACTTCAACCCCAAGCGCAGCGGCGAACTCGCCCGCAACGTCGAAATCGCGCTGCGCTTCAAGCAGAAGCAGGGCACGCCGGAGATGCCGCAGGTCGAGAAGGAAGTGATGGCGCCGCATTACGACCGTGTGCGCGGCGGGAATCTGCATCTGGCGAACAATGCGCGCGATCAGGGCTGGCCGCATCCGGCGTTGTATCTGCGTGCGGCGTTTCCGGATCGGGTCGATGTCATCGAGCAGGTGATTGCCGACAGTGACCGGGTCGGGCTGCTGTTTCGTGTCACCGGCACGCACACCGGCAATTTTTTCGGCATTCCGGCGACCGGCAAAAAAGTCGATGTCTATGAAGTGGCGCTGCTGCGCATCGTCAACGGCCAGATGGTTGAGGGCTGGTTCATGATGGATGAGGCGGCGCTGTTGCGTCAGCTCGGCGCCAGGCTGCCGCCGCGGGCCGACGGCAAGTTGATTGCGCCGTCGTTGCCGCAAACCGACGATGCTGCAAGCTTCATCAAAAAACTCGAAGCACAGCCGGCGCAGACTGCGCTGGCGCGCAACAAACTCACCGCGGCACGCACGCGACTGTCGACGCAGACCAAGGACGGTCTTGCCGCCAGTCACCACAATCTGCGTTTCGGGTTTCAGCACACCCGTGAATTCAGCAAGGCGCATGGCTACGGTGATATGAATCTGAACGCAGCCTTTGCCGAGCGGCGTTACGGTCTTGATGTGTTGCTGGCCGAGGGCAATCAGGTTTGGGTGCGCTTTAACGTCAACGGCACGCACACGGGGCCGTTCTGCGGCATTGCGCCCACCGGCGCGCACATGGGCGTGAATGCCGTGGCGATACTCAATTTCGACAATCACGGTGCGATTGTCAGCAGTTGGACCTTTGCCGATGAACTCGGTGTGCTGCTGCAACTGGGCAAACCTGATTTATTGATTGAATAAAAAATCAATAAAAACAACAGGTTATATTCAATCTGCCTCAGGGTATAGGGAAGGGGCTATCGCTTGCTGTTGTTCGATTGCATCGTTACGCCGATTGTCTTCAGCTGGCTTTGACGAAATCGCCGGATTGTTGCGGCATGGTGGTGTTGGAACTCAGCCCCCGCTGCGAAACAGGTTCTGCACTTCGGGCAACTGCTCCACGCGCCGCACCGCAGTGAAGCGCCGGTGGTTTACGCCGCGGAGCAGGTGAATCCTTTCAACGCTTCCTGATTCCGTTCGCAGATCAGCGGCCGTTTCCGGCCTGCGGGAATCCGGCCTGTGGTCCGACGGCGTCGGCCTCGAACAGCTCTTTCAGTTGTGCTGCCGCATCACGACTGTTCTGGATCAGCTGCGCTTCATCGTGCTGTACCGCGTACTGCGCGCTCAACTGCTCCTCGTCGTGCTGTTTGAACAGTGCGATTGCGCGTTCGGCGGCGGCGACGCCGAGGCCGATCTGCAGCAGCGCACGGTGAGCGGCTTCCAGGCTGGACGGGAAGGTCTCGCGGAAAATCGCGTTGATGCCGAGTTTGCGCAACTGGAAGTAATGCTGGCGATTGCGGGCACGGGCAATGATGGTGAGTTTGGGGAAATGCCGGCGCACCATCTGCGCAGTGCGCACGGAGGCTTCGACGTCATCGATCGCCAGCACGAACAGTTTCGCTTCACCGGCCTTGGCGGCTTCCAGCAGTTCCAGCCGTGACGCGTCGCCGAAGTACACCTTGTTGCCGAATCGCCGCACAAAATCAACCTGCTGGAAACTGATTTCGAGTGCGGTGAAATGCACGCCGCACATGCGCAGCACCCGTGACACGATCTGGCCGTAACGGCCGAAGCCGGCGATGATCACCGGACTGGGCGGGCCGTCTATGGTGTCGTATTCCGGCGCCGCGGTGCGTTCCAGCCAGCGCTTGAGCAGTCGGTCGTGCAGCGCGAACAGACCCGGCGCAAGCAGCATCGAGAGAGTCACCACCAGAACCAGCAGTCGTGCGGTCGCCTGTTCCAGTACGCCGAGCGCGAGTGCAGAGGAAAACAGCACGAAGGCGAATTCGCCGCCTTCGGACAGCATCACCGCGGTGCGTTGTGCGCTTTCATTGTCGGCGCCGCGCAGCCGCGCGATGCCGTACATGATCGCGGCCTTGATCACGATCAAACCCAGCGCGAGACCGAACAACAGCAGCGGTTGTGCGCGCAGCAGGCCGACGTCGGCGCTCATGCCCACCGCCATGAAAAACAGGCCGAGCAGCAGCCCCTTGAACGGTTCGATGTCGGCTTTGAGTTCGTGGGTGAACTCGGATTCGGCAAGCACCACGCCGGCGAGGAAGGCCCCCAGCGCCATCGACAGGCCGATGCGGTCCATGATCGCCGCGGCGCCGATGACAACCAGTAGCGATGCCGCGGTGAACACTTCGCGGCTGCCGTGGGTGGCGATGAACTTGAGCAGCGGATGTACCACCAGCCGGCCGCCGACGATGACGATGGCGATCGCCGCGACCCCTTTGACGGCGGAGACCCAGTTGGCGTTGGCGTGGCCTTCGCCACCGAGCAGCGGCAGCAGTGCAAGCAACGGAATCACCGCGAGGTCCTGGAACAGCAATACCGCGAACGACTCCCGGCCATGCGGCTGGCCGAGTTCGCCTTTTTCGGCGAGTGCTGAAAGTACCAGTGCTGTCGACGACATTGCACCGGCGAAACCGGCGATGACCGCCGCCTGCCATGACAGGCCGAGTGCAGTGCCGGCACCCGTCAGCAACAGGCCGGTGATGCCGACCTGTGCGCCGCCGGAGCCAAATACCGGGCGGCGCAGCGCCCACAGGCGTGCGGGTTCCAGTTCGAGTCCGATCAGGAACAACAGCAACACCACGCCGAACTCGGCGATATGCAGGGTCGATTCGACGTCGCTGACAATGCCGAATCCCCATGGTCCGAGCACGACGCCGGCAGCAAGGTAGCCGAGGACGGCGCCGAGCCGGAAACGCTGGAACAACGGTACCAGCAATACGGCTGTGAGCAGGAAGACGGCGGTTTTTTCGAGCAGGGACATGGCGGTCAGCCTCGGATCGATGGCAAAGGCGGCCGCAAAGCGGCGCAGCAGGAGTTTATCCCGCTGTGCGAATACTCAGTAACTGTTCGCGGGTTTGCGTTGCTCGGCGATAAAGCTGCGGATTTCCGTGACCAGCGCCGGACTGCCCTGGATGCCGGTCTTGCCGGTGTGCGAGATGCCGTCGAGCAGAACCAGTTTCATGTCGGGACGGATTTTTTTCAGGTTCTGCATGGCTTTTAGCGTGTGATCCAGCGTGCCGACAATGCCCAGCGTCGGCACTTTGACCGCAGCCATCTGTTCCGGCGTCACCGCCTGATCGCGGTAGCCGCGCAGCGAGGCTGCAACCGCCAGCGGATCAAAAGTGGTATCGGCACGGCAGGCGGCAATGCGTTTCTGGATTTCTTCGTCCGTCGGTTTCATGCCCGCTGGCGCCTGGCGCATCACGCGGCTGCGGCTGATGCAGTCGCGGGCGATTTCCGCGGCTTCGGTTTCGATGCGCGGGTCGTTGGCTTCGGCCGGGGTGCGGCCGGCGCCGGCGACTTGCACGGCCGTGATGAAGCGTTCGGGATGCAGCGTCAGGAGTTGCGCCACGGTGCTGCTGCCCAGCGAAAAACCGATGATGTGCGCCTTGTCGATTTTCAGCGCATCCAGAATGCGAACGACGTCCAACGCCTGCTGACGGCCATAGGCCGAAGGTTCGCGCGGTGAATCGCTTTTGCCGTGGCCGCGCGCGTCGAAGGCGATGACACGAAAGTCTTTCGAAAGATTGTCGACGACGCCGCGCGTGGTCCAGCTTTCAAGATTTGACGTGCCGCCGTGCAGCAGCACGATGGCCTCGCCTTTGCCGGTATCGATGTAGCGGATCTTGACGCCGTTGGCGTCGAGGTATTTGTCTTCGTAAGCGGCCGCAGCGGCGTCGGGTGCGATGGCGCTGCACAGCAGCAGCGCGGAAATGCGGATGAACGGGTTCATGGGCCTCTTCCTTTTTTGCGGGTGCTTTGCAGATGTATTGTTGTTTTCCGCGACTTCAGTGATGAGCCGGGCAGCGCATCTTGTCAGCTGCAGCGTAGCGGATTCCGCGTAAAGCATGTGCACCACGCGGCAGGTCATGACCAGCACCGGCGGCTGCCGGTGCTCCGGTCAGGATTCGATGGCGAATTTCTTCAGCAGCACCGGATCGGGATCGACGCCGAGGCCCGGGCCCTGCGGGATCGTGAAGTGGCCGTTTTTCGGATTGATCGCGTCGCCCAGTGGATTCTCGGCGAAATCGCAATAAAAACGTTCAACCCAGGGTTGCTGCGCCTGTGCCGCGCAGACATGGATCGAGGCCAGAAGCCCTGGTCCGAAATAGGCGGAGTGCGGCACCACGCGTACGCCATGGGCTTCCGCCAGCGCGAACACTTTCATCATTTCGGTGACGCCGCCGACCTTGGTGACGCTCGGTTGTGCGACATCCAGCGAGCCGCGTTCGAACAGGCGGTGGAATTCATTGACGGTGCCGACGTTTTCACCGGCGGCCACGGGAATGCCGCCTTCGGCGCGCACCCGCGCGAGGCCGGCGTGGTCTTCCGGCGGCCACACCGGTTCTTCGAGGAATTCGAGATCGAGTTCGTACAGTTCATCGGACATCGCCACCGCCTGCAGCGGCGTCCACGGTGTGCTGCAGTCCACCATCAGCGGTATGCCGTCGCCGCAGGCGCGGCGTGCGGCGCGGATGATGGCGGGATCGATTTCATGGATCTTGATCAGCTTGTAGCCGCGGCCCAGTGCTTCGGCGATACGCGGTTCCAGTGCTTCCGCCTTGCCGTAACGCAGCAGGCTGGCGTAGGCGGGCAGTTCGGTGCGGGGGCTGCCGCCGAGTAATTGATACAAAGGCCGGTTGGCGATTTTGCCGGCGATGTCCCACAGCGCGATGTCGATGGCTGACATGCCGTACATCGCGGGGCCGCTGCGGCCGGCGCCGTGCAGGGTATGTGCAAGATCATGCATCAGCGAACTGATCGCGGTCGGATCGTGGCCGATGCACAGCGGTGCAATCATGCGGTCGATCGCGGTGCGGGTGACCGGCCACACGCGATGACCGAAGGCTTCGCCCCAGCCGCTGATGCCGGCATCGGTATCAACGCGCACCAGCAATGTTTCGATGGCAGTGCGCGGACGGCCACCGACCATCGGCGTGTCGCCGGCAATGATCATCGGCATGGAAGTAACAAAGGTGGTGACGGCAGTGATTTTCATGGGGGCAGTCCGCTTTGATTCGGGAAGGCGCTGATTGTAGCCCGCGGTTTCGCCCGCTGCGCGTGAAGTGCGTGGTTGGCGAGAAAGGTTTAGTTGCGGCGCGAGTCGAGTGCCAGTCTTACTGCCAGCGCGGCGAGTACAAAGCCCATGACGTAACGCTGCGTGACCAGCCACAGTGGATTGCGCGCGAACCACGGGGCGATGCCTGCAGCCGACAGCGCGATCAGCAGGTTGACGATGAAGCTGATGCTGATCTGCGTCAGTCCCAGCGTCACGCTTTGCAGGAATACCGAGCCGCGTTCGGTGGCGATGAATTGCGGAAAGATCGACAGGTAAAACACCGCGACCTTCGGGTTCAGCACATTGGTCAGGAATCCCATCAGGAACAGTTTGCGCGGCGGGTCGGCGGGCAGGGCCTGTGCTTCGAACGGTGAACGTGCGCCGGGTTTGACCGCTTCCCAGGCCATCCACAGCAGGTACAGCGCGCCCAGCCACTTGAGGATTTCATAGGCAAAAGGGATGGCGAGGAACAGCGCGGAGAGCCCTGCGGCTGCGGCGAGCATGTGCACGAAGAATCCGGCAATGACGCCCGCGAGCGAGATCACACCCGCAGTCCGTCCCTGGCAGATCGAGCGCGAGATCAGATAGATCATGTTCGGTCCGGGTGTCAGCACCATCAGCAGTGCTGCGCCGGCGAACAGCAGCAGGTCGGGAAGGGGGATCATGGGCACATTATAAAGTCATGTTTTCATTGAACAAAACGGTATGTTTCCATTACGGGAGGTGGGGCGTCCCGCATGATAAAATCCGCCACTCTGTCTGCAACCTCCCGGAATACCGAATCCCATGTCCATTTTCGACAACCGCCTTCAGACCATCGACCCCGAAATTCATCAAGCGATCGAGCAGGAGGCGCAGCGTCAGGAAGATCACATTGAACTGATCGCCTCCGAAAACTACGCCAGTCCCGCAGTGCTCGCCGCGCAAGGTTCGGTGCTGACCAACAAATACGCTGAAGGTTATCCGGGCAAACGGTATTACGGTGGTTGCGAATATGTAGATATCGCCGAGAAACTGGCGATCGAGCGCGCGAAGGAATTGTTCAAGGCCGGTTATGCCAATGTGCAACCGCACTCCGGCGCGCAGGCCAATGCCGCCGTGTTTCTCGCCACGCTGAAGCCGGGCGACAGCATCCTCGGCATGCGCCTGTCGGACGGCGGTCATCTGACGCATGGCGCCAAGGTCAACATCAGCGGCAAGTATTACAACGCCTCCAGCTACGGTCTGAATCCCGAAACCCAGGCGATTGATTACGACGAAGTCGCCGAACTGGCGAAGATCAACAAACCGAAACTGATTGTTGCCGGTGCCTCGGCTTATTCGCTGGTGATCGACTGGAAAAAATTCCGCGAAATCGCCGACAGCGTCGGTGCATTGCTGATGGCGGACATGGCGCATTACGCCGGTCTGGTTGCTGCGGGCCTGTATCCAAGCCCTGTCGGTATCGCCGACTTCGTCACCACGACGACGCACAAGACGCTGCGCGGTCCGCGCGGCGGCATGATCCTGTCGAGCGCCGCGCACGAGAAGATCCTCAACTCGGCCGTGTTCCCCGGTTCGCAGGGTGGCCCGCTCATGCACGTGATCGCCGCCAAGGCGGTGGCGCTGAAGGAGGCGATGACCAAGGATTTCCGTCAGTACCAGCAGCAGGTGCTTGATAATGCGCGAGTAATGGCGAAGGTGATGCAGGAGCGCGGTTACCGCATTGTTTCGGGCCGCACCGATTGCCACCTGTTCCTGCTCGATCTGCGCGACAAACCGGTGACCGGCCTCGAAGCCGAACAGGCGCTGGGCCGTGCCAACATCACCGTCAACAAGAACTCGGTGCCCAACGACACCCGCACACCGACCGTGACCAGCGGCGTGCGCATCGGCTCGCCGGCAATGACTACACGCGGGTTCAAGGAGATCGAAGCCGAGAAGCTCGGCCACCTGATCGCCGATATCCTCGACGCACCGCAGGACGAAGCCGTCAACAACAAGGTGCGTGCGGCAGTCAAAGAGCTGTGCGACAAACACCCCGTTTACCGCAAGTCGTAATCCGCAAGCGCCGCCGCCATGAAGTGCCCTTTCTGCAAATCGGATGAGACCCAGGTCATCGACTCGCGCGTCAGTGACGACGGCGACAGCATCCGTCGCCGCCGCAAGTGCGTGGCCTGCAGCAAGCGCTTCACGACCTATGAAACGGTCGAGCTGCGCATGCCGCAGGTGGTCAAGCAGGATGGCAGCCGCGCCGAATTCGATCTGGCCAAGCTGCGCACCAGTTTCATGCGCGCGCTGCACAAGCGTCCGGTGCCGACGCCGCTGGTGGACGAAGCCATTGGTGCATTGACCAATGAACTGCTGTCGCTGGGCGAGCGCGAAGTGCCCGCGAGACGGGTCGGCGAGATGGTGATGCGCGAGCTGAAAAAACTCGATGAAGTGGCTTACATCCGCTTCGCGTCGGTCTACAAGAGTTTCCAGGGCGTCGATGATTTCACCGACGCGATCAAGGAAGTGCGCCGTCCCGGGCGCGCCAAGTAATTTTCGCAACACCGTGTTTTGGCGGTGATGGATACCGACATGTTCAAGCCTGAAGATCATCAGCATATGGCCCGTGCGCTGCAACTCGCGGCGCAGGGCCTGTACACAACCACGCCGAATCCGCGCGTCGGTTGTGTGATCGTGCGTGATGGTGTTGTGGTCGGCGAAGGCTGGCACGCCAAGGCCGGCGAACTGCATGCCGAACCGCTGGCGCTGCAGGTCGCGGGCGACCGCGCCGCCGGCGCAACAATCTATGTGACGCTGGAACCCTGCGCCCATCACGGCCGCACGCCGCCCTGCGTCGATGCGCTGCTTGCGGCGAAACCGGCGCGTGTGGTTGCTGCAATGCAGGACCCGAATCCGGAAACGGCGGGCAAGGGCTTTGAGCAATTACGCGCCGCCGGCATCACGGTCGATGTCGGTCTGATGGAAGCCGAAGCGCGCGAGTTGAATATCGGCTTTGTCATGCGCATGACCCGCGGCACGCCGTGGGTGCGCATGAAGGTGGCGGCGAGTCTCGATGGCCGCACCGCACTCGCCAACGGCAAGAGTCAGTGGATTACCGGTGCGGAAGCGCGCAAGGATGGCCATGCCTGGCGCGCGCGGGCCTGTGCCGTGCTCACCGGCGTCGGCACGGTCAAGGACGATGATCCGCTGCTGACGGTTCGTGATGTAGCGACGACGCGCCAGCCTTACCGCGTGGTGGTCGACAGCCGCCTGCAGACGCCGCTGACGGCAAAAATTCTGGGGCCGGGCACGATCATCGCGGCAGCCGGCGTCGATGCGCCGCGCAGTGTGGCCTTGCGTGCCCATGGCGCCGAAGTCGTGGTGCTGCCCAATCATGAAGGCAAGGTTGAACTGCCGGCGCTGCTGCAGGAACTGGCGCGGCGCGGCTGCAACGAACTGCATGTCGAAGCCGGTTACAAGCTCAATGGTTCATTCCTCGATGAAGGTCTGGTCGATGAACTGCTGATTTACATGGCGCCGTGCATTCTCGGTGACACCGCCAAGGGCATGTTCCACCTGCCGCCACTGGATGATCTTGCCGGGCGGCGCAATGTGCGTATAACCGACATCACGCGTGTTGGTGATGACATTCGCATTCTCGCGAGATTGCATTAATGTTTACCGGCATCGTCGCGGCCGTCGGCCGTATTGAGACCATCAAACCAGCACCGGGCGGTGTGCGCCTGCATATCGCTACCGCTGCGCTGGACATGGGCGACGTCGCGCTCGGCGACAGCATTGCCGTCAACGGCGTGTGCCTGACCGTGGTGGCCTTTGATAAAAACTTCTTTGAAGCCGAAGTGTCGCAGGCCTCGCTGGGTGTGGTTGCCGGGTTTGACGCCGGCGCCGCGGTCAATCTGGAAAAGGCATTGCGGCTGGCCGACCGCCTCGGTGGTCATCTGATGAGCGGTCATGTCGATGGCAGCGGTACGGTGGCGCAATTCGAGGCAGTAGGGGACAATCGCCGCCTTGTTGTCGAAGCGCCGCCGGCCATTGCCCGTTACATCGCGCGCAAGGGTTCGATTGCGGTGAACGGCGTCAGCCTGACGGTGAACGCGGTCGATGGTAATGCGTTTGAAGTGAATCTGATCGCACACACGCTGTCGGCGACAACGCTGCAGCACTTGCAGCCGGGCGCGCGGGTCAATCTTGAGGTGGACATGCTGGCGCGCTACATTGAGCGCCTCCACGAAGCCGGCAGTGCAGGGAAATGAAAGCAAGGAACTGAAGTCTTGAAATCAGGAAACAACGAATTGGCCATCAGCCCGACCACTGAAATCATTGCCGAAATGCGCGCAGGCCGCATGGTCGTGCTCGTCGATGAAGAAGACCGCGAGAACGAGGGCGACCTGGTATTGGCCGCGGAATTTGCAACACCGGAAACCATCAACTTCATGGCGCGTTTTGGTCGCGGCCTGATCTGCCTGACACTCACCGAGGAACGCTGCCGCCAGTTGAACCTGCCGCTGATGGTCAGCAACAACCGTTCGCCGATGGGTACCAATTTCACGCTGTCGATCGAAGCCGCCGAGGGTGTGACCACCGGGATTTCTGCGGCGGATCGTGCAAAAACGGTGCAAGCGGCGATCCGCGCCGATGCCAGCCCGAACGACATCGTGCAGC
>CAMAYE010000057.1 GCA_945862135.1 Bordetella parapertussis
GTTTTTGGCACCGGATCGATTCAGGGCTCGAAAGGGTTGAGGCTGGGGGTCATTCCAGTGTATGATCGCGCCTTTTCTGAATTTGCGGAGCACTGAAATGGCACGGGTATGCTGCGTCACCGGCAAAAAGCCGATGGTTGGGAACAACGTTTCCCATGCCAACAACAAGACGAAACGGCGTTTCCTCCCCAACCTGCAAAAGCGCCGGTTCTGGGTAGAGAGCGAAAACCGCTGGATCAGCCTGCGTGTATCCACCGCCGGTCTGCGTCCTATCGACCGCAAGGGCATTGATGTTGTCCTCGCCGATCTGCGCGAGCAGGGCGTGCGCGTCTAAACAAGGAAACGATCATGCGTGAAAAAATCAAACTCGAATCGACCGCCGGCACGGGTCACTTCTACACCACCACCAAAAACAAACGCACGATGACCGAGAAAATGGAGATCAAAAAATTTGATCCCGTCGCGCGCAAGCATGTGGCGTACAAGGAAGCGAAGATCAAGTAATCACCGCGCAAGCGGCAATGAAGAACCCGCCGACAGGCGGGTTTTTTATTGCCGCAAAATCACCAATCAAGAAGTTGCCGGGGTGTGGTGTATGAAGGAAGCGAAGATCAAGTAATCACCGCGTAAGAAGTGATAAAAAAAGCCCGCTGTTCAGCGGGCTTTTTGTTTGGTGCTGGTTGCCTGTCAGGCAGCGTAGCAGCGCAGTTGTCGCGAGAACTGCTGCAGTGCTTCAATGCCGCTCGCTTCAGCACGATGGCACCAGTCTTCCAGCTGCTTGACCAGTTGCTCTTTTGAGGCCGTGGAGCGCTGCCAGACCTGCGCCAGTTCATCGCGCATGGTGTAGACCGTTGCCAGAGTGTTGCTCTGGCGAATCGCCGCTTCACGCTGCTCCAGTTCGGCGGCAGGCAGTGCAGCCTTGTCAATGCGCAACCAGCGCTTGAGTTTGCCCATGTCGATGCCGGCGCCTTTGAGTGCCTTCAGTTCGCCGGCACAGGTTTGACGCAGTGACGTCGCATACTTTGCGATGACTTCGTAGCGGTGGGTCAGCACGGCCTGGAGTGTTGCCAGATCGCAGCTGGTCTTGGTGTTGTCGAGCACCAGCTTCGGCGCGATTTTCTTGACGTGGGCAAGACCCAGCGTTTCAAGAATGCGGATGTAGAGCCAACCGATGTCGAATTCATACCAGCGGTTGGAGAGCTTGGCCGACGTGGCATAGGCATGGTGATTGTTGTGCAGTTCTTCACCGCCGACCAGAATGCCCCAGGGAATGATGTTGGTGCTGGCATCAGCCGGCTGGAAGTTGCGGTAGCCCCAGTAGTGGCCGATACCGTTGATGACGCCGGCGGCCAGGAAGGGAATCCACAGCATCTGCACGGCAAATACGGAGATGCCGATCGGGCCCAGCAGGATCACGTTGGTGACCAGCATGATGGCGATGCCCCAGCGGTCATGGCAGTAGATGTTGCGCTCGAGCCAGTCGTCGGGCGTGCCGTAGCCGTAGCGGTCCAGCGTTTCCTGGTTGCGGCCTTCCTTGCGATACAGTTCTGCGCCTTGCAGCAACACCTTGCGGATGCCGTAGATCTGCGGGCTGTGCGGATCATCGACGGTTTCGCATTTTGCGTGGTGTTTGCGGTGGATCGCTGTCCAGTGTTTGGTCAGCATGCCCGTCGTCAGCCACAGCCAGAACCGGAAGAAATGTGCCGGGATCGGGTGCAGATCCAGCGCACGGTGTGCTGAATGCCGATGCAGGTAAATGGTGACGCCTGCGATCGTGATGTGAGTGAGAATGAGGGTATAAGCGATATAGCCCCACCACGGTAAATCCAGAACCCCTGTGTACATTCAATACCTCGTTGTAATGACGTGCTTGAGTCGTGCCTAACCTATGTCGGGCCGAGTGTACTGAAGATCAATAGCCGGGGATAGTCCGGTTGTCAAAATACACCGGGAACTAATCTTTAACTTATTGTTTTAATTGATAATTATTGCTGCTTGTCGGGGCTGGTTTTAATGGTGCCCAGGACCCGCACTTCGCGTTGCGGGAAGGGGATTTCAATACCGTCACGACGGAAGGCCTGCCAGATGCCGGCGTAGAGGTCCGAACGCAGGGCGGCCAGGCCTTGGTCGGGGTCGTCAATCCACACGCCCAGTTCGAGATTGACGCCGCTGTCTGCAAATCCGGTGATCAGTGCACCAGGTTCCGGGTCTTTCAGCACTCGCGGTGTTGCGGTGGCCACATCTACCATGATTTTTCGTGCGGCATCGAGGTCCGTTGCATAGGCCACCTGGATCGGCAGCGCCACGCGAACCTTGCGGTCAGTGAAGGAATGATTGATGACCGTCGAGGTGATGATGGTTTCATTGGGAATGATGGCTTCAAGTCCGCCCAGGCCGCGCACCACGACGTAACGTGCAGTCATCCGCGTCAGCGTTCCGGAGCTTTCACCGATGGTGACGACGTCACCGATGCTGACTGAACGGTCGAGCAGGATGATGAAGCCGCTGATGTAGTTGGCGGCAATTTTCTGCAAGCCGATGCCGATGCCGACGCCGAGCATGCCGCCAAACACCGAGAGCACCGTCAGGTCGATGCCCACGGCTGGCAATGCAATCAGGAATGCGGTCAGCAGCAGGATGAACTGGGACAGCTTGGCGAACATCACGCGCACATTGACCTGCAGACTGGATGCGCGCATCAGCCGGTTTTCGATGACTCGTGCCAGCCACAACGAGACCAACAGTGTAACCACCACTGACAGTGTCCCCTGCAATACCAGCAGCAGGGAGAAATGATGTTTGCCTGTGGTGAAGCCGATGTCGCTGAGAATTTCACGCAGAGGCGGCCACAGGCCGGTGAGGTGGATCGCGACCCCGCTCCACGCCAGCCAGCTGATCCATCGCTCCGACGCGCGCAGCCATTCGCTGGGTGCAAACGTATGACGCATGGCATAGATCGCCATGCGGATCAGGGCCATTGCCAGCATCAGCGTTGCCGCCACATCAAGCAGTGGGGTTTTCTGCCAGTAGCGCAGAATGGATCGGCCGATGAACAGCATGATCAGCGTCGACAGCGGGAACATCAGCCGTTGCAGGCTGCCGATGCCCAGTGCCTGGGTGATGTCCAGCGGATGGTGACCGACCACGCGCCGGTTGTAACGGACCGACAGGAACCAGCCGATACCGATGCAGAGCAGCAGCACGCCAACCTGCCACAGGATCTTGATGCTGTGCAGGTCTTCCCAGAGGTCAATCAACAGGCTGTGAATTTCAGCGGATGCGGTCATTGACGATGGCCGGTGGTGCGGAGGGTTGCGAAAAAATCATGTTAGCACGCACAAATGGCCGGCTCAGCCCGCGGCACGTTCCAGCGCTGCAGCGAAAAACCCGTCGGTGCGATGGATGTGCGGCCATAGTTGCATGTGATTGCCGCATTCCAGCGTGATGCCCTGTTTTTGCAGTAGTTCGCTGCAGTTCAGTGCGGCGAATTGCGGGTGTGCCGCGAGAAATACATCGACAATCTGCTGATTTTCCGTGGTCAGCAGGCTGCAGGTGGCATAGACCAGACGGCCGCCGGGTTTGACCAGTCGTGCCGCGGCGTTGAGGATGGCGGTCTGTTTGGCGACCAGTTCGACAACCCCTTCCGGCGACTGGCGGAATTTCAGATCGGGATTGCGGCGCAGCGTGCCCATGCCGCTGCACGGCGCGTCAACCAGCACGCGGTCGATCTTGCCGGCGAGACGTTTGACCTTGGTGTCGTTCTCGTGCGCGATCACCAGCGGGTGCAGGTTGGACAGTCCGGAACGTTTCAGTCGCGGCTTGAGTTTCGACAGGCGTTTCTCCGAAACATCGAAGGCATAGAGGCGGCCCTGCGAGTTCATCAGCGCGCCGAGCATCAGTGTCTTGCCGCCGGCGCCGGCGCAGAAATCGACGACCAGGTCAGTGCGGCGCGGCGCCAGCAGGTAACCCAGCAACTGGCTGCCTTCGTCCTGGACTTCGACCATGCCGCTGGTGAACAGCTGATGGCGGCCTAGCGCCGGTTTGCCCTGCAGCCGGATGCCGATCGGTGACAGCGGTGTGGGCGCTGCTGCGATGCCATCGGCGGCCAGACGCGCCAGCACCTCGTCACGGGTTGCACGCAGCGTATTCACGCGCAGATCCAGCGGCGCGGATTCCTGCAATGCGCGCCCGAGTGCGCGGACGAATGTTTCGTCATGTTCCGGCAGGCGGTCGATCACCCACTGCGGCAGGTCGGCTTCGACAGACAGCGGCAGCGTTCCCTGGGCCCGCGTGTTATTGAGCCATTCAGTTTCAGCGCTGGAACACAGCGCACCCAGTTCGCGCCCGCTGTATCCGGCGACGCGCGCCAGCCAAAGCAGCAGCAGTTGTCGCGGTGTTGCATCCGGTGCGATGTAATCCAGCAGCAGCTTGCGGCGCAGTACGCCGAATACCGATTCAGCGACGAAGGCTCGGTCCTGCTGGCCCAGCGCTTCGCGGTCGCGGAAATAACGGCTGAGTACGGCGTCTGCGGGATATTCGAAGGTCAGTACGCGACTCAGCGCGCTTGCGGCTTCATCGAGGCGGGAGTGCGTGGGTCCCGAGCGCGTGTTGACCACCGCTTCGGCGGTTTTCGGGGTAGATCTTTTAAAAGAGGGTTTCATCGGTCGCTGACCTTGATTTCGCCGACGAGTTGCTCACCCGAGACTTCGCCATGGCGGTTATAAAAACGGATGCGTACCGGGAGATTGCGGTAGTCCGTGGCAAGCCAGACGGCCAGACTTTCGTTGTCGCCTTCACGCACCTGGATGACGGGTATCGTGCGCAGGCGACCGAGCGGCGTTTCAATGAATTCCGCCGGCAGCACGTCAAAACTCACCATGTCGAGTCGCGCGCCGCGGGTGAAGGGAAAACGGATGCGGCCCGTTGCCGGCGGCGCGAGCGCAAGCTGATACATGAAGCTGACCACGTCCTGGCTGCCAGGAGGCAGTTCGACCGTTGTCTGCTGCGGCAGGCGACCCAGCCGCACCTTGTTTTCAGTCCAGTCGAACACCGCAATCGATTCGTCGCTGCGGCTGCCGCGTTTGACGCTGGCAAGAAAACGATCAGGGCGCAGTCCCTGCTCGGACAAGCTGCCCTGGCTCAGGTAGTTGTAGCGATGTGGCCGAAACATTTCGATCAGCCCCGTGCTTTCGGACTGGCTGCCCAGGCGGTACTGGGTGCCGTCAAACTCCCAGGTCTGCACGGTGCGCCCCACCGGGGTCTGGTCGGGGCCCATGGTCAGCTGATAAGTAATCTGGCCCTTGCGCGGGAAACTCGGCAGCGGTGGTGTTTCCGGCATGCGGAAAGTCGTCGGTTCCGCACTGGCGGTCACAACCGGCGCTTCTGCAGGAGGCGAGGCGGCAGGTTCGGCCGCAGCATCGACTGGAATATCAGCAGGCACAGCCGCTGTTGCCGCTAACACCGGGGTTGTCGGTGCCGCGGAAGCAACGCGGCGCGGTTTCTGGTGGACGGGCGTCGCAGCGGGTTGCGGTTTCGGCGGCAGGGGTTCAAGCCGTGCTGATAGCGGCGGCAGTTCCGGTGGCGACTCGGGCGGCGTCAGCCAGGATCCCGCCAACAACGCGGCATGCGCGACGATTGAAATTGCCGCTGCAGCCAGCATGCGCCGCGCCGCGCGCCGCAGACTCATGGCTGCCCCGCAGGCATGTCGATGCGCGTAATGATCTGTTCATAACGGCTGCCATCGTCCTCGATGATGCGCATTTTCACCGGCAGCATTGCATGGTCACGCGCCAGCCAGATCTCGGTGCCGGTATCACCGGGCGCTTGTTGTTTGAGCAGATGGATGACCGCAAGCCGACCCAGCGGGGTATTGAGTGCGGTGTCGGGGCCGATGGCATAACGATACTGGTCGAGTTTGCGGCCGTTGGTCATTGCAAACTTCAGATCACGCAACTGCTCGGGCGCGAGGAACAGGAATTGATACATGATTGACAGGCGATCCTGCGTGCCGGGCGGCAGCTTGATCGTGTCGATACGACCATCATGAGTCAGTGTCAGCGTGTGCGCCGGCCAGTCGAAATCCGCTTTTGCGCGCCGTGCATCGCTGTTGCCCCTGGTGGCTTCAAACGCCTGCGGGCGCAGACCGCTACGATCCACTTCGCCGCTGCTGGTCACGCGCGCAGGCCGGCGCTGCACGAGGGCGAGCACGCCGGTGGCATGAGTTTCGCTGACGATCTGATAACGGTTGTCGCGAATATCAAAGGCATCCTGCATTACGCCGATCAGGACGCCGTTCATCGACACATCATATTGGGCACGCAAGGACTGAGGCGCGGCGTGTGCTGCATGCACCGTCAGCAGCGCGATTCCAAGCCCGATCGTGGCGATGAGGCGGCTAAGCATCGGTGGGCGGCGACAGCAGCGCACCGCCGGTATTTCGTGCGCCGGAAATACGGACGTGTCCGTCCGCTGTGACGGTCACGCGCTCCTCGCACAGCCAGCGTACAGCCTGGGGATAGATGCGATGCTCTTCGGCGAGCACCCGAGCAGCGAGTTTGTCCTCGTCGTCGTCGGGCAGCACCGGTACCGCGGCCTGGATGATGATCGGGCCATGATCCAACTGTGGCGTGACGAAATGTACCGTGCAACCGTGTACGCGCACGCCGGCGTCGAGGGCCTGACGGTGCGTGTGCAGTCCGGGGAAAGCCGGCAGCAGGGACGGGTGGATGTTGATCAGCCGGCCGCGGTAGCGGTTGACGAAGTCTTCGGTGAGTACGCGCATGAAACCCGCGAGCACGACGATGTCGGGGCGGTGCGCGTCAATGGCCTGGGCCAATGCGGAATCGAAATCGGTGCGTTGTTTGTACTGACGGTGATCGACAACGGAAGTGGTGATGCCGCAGTCCGCAGCCGTGACAAGACCTCTGGCGGCCGGATCATTGCTGATCACCGCGCAGATCTGCGCCGGCAGCCTGGCGGCGATCAGCGACGCCATATTGCTGCCGCGTCCGGAAATCAGTATCGCAATGCGTTTCAGGATGCTGTTTCCTTGTCAGGCCAAATCAGTGGAACCGTCAGACCACAATGGTCTGCGCTTCACCACGTTTGCGGCGGCGGATTTCGCCAATGCGCCAGACGCGTTCACCGGCTTTTTCGAGCAGTGCCTGCGCGCGTTTTGCGTCTTTTTCAGCGACCACCAGCACCATGCCGATGCCGCAGTTGAATACACGGTGCATTTCACCGTCGGCGACATTGCCGCGTTCCTGCAGCCAGCGGAACAGCGGGGGCAGAGGCCAGGCGTCACTGCGGATTTCCGCGGTCAATCCCTCCGCAAGCACGCGCGGAATGTTGTCCACCAGACCGCCGCCGGTGATATGCGCCAAACCTTTGACCGGAATTTTTTTCATCAGTTGCAGCACCGGCTTCACGTAAATCCGTGTCGGCGCGAGGATGGCATCCTTCAGCACGCGACCGCCGATTTTTGCCGGCAGTTTGACGCCGGGTTGGGCAAGAATGCGACGGACAAGAGAGTAGCCGTTGGAGTGCGCGCCGTTGCTGGCGAGGCCGAGCACGACGTCGCCGGGTTTGATGCTTTTGCCGTTGATGATTTTTTTCTTTTCGACGACGCCGACGGCAAAACCTGCGAGATCATATTCGCCCGCGGGATACATGCCGGGCATTTCCGCAGTTTCGCCGCCGATCAGCGCACAGCCGGCCATCTCGCAGCCCGCGGCGATGCCTTTGACGACATCGGCGGCCGATGCGACATCGAGTTTGCCGCAGGCGTAGTAGTCGAGGAAAAAAAGCGGTTCCGCGCCCAGCGTGAGGATGTCGTTGACGCTCATTGCGACGAGGTCGATGCCGATCGTGTCGTGGCGTTTCCATTGGAACGCCAGTTTGAGTTTGGTGCCGACGCCATCCGTACCCGACACCAGCACCGGCTCGCGATAGCCGCGCGGCACTTCAAACAGTGCGCCGAAGCCGCCGATGCCGGCCATCACGCCGGGGCGCATCGTACGTTTGGCATGCGGTTTGATGCGGTCGACGAGTGCATCACCGGCATCGATATCGACGCCGGCATCACGATAGGTCAGCGATTTGCGGGTGGGGGTTTTACGTTTCAAGGGAATCCCTGCGTGTATGGGGTTGGGTCCGGTGGTGATGCGGGGCCGCGACGGAGTGCCCTGCTAAGATACGCATCCGGCAGCAGGTCTGGCCGTCACGAATTTTATCTTAAATGGGTATTCAGGGTTCCGTTCAGAAGCGCTTCCGGGGATGGCTGCGTGCAGTGACGCAGACCAGGCCCCTCGTCCTGACTGCCGTTGGCGCGCCGACGTTTGATGGCGTATGCCGGTCATGAGGCAACTCGCGCTGGAACTGGCGTCGCCACCGGCGCCGACGCTCGACAATTTTGTCGCCGGCGGCAATGCCGAGGTTCTGGCTGCATTGCGTGCGCTGCTGAGCGCGGCCGCAACTGAACGTTTTATTTATCTGTGGGGTGTGCCTGGCAGCGGACGCAGTCATCTGTTGCGAGGCGTGTTGCATGCGCTTGCGGCGGCCGGAAAGAGCGTGTGTTTGTATCCGACCGCTGTGAAGCCGCTGGTCGACCATTCTGCGGTGGTTGTGGGTATTGACGATGTTGAGCATCTTGAAGATCAGGCGCAAATAAATTTATTCAATATATTCAATAACTTGAGAGACTCCGGCGGTATACTGGTCGTGACTGGAGATCGACCGCCGGCGCAGTTGCGTTTGCGTGCGGATCTGCTGACTCGACTGGCCTGGGGGCTGGTATACGAGGTGCATGCCCTGAGCGAGTCTGATCTTCGTGCGGCAGTCGTCGATTACGCCGCAGCCCGCGGATTCACCTTGCCGTCGGAAGTGCTGGATTACCTGCTGGTACGTGTGTCGCGTGACCTGAGTTCACTGCGTGCGCTGGTTGATACGTTGGACCGGGTATCGCTGGAACAGAAACGCGCGGTGACCGTGCCGCTGGCACGCGAAGTGCTGCAGGCTGTGCAACAAAAATGATGACTGAACGGAAAATGAAAGCATCAATGGGAAACGGGAACACAAAATGATTCTGGCGTTGTTCGATCTCGACAATACGCTGCTTGCCGGTGACAGTGATTTTGAATGGGCGCAGTATCTGATTGATCGCGGTGTGCTTGACCGCGAAGTGTATGAGGCACGCAATCAGGAATTTTATGACCAGTACAAGGCGGGCACGCTGGATATCCACGAGTTCCTTGATTTTCAGTTGAAGCCGCTGTCACGCCATCCGCGCAAGGTCCTTGATGAATGGCACGCCGATTACATGCGCAGCCGCATCATGCCGATGATCCGCCAGTCGGCGCGCGACCTGGTCGCGGCGCATGCCGGTGAAACGCGGGTGTTGATTACCGCGACCAACAGCTTTGTCACGGCGCCGATTGCGCGTGAATTCGGTATCGAGCATTTGATTGCAACCGATCCCGAAGCGCGTAATGGCGAGTTCACCGGCGGCGTCGAGGGCACGCCGTGTTTTCGCGAGGGCAAGGTCACGCGTTTGGAGTCATGGCTGGCAAGCCACGGTAAAACATTGAAAAGTGTTTTAAAATCAACATTTTACAGTGACTCCCATAACGATCTGCCCTTGCTGGAGCAGGTGACCCATCCCGTGGCGGTTGATCCCGATGCCAGCTTGCGTACGAAGGCGGTCGCCCGCGGCTGGCCGGTGATGAGTCTCGGCTGAGAGGTGATGATGCCCATGTATAATCGCGCCGTTTTCTCCTTGCGGCGCCGGGCCCGGAGACCTCTATCAAGGTCCACCAGTTCCACTGCAGCGCTGACTGATATTCCCGCATGATCACCAAGTTTCTCGGCCGGGTGTTTTCCGGCCGCATGTTCAAGTCCGCAAAGCCGCGGATCATTCCTGTTGCTACGCACGGTATTACCCGTGAGCGTATCGGCAGTTGCGCGCTGCGCACCTGCGATGCGCTGCAGGAAGCGGGCTATGCCGCGTTTGTTGTCGGCGGCGCCGTGCGCGACCTGATCCTCGGCCGCGCACCCAAGGATTTCGACGTGGCGACGAATGCCACGCCCGAAGAAGTGCGCGGCATATTTCGCCGTTCGCGCATCATTGGCCGGCGTTTCCGCATCGTGCATGTGTTGTGCGGCCGCGATCTGGTCGAAGTCACCACCTTCCGCGGTCCTGCGGATGTCGCCGATGCCAGCCATCAGGTCGAAGACGAACACGGCCGCCTGCTGCGCGACAATGTCTGGGGCGATCAGTCGCAGGACGCGGCACGCCGCGATTTCACCATCAATGCCCTGTTCTACGACCCGGCCAAGCAGGAAGTCTGGGATTACCACGGCGGCGTCGCCGATCTGAAAAGCAAAAGGCTGCGTGTGATCGGCGATCCCGAGCAGCGTTACCGCGAAGACCCGGTGCGCATGCTGCGTGCGGCGCGATTTGCGGCGTCCTGCGGTCTGGAAATGGATGCGGCCACACGCAAGCCGGTGAAGTCATTGGCGCCGCTGCTGGCAAACGTACCGGCGGCGCGGTTGTTCGACGAAATGCTCAAGCTGCTGCTGTGCGGACATGCGGTGGAATGCGTCAAACGCCTGCGCAAGGAGGGCTTGCATCACGGCCTGCTGCCGATGCTGGACGTGATTCTTGAGCAGCCGATGGGTGAGCGTTTCGTCATGCTGGCCCTGAAAAACACCGACACCCGCATTCGCAGCGGCAAGTCCATTTCACCGGCTTTCCTGTTTGCGGCGCTGTTGTGGCATGAGGTGCTTGCGGCCTGGAAAAAAAATCAGGCTCGCGGCATGCCGCCGGTGCCGGCCCTGCATGAAGCGATGGACAGTGTTCTTGATCAGCAGACCGAGCAGCTGGCGATACCGCGGCGCTATTCCTCGGACATGAAAGAGTTGTGGATCATGCAGCCGCGATTCGAGCAACGCGCAGGCCAGCGGCCTTTCCGCCTGCTCGAGCAGGCGCGCTTCCGTGCGGCCTACGATTTCCTGCTGCTGCGCTGTGAAAGCGGCGAAGTCGAGAAGTCGCTCGGAGACTGGTGGACCAGTTTCCAGGATGCCGACGCCGATGCGCGCACCGCCATGCTCGTCAGTGAAAACGATCCGGCGAAAAAGCGCCGCAAACGCCGCCGCCGCAAGCCGGCCGGCGCTGCACCCGCCGCGGAATAATGGTGGTGACGTCGGCGCCCTGCAAGGCCTGCATCGCACTCGGCGCCAATATCGGCGAACCGTTGCGCCAGATCGAAGCCGGTTTCATCGCGCTCGCTGAGCTCCCAGACACACGTTTGCTCGTGCGTTCATCGCTCTATCGCAGCGCGCCGGTGGGATACGCCGATCAGCCGGATTTCATCAATGCGGTGGCGATCATTGAAACTTCATTGGCGCCGCACGCCTTGCTTGATGCGCTGTTGAACATTGAACGGGTCAATGGCCGCGTACGTGAATTCCCTAACGCACCGCGCACTCTGGATCTCGACATCGTGCTGTATGGAGACAGCGTGGTGCACGACCCCGGACTGACGATTCCCCATGCGCGAATGCTGGAGCGGGCCTTTGTGATGGTTCCGCTGGCCGAAGTGGCGCCCGACATGCAGGTGCCGGGGCGCGGCACGGTGCGTGAACTGGCGGCCAGTGTCAATGTGGACAGTGTGGCGCAATTGCAGCGGATACCGGCTTAAGGGATGCCGGCATGAGCCTTAATCCGAAATACCGCTATATCGTCGTCGAAGGCCCGATCGGTTCGGGCAAGACCACGCTGGCACGAAAGCTGGCCGATCATCTGGGCGCGATGACGTTGTTCGAAGACCCCGACGCCAATCCCTTCCTGCCCGGCTTTTACCAGGATCCGGTGCGGCATGCGCTGTCGGTGCAGCTGTTTTTCCTGTTCCAGCGCAGCAACCAGGTGCGCGACCTGGCGCAGTCCGACCTGTTCGGCGGCATCACGGTGGCCGATTTCATGCTGGAAAAAGACCCGCTGTTTGCGCGGATGAATCTCAATGATGCCGAACTCGCGCTGTACCGGCAGATTTACGATCATCTCAAACCGCAGGCGCCGCAACCGGACCTGGTGATATACCTGCAGGCGGGTGTCGAAACCCTGATTGAACGCGTGCGCCGCCGCGCCACCACTTATGAGCGCACAATCCCTGATGACTATCTGTTGCGGCTGGCGGATACCTATGCGCGGTTTTTTCATCATTACAATGACGCACCCCTGCTGATCGTCAACTCGGACAATCTGAACTTCGTTGATTCGCCGGCGGATTTTGATTTATTGTTGCGGCGGATCAATGCGCTGCGCGGGCCACGGGAATTTTTCAGCCTGGGTAATTGATCCGGACTGACCCGGCTCATTGAGCCGTACATCGAGAGGAAACATCATGCGTATCACGCTGAGCAATCTGCACAAGATGGTGCGGGACGGCCAAAAAATCAGCATGCTGACGTGTTACGACGCCAGCTTCGCCGCTCTGCTGGATACCGCCGGCGTCGAGACCCTGCTGATCGGTGATTCACTGGGCAATGTGCTGCAGGGTCATGAATCAACACTGCCGGTGTCTTTGCGAGACATTGTTTATCACACCGCCTGCGTCGCCCGTGGCGCGAAGAATGCATTCATCATCGGTGACATGCCTTTCGGCACCTTCCAGGTCAGCCCGCAGGATGCCTTCCGCAACGCCGCCGAGATCATGGCTGCGGGTGCGCAGATGGTGAAGATCGAAGGCGGCCGGCCGATGCTGGAAACCATCACCTTCCTGACCGAGCGAGGCATACCGGTTTGCGGTCATCTCGGTCTGACGCCGCAGTCGGTGCATCAGCTTGGCGGCTACAAGGTGCAGGGCAAGACGGATGATGACGCGCAGAGGCTGCTTGATGATGCGCGGATCCTGGAGCAGGCGGGCGCCGGCATGATCGTGCTCGAAGCGATTCCGGCCGCGCTGGCGAGCCAGGTCACGGCTGCGGCCAAGGTGCCGACCATCGGCATCGGCGCCGGCGCCGATTGCCACGGCCAGGTGCTGGTGCTGCATGACATGCTGGACGTTTATCCCGGGAAAAAGGCCAAGTTCGTCAAGAATTTCATGAAGGCCGCCGCAGGTTCGATCCAGGACGCGGTTGCGCTGTACGTCGAAGAAGTGCGTTCGGGCAAGTTTCCGGGGCGCGAGCACTCTTTCTGATCCCCGCGGCGTTCGCCGCTGCAGCCTGTGGGCGCATATATAATGCGCCCTCTTTTATCCACTACCTGTCACCGACCCACGGTCTCCAATGGACATCATTCATTCCGTGCCCGAGCTGCGCGAACGCCTGCGGCGCGAACCCGACAACGTGTTCGTGCCGACAATGGGCAATCTGCACGAAGGACACATCGAGCTGATGCGCATTGCCAAGCCGCGCGCAGCCTGTACCGTGGTCAGCATTTTCGTCAACCGGCTGCAATTCGGTCCGCGCGAGGATTTCGACCGTTACCCGCGCACTTTCGAATCGGACTGTGAGCGCCTGCGCAATGCCGGCGTCGATGTGGTGTTTGCGCCTGACGAGAAGGAAATTTATCCGGAGCCGCAGACTTACGTTGTCGAACCTTCCGATCTTCAGCACATTCTGGATGGCGGTGCGCGTCCCGGGCATTTCCGCGGCGTCGCCACGGTAGTGCTGAAACTGTTCAACATGGTATCGCCGCATGCGGCGATTTTCGGCAAGAAGGATTACCAGCAATGTCTGGTGCTGTCTAACATGGTGCGCCAGTTCGCATTGCCGATCGAGCTGATCCTTGCGGAAACGGTTCGTGCCGAAGACGGCTTGGCGCTGTCATCGCGCAACAGCTATCTGACGCCGGCTGAGCGCCAGGAAGCAACGCGCCTGTACCGCGTGCTGAAAAATTCCCGCGGCGAAATTGCACTCGGCGCGCGGGATTATCAGCGCATTGAACTCGGCGCGATGGCTGAACTGGCCAAACACGGCTGGAAACCCGACTATGTGGCCGTGCGCCGCCGCGCTGATCTGCAACCGCCGTCCAACGGCGAGCGCGAGCTGGTGATACTTGCGGCGGCCCGGCTGGGCAAGACACGGCTGATCGACAACGTCGAAGTCACCGTGCCCTGAATTTCAGTCCGGCAAGCGATCAGCTTCCGGTAAACACCGGATCGCGTCGGTCAAAGCCTGCCTTGACGCCTTCCTTGAAGTCGTTGGTTTCGCGCAGCATCATCTGGATGAACGCTTCACGTTCGGTTGCGGCGCGGAAGGCCGCGAACAGATCCCCATTGAGTGTTTCGCGAGTCGCCTGCACCGCCAGCGGGCCGGACTTCGCCAGCTCGGCCGCCATTTCCTGTGCGACCAGGCGTACCTGATCCTGCGCGACCAGACGATCAGCCAGTCCCAGTTCAACAGCTTCTTCGCCGGGAATACGTTTGCCGGTCAGGAACAGCCATTTTGCGGTCTGATGGCCGACCAGGCGCGGCAGCGTGACGGTCATGCCGAAACCGGGGTGATAACCCATCGCGCAAAAGTTCGCTGCCAGACGCGCTTCCTTGCAGGTCACGCGGAAATCGGCGACCAGTGCGAGGCCGAGTCCGGCACCGATGGCACTGCCATGGACGGCGGCGACGATCGGTTTGCGCGTCTGCACCAGGCGTTGTGCCTCGTGATACAGGTGCCGCGGCTGAGTGACCTGTTTTTTGCCGGCCGCCTCGTCATCGACGCGTTTTTTCAGGTTGGCGCCAGCGCAGAAATGTTTGCCGGCGGCGGCGAGCACGATGCTGCGGCAGTTGTCGTCCTTGTCGAGTGCTTCCAGCGCCGAGGCCAGTTCACCAATCAGATCGATATCGAGAAAATTGTTGGGCGGACGACGCAGTTCCACTGTTGCGACATGTCCGTCGATGCTGACGCCGATTTCCTTTTCAGTCATGGTCTTTTCCGTTGATTGGGCTGGGAAAGCCTTGCGCCGGTGCGGCGCAAAGGGACTTGTATGAGTGGTGCCTCGGGTCGGACTCGAACCGACACGCCTTGCGGCACCGGATTTTGAGTCCGGCGCGTCTACCAATTCCACCACCGAGGCACGGGGAGGGTGATTATCGGTCAAACAGCATCAATGCGGCAACCATCCGCTGTATCCGTCCGTATAATCCGCGCGATGCGTCTGGACGACTTTGATTACCACCTTCCCGAAGAGCTGATTGCGCAATCGCCCGCGGCCGAACGCCGGGCGAGCCGGTTGCTGCATCTCGATGGAGAGAGCGGCGTATTGCGCGATCACCGCTTCACCGATGTGCCGGACCTGCTGCGGGCGGGTGATCTGCTGGTGCTCAATGACACCAAAGTCATCAAGGCGCGGCTGACCGGGCAGAAAGCCAGCGGTGGCCGCATCGAAGTCCTGATCGAACGTGTTCTGGGATCAAACGAAGCGCTGGCGCAGATCCGTGCCAGCCATGCGCCCAAGGCCGGCAGCGAACTCCATCTGGCGGACGGACTGGTGTTGGGGGTTGTTGCCCGAGAAGGCGAACTATATCGCCTCCGGTTTCCGGAAGAGGACGTATTTGCACAGTTGGAACGCTTTGGCGCATTGCCGCTGCCGCCCTACATCGAACACCAGCCCGGCGTCGATGATGAGACGCGTTATCAGACAGTTTTTGCGCGTACACCCGGCGCCGTGGCCGCGCCGACGGCCGGCCTGCATTTCGATACGGCTTTGCTCGATACCTTGCGCGACAAAGGCATAGGCACAGCGTATCTGACCCTGCACGTCGGCGCCGGTACGTTTCAGCCGGTGCGCACGCAGGACCTCGCTGAACACCGCATGCACAGCGAGTGGTACAGCCTGTCGCAGCAGACGGTTGATGCGATCAATACTCACCGTGGCGCCGGAGGACGTATTGTTGCGGTCGGCACCACCAGTCTGCGCGCGTTGGAGTCCGCTGCTGCCATTGGCGATATTACGGCGGGCAGCGCGGAGACTTCGCTTTTTGTGTTACCCGGTTACCGATTACGTATCGTTGACCGTTTGATTACCAATTTTCATCTGCCGAAGTCGACACTGTTGATGCTGGTGTCCGCTTTTGGCGGCTTCGACAACATTCGCAACGCCTACCGGCATGCGATCGAGCAGCGTTACCGGTTTTTCAGCTATGGTGATGCCATGCTTATTGAAAGGCAGTAACGCTGGTTAACACATCAATTTCGAACGCATAATAGACGCATGCTTTCTGACAAACCAATCAATA
>CAMAYE010000058.1 GCA_945862135.1 Bordetella parapertussis
ATTTTCCTCTTCCACCACCATGGCCAGATCTTCCGGGGTATGGGCAGGCCCGACGGGAAATACGCGGAAGGTATGCGCGCCGAGCTTGAACGAGGTGTCCTTTTCGATCCAGCGGTCGGCCGGGATCAGCCGCATGTTCTTGCCCACCCAGGGCGCAAGACTGGACTGGCGCTCGGCCAGCCGCTGCCTTGAGGCTTCGGAGTTCAGATAATTCCCTGCTGCAGGATGAGCCCAGATTTCCGCACCGATATCCTTGAACGGCGGCAGGCCGTAGAAATGATCCGCATGATAGTGGCTGATGATGACTCGACGGATCGGCTGCTGAGTCACCTTGCGGATAGCGTCGATGAATTCCTTGCCGAGCACAGGTGTGCCCAACGCATCAAACACCACAACGCCGTCAGTGGTAACTACAAATCCGGCGTTTGAGGTATGGCCGCGATTGACCGGCGAGGGTACGCCGGCTTCGCCGCGGATGTAATACACGCTGGGTGTGATGCGGATGGCGTCGAGCGCACTCGCCGGCAAGGCCGCGAGTACAAACACGCAACCCAGCGCGGCGAGCCAGGTTCTTCTCACGCCAACCCTTGGTTACCGGTCATGCCGATGAGCCTAGGCAGATTGGGGGCACGCGGCTTGATGACCTTGGTATCTTTTAGGTAACGCTCAACGACATCCCATACCGGTTCGCCGGTCGCGCCTGCGGCAACGGGCGCCCAGCCCGCAACCTTGTAACGCCGTCCGGCTTCAATCGGCTTGCCGTTCAGTCGCATATCGTCGATGCGCTTACCGATTGCCGCAGTGGGATTGCAGGCGTAACTCATACCGCCGACGCGCACCATGTCACCACCCTGCTGCAGATACGGGTCGGGATTGAACAGGTTGTCGCAGACATCTTCGAGTATCGCCTTGATATCGGTTCCAGTCAGTTCATTGACGGTCACGCTGGGATAGGTGATCGCTGTCTGGTCCATAAGGTGTTCACGCAGAATGGTTTGTCCCGGCAACAGTGAGGTGCCCCAGCGGAAACCCGGTGAGAACCCGATCTCGGCACCTTTCACGGCCATCAAGGCATCCAGGATCAGTTGATCGAAGGTGCCGTTGAAATTGCCGCGCCGATAGAGAAGTCCTTCGGTGACCGCCAGCGGTTCGTTCAGCTTGGCCGCGTACGGCGCGCGCACACGATCGATCAGCGACTGCATCTGCGAATCGGCAGGCAGCAGGTTGGAGAATACGGGCAGCAGCCGGTAACGGTAATCGGCAACGCCGCTGCTCTTGACGTCAAGGTCGAGCACCGAAAGGAATTTTCCGTTCGAACCGGCGTTGGTGACGATGGTCTTGCCGCCGGCGTTGGTAACCACCACGGGTACCGGTACGCCATCGTGGGTATGGCCACCCATAATCGCATCCATACCGCGCACCCGACTGGCCAGCTTGATATCGACGTCCATGCCGTTGTGCGAGAGCAGCACGACTGCGCGCGCACCTTTGCCGCGTGCTTCGTTGACAACCGCCTGCAGTTCAGTCTCTTGAATGCCGAATGTCCAATCCGGCACAAAATGGCGCGGGTTGGCGATCGGGGTATATGGAAACGCCTGGCCGATGATGGCAACCGGAACGCCGTTCATCTCGCGCATGACGTAAGGCTTGAATACCGGATCACCAAAGTCAGCAGTCTTGACGTTTTGCGCTACGAATTCGATGCGCCCCAGCGACTTGATCGCTTCCTGGACTCGTTTGTCGCCGTAGGTGAACTCCCAGTGCGCCGTCATGATGTCGACGCCGAGTTGCTGGCAGGCTTCGATCATGTCGCGGCCCTGCGTCCACAGCGAGGTGGCAGAACCCTGCCAGGTATCTCCGCCATCAAGCAGAAGCGCGCCGGGCCGGCTCTCGCGCATGCGTTTCACCAGTGTGGCGAGATGGGCGAAGCCGCCAACCTTGCCATAGCGTTTTGCGGCAGCAGCGAAATCGAGATAGGTGAATGCATGTGCTTCAGCCGTTCCCGGTGCAATGCCAGCGCTTTTCAGGAGATGTTCACCGACCAGATGCGGCAGCCGGCCGGAGGCTTCACCGACGCCGATGTTGGCGTTGGGCTCGCGAAAATACACCGGGAGCAGTTGCGCGTGGCAGTCGGTGAAATGCAACAGGCTGACGTTGCCGAAACGCGGCGGATTGTAGAGCGCCTGTGCAACCTGGGCGCGCGCGGCGTCAAGAGGGACTCCGCAAGCGGCCGCAGCCGCCAGCGCTCCCAGAAACTCCCTCCGATTCACTGATTCACCGGCGAATTCGGATCAAGCAGCAACGCAGTAACATCCTTGATCTGCTGCTCGGTCAGAATGTCGTTGTGGCCGAAACGCGGCATGTTGGAGCAGGCTGAAAACGCCTGCGGGTTATAGATGCGGCCGTAGGTATAACGCTGCATCTCGGGTGTGGCGCCGCCCCGCAACTTGCCGAAGTTGTAGAGGCTCGGTCCGATGGTGCCGAACGAAATTTCGCTCTTGGTCAGGTGGTGACAGGCATAACAGTTGCCGCCGGAAGGCGTCTTGGGATTGTCGGAAAACTGCTTGCCGACCCCCGTCTGCGCAATCCGTTCACCGGCCTTCCAGTCGCCCATCAGCTTGCCGTCGGCGGGATATTTGATCGTCGCCATATTGGCTTTTTCGATGCCTGCAGCAACCGGCCTCGGCAACTTCACCGACGGCGGGTGACTGCACAGCTTCTGCGCTTCGTCCTGGTCGAGCCGGTCGAGCTTGGCCTGGCCTTTTTCCTTGAAAGAAGCTTTGATGATGGCCAGGTCATTCGCCGTCACCGGTTGCATTTCGCGGGGCGCTGTCGCGCACCCGGCGGCGACTAGGCCGGCGATCACGACTGCAGGCAATGCCCAATGTGCCAGTTTCATGATGATCGTCTCCTTAGCGTTTGATGGCCGGCGCGTTAAAAGCGGCGCCATTGGCGTTGTAGGCAAGAAATGCAGTCAGCGCGACCGAAAGTTCGGAAGCGAAAACCAGTTCAGGAAAGCGCTGCTGACGGAAGCAGTCATTGAGCCGCCACTGGAATGTGCGTAATTCCCCCTGCGACACGCGGTATGCCGGCCAGGTCGTGTAACCCTGTTGCGCACCCTTTTTCTGGGTCAGGTTGGGCAGATCCTGCAGCCGGATGCGTTTGTTGTCTTCGCCATGGCAAGTTGCACAGGAAAAGTCATGTGGGCCACCGCGAAAGTAGAAGGCCTTTTCACCAAGCTCATAAGCCTCCTGCATCTTCTGGTGGTTCAGTGACACCTTCATGACCACGCCTTTGGATTCAGAGGTGATCCATGCCGCGAGAGCTTCATAGTCGGAGCGATTGCTACCCGAGCCGAATACGCGTTTTGTGACATCGGCTCTACTGAAGCCCTGCAGGGTCACCATGCAGTGCAGAAGCCTGCTCTCCAGATCCATCACCTTGTCCACATCTGAGAAATAGCGCGGTAATTCGGCATAGGCGCCTTTGACCACGCCGCGGCCCTTGCCCAGGTCGCACTGCTCCAGCGACACCTGTTTGGGTCCGCGCTTTTGTTTCCACAGATCCTCTCCACGGGCCTCCCACAATTCGGCGGGATTGCCGTCCTGCAATTGCGCGCGGTAGCGGGCAATTTCGTCAAGCGTGGTGTTTTGCGCATGGACGCTGGACGCGAATATCGCCCCCAGCAACGCAGCAATGCCAATCAATCGGGTCATCATGGTCTCCTCACCTTTGTGGAAGGTACTGTCGCTTGCAATCTCGTCAGCCCTCTGTTTCACACCATTCACCCGCCGCCTTGATGCGGGTGCATGGCACTCAAGTCTGTTCTTATTTTGGATCAGCTACTAAAAATATTGTCCGCAAGAACCGGTTATCAATCAATTAATTGATAACCCCTTCGTCAGTGCGTTTTTCACCTTTGTTGTCTTCCCAGGTGACAACGACCTTTTCACCCTTCTGGCCGCCTTTGAAATCGAACTCCAGATAGGGATTTTTGGAAACCGCCGGGCCCCACTGCGCAGTCAGCACGGTCTTGCCCTGGTGGGTGGCGCTGACGCTGCGAATGTAATGTGCGGGAACCAGTTTGCCGGAAGCGTCCTTGCGCTGCCCGGTTTCCATTTCGTGACTCATCAGGACTTTTACGTTTACCACTCCATCGCGTGCCGTTGCACGAATTCTCATCGGATCTGCCATGTTTCTCTCCTTGTAGGATCAGCCGCCGCAGCCGCCGAGGGTGATCTTGATTTCTTTTTTGGCCATGTAGAACTTGCCGTCAGCCTTGACCAACGCATAGACATCTGAAGTCTGGCCCATCTTCACCCGTGTCGAAACACTGCCCGTGGTGCCCGCCGGGATTCCGAAACTGGCAACGAGCGGCGTCGGGTTTTTTTCCACCAGAAGCGTAATCGATTCAGTCCCGGGGAGTTTGCTTTCCACTGCGACAGGCACCACGGCACCATTCTCGGCAATGGCAGGAGCTTTGATGATGATGGCATCCGATGCGGCCGGATTCTGAGCGCCAACCGCGCGCATCGCCTCAGCCAGGGTTTTCATCGAAAATGCATCGGCCTGGGCCAGCGCCTCCTCCGGGCTGAGGATGCCTGCTGCAAACAGCATGGCCAGCAGGCCACCCCCGGTTTTGATCGCCTTTCTGCGTGAATGATTCATGTTGCCTCCTGTTTACTCGGTCTTAAGTATCCAGCGCACCAACGTGCGCAGGTCCTGCTCCTGCAAATTTGCAAATGGCGGCATCGGCACGTTACCCCACACGCCCTGCCCCCCTGATTTCACTTTGGCCATAAGCCTGGTTTCGGCACCGCTGTCGGCACGATATTTGGCGGCAATTTCGGCGAAGGAGGGCCCGATGACACGCTGCTTCGCAGTATGACAGGCCATGCAGCCAGCTTTTGTGGCAAGCGCCTGCGCGGGATCGGCTGCCGGCGCCGACACCGCCGGCGCGGCAGCCACCGCGCCACCGGCAAGGCTGACGGCGCGCACGGGGCCAAAAAGGCGGTTCTGCTCGACAAGATCACCGTGGGATCCGCGGGCATGGTCGGGCAGCGATGAGGTAATACGCGGTTCCGGGCCACAGTTTTTCATGCAGGCCTTGGCGTTGACATCGGGTTTGCCCTGGGTTTCCCAAAGACCGTGATCGCGGGTCAATCCGTTGCGGTTGGGCAGCCGCGACTGTACTTCAGCCATGTTTTTATCGGAAAGCACGAAGGTGTCGGGTACGATGTTGCCCTGATTAAGCAAATATGCCGTCAGGGCATAAACCTCGTCAGCGGTCAGCGTTTTCGGCGCATTCCAGGGCATCGCGCGGTTGATGTAGTCCCACAAGGTCGATATCCGCGACAGTTTCATCACCGTCGTGCGCTGCTCGCCACCCTTGGCCAGCGCAGCAACCCGGCCGGTTTTGATGTCTTCGGGCGTGATGCCGCCGATAAGCGGCGGGAACATCTGGTTGGATTCGCCAAAACTGCCGTGACAGGACGTGCACTTGGCTTCCCACAACGTCTCGCCCCTGGAGACACTGCCTGAACCGGGTGGCAAACCTTTGAGATCGCCTCGAACGTCAATGTCCCAGGCGGCAATTTCCGCACTTGTCGCTGCTCGGCCGACGCCGGGATAGAGCGGTTTTGCGGTTTGCGCAGCCGCCTGCACGCACACGCCGGCGGCGAGCGCGATGACGACAATCCGCGCCTTATTCCACCTGTACATTGGAGACTTCCCCGTTTGCCGTCACCAGCCAGGACTGGATCGCATTGTTGTGATAGATCGAACGCGTGCCGCGAACCGCACGCAGTTGCGCGATTTTCGGCTGTACATATCCGGTATCGTCGATCGCGCGGCTTTGCAGTATTGCGGGACCGCCATTCCAGACCCAGTCAATGTTGAAGCGCGTCAATGACTTGGGCAGCACCGGGTTTTCGAGGCGCGCCTCTTTCCAGTTGCGACCACCGTCAAAGGACACGTCAACGCGCCGGACACGGCCGCGACCGGACCATGCGATTCCGGTAACGTTGTATTGTCCCTTGTTCAGCAATACTTGCCCGCCCGAAGGCGTCGTGATGACGGATTTGCATTCCTGCACAGATGAATATTGCCGGTGCAAACCATCGGGCATCAGATCGATGTAATGCAGGGTCTCTTCGCGCGTATCCCAGGGTTTGTCACCGACTTCAAGCCGCCGCAGCCATTTGACCCATGACACACCCTGCACACCGGGCACCACCAGCCTGAGGGGGTAGCCGTTTTCCGGACGCAGGAATTCGCCGTTCATGCCCCAGGCAACAATCACGTCATCCAGCGCACGGTCCATGCCAATCGTACGGGTGAGGCCTGATCCGTCAGCGCCTTCAGCCAGGACGTAACGCCCCTTTTTTGTGTCAGCGCCACAATGCTCAAGCAGTTTCGACAACGGAACACCGGTGAACTCGCAACAGGACAGCATGCCGTGGGTATATTGCACCGTGGGCACGGCGACATTGCCCCACTCCATGCCGGTATTGGCGCCGCATTCAATGAAATGGATGCGCGAGACCGACGGCAGCCGCATCAGATCGTCCATGGTGTAAATCCGCGATTCGCGAACCAGGCCATGAACCATCAACCGGTGCTGGCGCGGATCAATATCCCACCAGCCCTGGTGGTGGCGCTCGAAATGCAGACCGTTAGGCGTAATGATGCCGAACAAACCCTGCAAGGGCGCAAAAGCGACTGAAGATTGTGCGGCCCTGGTCAAGCCAGGACTTTCGCGGCGCTGCAGGTTTTTTTCAAACTCGGAGGGCATGCCATAACCGCGTGCAGCGACCGGCTGGCCCAGACCCGTGGAATGCGCGGGCAGTTTGAGAATGGCCGGGTCGCCCTGCGCTTGCGCTGCACGAGCACCCGCCAAAGCGGCAACTGCTCCGCCCGTCAGCGACAGGGATTTTTTAAGGAATCCCCGGCGATCCTCGGGCGCAGGACGCACCTGCCCCATGGAGACAACAGTTTTACTTTTCATCCCTTAGATTTCCGTTTAGCCGCTGGCGGCATCAGGTTGACGAGTTGGCGTTTCAGCGGACCGCGGTCTTCAATGGTTGCGGCAATTCTGTTGCAGGCCGATCGGCACAGTTCGATCATGGTGTCGTCAGTCATGCGATAAAAAATCTGGTTGCCTTCACGGCGCCGGGCCAGCAAACCATGCCGGTACATCAAGCTCAGATGCCGTGAGATATTGGATTGCGTCGATCCTGTAGCTTCAACAATCTCCGACACGGTTTTCTCGGATTGGCAGATGGCATGAATGATTTTCAGGCGCGCGGGCTCCGACATCACGGAAAAATAATCCGCGACCTCCTCGAATATTTCTTCAATTTCACTCATGTCGAACCGCACTCATGTCAGAAGGTAGAAATTATTATTTTCATAACTATATGCGTCTATGCTCATATAGTCAAAGATGTTTTCCAGTCTGCTCATTACAAACCGGAAATCCGAATTTCCGCAGTGCAGCATGTCATCTCCACAAGGTGACAATTTATTTTTCAAATCAACAGTTTTTTGAAATGCTGCATGGACTCAAGCCCATCTCATCGTTACTTCTGATGAAACTGGAATTCCACGCGACCCATATGGCGCTGGCGCTGTCGTCCCCGCCATGCAACGCCAAAGCACATCTTCGGCAAGATCCGCACAGGGGCGACAATCTTCAGTCCTTCAGAATGTGATGTGAACGATTGCGGGTTCGATGTGCCAGTAGAACTGTCCGTCCGGCAATCCGGGAGGAGATGCTAGGATAAGATCAACATTCCAGCCGAAGTAGGATCGCCACTGACTTTGAGGAGTTTCGCCATGAATACCGCAAATCCATTTACCCCGCCCGTCGTCGATGCCCTGACCGTACGCGTGCTGGTTGATTCCCGCTACGAACGCTTCCTGCCGCGCATGGCGCATCCGCATGTGAAGATCGAACATGTCGGACGCATCACCGGCCGCCCCGAAAGCACCTTTGCCTGCGAATGGGGTCTGTCGCTGCATCTGACATCGGAGATGAACGGCGCGAAAGCGCAGTACGTGCTCGACTTCGGCTATACGCCGGAGATCATCAACCGCAATTTCGAACTGCTGGGCATCGAGCCGGGCAAGATCAACGGCCTGATCCTCAGCCACGGTCACCTCGACCATTTCGGCGGACTGCAGGGTTTTGTGAAACAGCACCGCGGACAGATGCGCGATGACATCGCGCTGTATGTCGGTGGCGAAACGGTATTCCGCACCAAGTGGGTCAAGGAAGGCGGCGAGACGCTGGAGTGGTGCACGCTGGACCGCGCCGCGCTTGAAGCTCAGAAGGTGATGCCGATGTGCTGCCCGAAACCGCAGGCGCTCGACGGCGCCTTCACTTCGGGTTACATCGAACGCACATCGTTTGAGGAAGTCACCGGCGGCTCGCTGGTAGTGGACGATCATTTCAGCGAAGCCGAGCGCGCGGGCAAGCTGGTCAAGGACAGCCACCCCGACGAACACGCCACTTGCTACATCGTCAAAGGCAAGGGCCTGGTGGTGATTTCATCCTGCGGCCACACCGGCATCATCAACACCGTACGCAGCGCGATGAAGGCCGCGAACGTCGACAAGGTGCACGCAGTGATGGGCGGCTTCCATCTTGGACCGGCCAATCCGGAATACCTGCAGCACTCGCTGAAGGAACTGCAGGCGATCAACCCTGACGTGATCGTGCCGATGCATTGCACCGGCGAACGTTTCATCGACATGCTGCGCCAGAATATGCCTGACAAGGTGGTCTACTCCAACGTCGGCAGCCGCTACACCTTCGGCGCATGACTTCCGGGGCTCGCCGCCCCGCTTGCTCGCGGCGAATTAATGCAATTCAAGGTGGTCGGAAGCGATATATTGTGCAGTGATATCGCGCCTCGCCGCTTTGACGGCTCGTCCGTAAATCCCCGGCATGACAAGGCAACAACGGATTGATGAACGACCGGATCGACGAATTCCGCAGCAGAAACGATGGCGTGGTGGTGCCCAGGATCTGGGTGGCCATTGCGTTGTCGATCCTTCTGCACGTTGTGGCTTTGCTGGGCTCCCCGCAGACGGAAAAAATGCTCGTGCTGCCGCCGTCTGGCGAAGACCCGCAGGCCCGCAGCGCATTGTCACTGCGGCTGATGCCGCCGGCGCCGCCGAGTAATCCCGCAATCCCTGCGCCACCAAGGCCGCCGTCTGCATCAGCGCAACTGGAGCGGCGGTCAAAACCCAAACCATCCCCGCAGCCTGCGCCACCGGTCATCGCGTTGAACAAGCCAACGCCCGCCACGCCATCAACTGCAGCACCGGCCCCGGCGCCTCCACCCCGCCCCGCAGTAGAGGGCGATCTGGATGCCTATATCGAGGCGCGAAGGCGCGCCCGCGGCGCTGCCGCACCTGCAACACCTGCAGTCGTTCCGGTTGAAGATGAGGAAGCCCGCAGGCAGCGCGTTATTGCCGGCAATCTCGGTTCGACGCGCGAGCGCACTTTCGGCTATGACCCGAGACAGGGCGGCGGCATGTTCCAAATCGAAAGCCTGAGCTCCGACCATGCAGAATTCATTTTTTACGGCTGGAACAACAATATCAACCGCAATACCAAGCAGCTGATCGATGTGCGCCGGGGCAACAACAGCGACATCCGCATTGCCGTGGTCCGCAGGATGATTGCCATCATTCGCGAAAATGCGCAGGAAGATTTCCTGTGGATGTCGCAGCGTCTGGGACGAACCGTCTCGCTGTCCGCCCGCGCCCGGGATAATTCGGGGCTTGAAGAATTCATGATGCGGGAATTCTTTTTCGAGGCGCCGGCAGCGCAACGCTGAACCAGCAGCAGGCCAATCAGCTTGGCCACAACTGCTGCAGTTATCGGCATGCATAAAAGAAAACGGGGCCATATGCCCCGTTTGATTCAACGCAATAGTCATGCGCGCTTGTTAACGGCCGCGCTGTTGATCATTACCCCGTCCTTGCGGTTCCCGTTCCCGGTATGAGCGCATCCGCGGCTCGTGTTGCACGCGGCGATCTGTTTCATTTCTCATGGCCTGCCGTTGCTGCACGGCAGGTTGCTGGCTGAAGGTCCGGGGCTGCTGCATTTGCGCCGCCTGGACTGGCGCGTGGCGCTGCTGGATTTCACGCGGTCGCTGCGCTGGCAGCGGGTTCTGTACGACATGGCCACTCTGGATCGGTGGCGCGACCCGCTCGCGATGGCCACGATCATCGTGCTCAAGCTTTTCTGCACCAGGCTGCGATGCGCGGCCTTGTTCGAAAACCGCAGGATTGCGCGCTTGCGGCACAGACCGCACAGGAGCGGCAATGCGCTCCTGTTGCAGTTCGTAACGGCGCGGCGGCTCGACACGTACCGGCGCCTGCGACGCGGAACGCTCGTGGAAATAACGCTGGCGCACTGCGGCATCGCGCGGCTGGTAACGATAATGCTCGTCACGCAGCGCATGCTGGTGTTCACGCCGCGGGTAGCGGTCACCGGAGAAATGCCGCTGGTATACCGGGGGCGGCGCGGCATGCCACGACACGCGACGATCCCACTGATCCCAGTCATGCCGATGCTGCGCCCAGCGCGGACCCCAATGAATGTCCCAGCGCGGCGGCGCCCAGTTCACCCATCCGTGGAAATACGGCGGCGGATAGATGTAGTAACGCACCGGCACCCGCAACACGAACAGTGGTACGTAATAGGGGTCCACCAGATCCCAGGGACCGTTGTACCAGGCGCTCGATAACCAGCGATCGTCGTGGTAAACCCAGTAGAGCCCATCGTAAAAAAACAGATTCGCGTGCGCCTGCGGTGCGTAATACACGGGGTAACCGGGTATCGGCATGAGTTCCGGATAGGCGGGCTGATCAATACCGATGCTCACGCCGGGAATCGCAACTGTCACGCTGACTTCGCTCAAGGCCGGCGACGCGGCGGTCAAGGTACCGAGCAGCAGCGAAAGTCCGATCAGCGCGCGACGCATGGCGGCCCGGGTCCGAAACTTAACGGTGTCCATGGCCGCGCCCGCCACGATGACCATGACCGCCATGGCCGGCCCACCCGCGGTAGAAACCGAAACTGATGGAAGGGCCGTAATAAACCGGCGGGCCGTAAATCACCGGCGCCGGTACGTAAACCACAGGCGCAGGCTCGTAGTAGCCCGGCTGTGCCGGCACGGCTATGCAGCCGTTCAATGCCGTCAGCGCCGATGCAACAAACAACACACGATATGTCTTTTTCATGTTGGCAATCTCCTCATGAACTCTGACACGACTTCATATGCAATGAGCCCATCAATTTTGTAAGAGTTTGTTAATGGGGATGTTCTGCATTCAGATTGACGCAAGCGATCAAGTAACTGGCAACACAGTAAAAAAAGGGCCAGCACAAGCCGGCCCTTTCGCTGTTTGTCGCCATTAAACGACAGCCACGTTATGCGCGACCGTGACCGCCATGGTGACCACCGCGTTTGCCGCCACGGTTGCCGGCATGACCGGCGAGGACCTTGTCCGCGATCTGTTGCTGTTCGGGTGTCAGGGCGGCGTAGAGCGGTTTCTGCACGGCAAGACGTTCGCCGATCCGCGTTGCTGCCAACGCCATGTGTTCCTGCCGGCGCTCAAGGCGTTCGATCGCTGTCGGACGCCTGCCCGCCTCATTGGCGGCCATTTTTGCGCGACGCCCTTCGACACGCACATCGGCTTCTTTCGCCTGCTTGCGCATCACGCCGGCAAAAGCGTCCCAAAGTGACTGTTGCGCATCGGTGATTTTCAGCGCAGTCTTTATATAGGACAGACGCGCCTCGACACGTTCACTTGGCAGGCTGAACGCCTTTTTTTCATGACTGAAACGCTGGCCATGATGGCCTTGCCCCGCACCTGGCGCCTGACCTACGGGTTGAGCCATGGTCAAGGGTACGACAGTTGCTAATCCGGCAGCGACCAATGCACTGATGATGATTTTGTTCATTGTTTTCTCCGACAAGTTTGAACAACGTGATGTCCACCCGTCATGGGTGGCTCTGTTCAATCAGAGTCGGAGCGCAGCGGGGGCGTTCCCCGCGGTTGTGTAAGCGATCGTTACAAAGGTAACTGCGGGTTACAACACCGACGCAAGAGGGCGCGACAAACACTAGCGGCAAAGCACCATCACCAGACTTTGGACGCCATCATCCCGAAAAAGCCGATCATCACCAGCGCAATGAGGACAATGATGCCGCCGGATTCGCGCGGATGAATTGCCACCCAGCCGTCCATCTTCATGTGCATATCGTTTCCACCCTTGGTCGCCTGACGCGATGAAATCCATTTGCCGCCAAGCGCTTCAAGCGCGGAAACGCGCGCAGGGAAAAACGCCAACATGATGCCGGCAACCACAGCGAGCGCATTGCCGAGCACAAGCGCCCAGCGCAGGCTGTCGGCCAACCAATCCGCCGCACGCGGATTGATCACCTCGAGTCCGAGCAGCGTAATCGCCGCGCGGGTGTTGAATTGCGTCAGCAATCCATGGAGTACAAACACGCCGCCGGCAACAAACACCACAGCAAAGGCATAGCGGTATCGCAGGACGATAGACCGGGTATCACGCGGCACTTCAATGGTTCTGGTCGCCGCGCGAAACGATACCCAGTGGTTCATCCTGCCGATGAAGCGCAATGCGGCTGTACTGTTGATGATCAGGCTGATGCCAAAAACCAGCAGGGCCGCGCCGCTGACCAGAAAGAAAATGACGGCTGACTGCGCAAGCCACAGCCGGACTGTCTGGCTTCCCAGCATGTTGAGCCATTCCATGATGACCTCCCGTCAGGCTCCGCCCGAACCTTAAGGCGTAGGCCATCTTACCGCCAAGCGGGCACATACACCCGCCTGAACCGGTACCCGCGGTCATTCTCATATTGGTTTTGCGGTGATTATCAGCGCTTATCGTTATTCAAGTGCCGTAGTGACGGCAATCACAACGGCTTCTCGCATGCATCTCCGCGACCCCGGTTCTTTACGGCACAGTTTGTCCCGCAGAATAAATACGTCAGCGCTTTAGCGCCTGATCAGGCCATGCCCCTGCGTGCTGACAGCACTGCCTCCGACAGTGGTGAAACGGGTGCTCACGCTGCCAGCGTTCCCGCCGCTCATGGCATGCGCACTGAATCCGGTACTGACCGTATTAGCCGGCTCAGTGGGCGCGCCGCTGCTTGAAGCAATCACTGTTTTGCCGGATTTGTAGCCTCTAGCGACCTTGCCGATTCTCATGCCGGAATTTTTGGCAATGCTGCCCCAACCCATGCCCTCAGCGCGCTGCAGCAGGATGCCTTGCAGCACAACCGGCTTGGTCCTGCCGGGAGGCTGTATGGTGCCGCTGGTCAGCGCAGCCTGCAGTTGCTGCGGCGTCGGTTCGGTGATGCCGTAGTTCGCCAATAGCTGCTTCGCCAGCGCGGCACTGATGAATACATTGCCATTGCCCATCGGTCGGGTCGGCGGATCAAATTGAACAACCGGTGTGGCGATGCTGCCGCCGCTGGTTGTTGTTGTCGGTGCAGCGAGGGTAATGCGCGTGCCGTGCTTGAGGCCGGTGTAAAGGCTCTGTGCATTGGCTTCGGAACCGGAAAAACTGCTGAAGTCCCTGACAAAGCGTGTCTGCAGGGGTTCGGAGGCCGCGATGGCCTGTGCCGGCAAAATAAACAGCCATGACAGCACGACCACCAGCAGATGCGGATAACGCGGGATATTCATGGTCAGGCTCCTTGTAATCAACACGCCACCGACCCTATGAATGCACAAATCAGACCAGCAATATTATTCAATAAAATCAATTACTTATGAATTTTATCGAGCGTCTGACTGTCTCCATCCGGCAACACTTCATCCCGCAACCGGTCATTGCGACCTGATTCACAAACGATTGGAATGTTGAGAGTTGGCCACATGAACACAGCCCGGCCACGCAACCAGCACTTAACTCAATCTTCACGACCAGCTTTGTATGCTTCATCCAATCGTATCGGGATAACCAGTACGAATGCCTCGTTGCAGACAGACCGGCAGCCGTAGTGAGGCTTTTGCCAGCGTCCTCGCCGAATCGCCAGATCACCCGAGATACAGACACAAGGCAAATCCATGCAGGAACCTTCAAAAACATCCAGGCACAGCGTCTCGAGCAACACGCTGATTGTTGCAGTCACCGCTTTTCTGCTGGCGTTCTGTAACAACACACTGGTCGCCAATGTGCTGCAAACCTATTCGATGAGCAGTGGCCACGCGCCAGCGGTACTGTCGCTGGTCTTGGTGATCGGCGGCGTAACAGTGCTGGTACTGGGGATGCTTTGTTTCAAGCGCAGCACAAAACCAGTTCTCATCACCATCCTTCTTCTGTCTTCGCTGGCTGCGTATTTCATGGACAGCTACGGCGTGATCATCAGCGACGACATGCTGCGCAACGCCGCGCACACCAATACAGCGGAAGCGCTGGATCTGTTCAACTTCAGGCTGCTGACCTATTTCGGCCTGCTCGGCATCGCCCCCGCGCTTGCCGTGGCCTGGGTGCCGTTGCAATGGCGGGGCTGGCAGAAGGAATCTGTTGCGCGCCTGAAGCTGACGGGCGCAACGCTGCTGCTGGTAATCGGCGCGGCGCTGCTGTTCGGCAGTTTTTACGCGTCTTTTCTGCGGGAGCACAAGGAACTGCGGCAGCGCGCGAATCCGGTCTATTTCCTCTACTCGACCATCAAATTCGCCGCGCAGTCTTTTCAGTCAGTATCCACCGACCCCATCACCACCGTCGGCGCCGACGCCAAAATCCCGGTCACCGATATCAGCCGTGAACTGGTCATACTGGTCGTCGGCGAAACCGCACGCGCCGATCACTTTTCGCTGAACGGTTATGGCCGCGACACCAATCCGCATCTGCGCCAGAAGAATGTCATCAGTTTTTCCGGTTTCAAAGCCTGCGGAACATCGACCGCGGTTTCGGTGCCATGCATGTTCATGCTGGACGGAGAAACCAAGAGCACACTGGAAATCAACAAGCAGGAAAATCTGCTCGACGTCTTGCAGCGCGGCGGGGTGAACGTACTATGGCGCGACAACAACTCCGACTCCAAGGGAGTCGCCAATCGCGTGCAATTCGAAGATTATCGTTCCTCCAAAACGAATCCTCTATGCGACAGCGAATGCAGGGACGAAGGCATGCTCTCGGGGTTGCAGGACTACATCGACCTGCACCCGCGGGGCGACATCCTGATCGTTCTGCACCAGATGGGAAATCACGGCCCTGCCTATTACAAGCGCTATCCGCCGGCATTTGAAAAATTCAAGCCCGCCTGCAGGGAAAGCGATCTCAGCCTTTGCAGCCAAGAGGAAATCATCAATGCTTATGACAATGCCATTCTTTATACCGACCATTTCCTGGCCAAGGCGATCGATCTTCTGCAGAAAAACGACAACCGGTTCGAAACCGCGCTGTTCTATGTCAGCGATCATGGCGAATCGCTCGGTGAAAACGGGCTCTATCTGCATGGGATGCCCAAATCCATCGCACCCAAAGCACAGTTGCATGTGCCTGCGATAATGTGGTTTGGCTCGAGATTCCATGCCGCAAACACCCCCACGCTACGCGAAAACAGCAGAGTTCCTTTTTCGCATGACAATGTCTTTCACACCATGCTGGGATTTTTTGAAATGCAATCCTCGACTTACCGTCCCGGCAAGGACATCCTGAACCAGGCCGTATTGGCGCCGCCGTCATGAAAAGCACTGGCGGGCCCGGACGCCTCTTGCCGGCGATGCGATACACCATTGCCGGATTACGCGCGGCGTGGCGGCACGAGGCGGCGTTCCGCCAGGAAGTGATCGTGGGCGTGCCGTTGATAGCCGCAGTGCCATGGCTTGTTAGCGAAAACTGGCGCATGGCTCTGCTGATCGGCGCCATCCTTCTGGTCTGGGTGGTGGAGTTGCTGAACTCCGGACTGGAGGCGCTTTGTGATGCCGTCAGTCCGGAACCCCACACGCTGCTTGGACGCGCCAAGGATTTTGGCAGTGCGGCGGTTTTTCTCAGCATCGTGATCGCGGTAATAGTCTTGGTGCTGGTGATCTGACCGCAATGCGATGAACGGG
>CAMAYE010000059.1 GCA_945862135.1 Bordetella parapertussis
GGGGGCGGAGGTGGTGGAGGGGGCAAGAAATTCCACAAACGTCCCGGCAAGCGTCGTGGCGGTGGTGGGGGCGGCGGCGGAAACGGGAATGCCGGTGGTGGCGGACCACAACAGCCGCCGCAATAATCCACTGCACAATTTCCAGGGGCCGCGCGAATTGCGCGGCCTTGTCATTTCTGCACCCCACTCATCCGGAGTCCGCGATCATGACCATGAAGCCGACCGAACTGCAAAAGCACAATGCGCTGAAACTCGTCAACAAGATGAAAAAAGCGGGAACCCCCGATCGTTTTGGCGGGGCCGCCACTGAGGTGCCCGACCGTCGTGAGCAACGTCGCCTGGATCAGGCAGCAGGGCTGATCCCGTTTGCCGTCAAACTCAACCGCGATCTTGTTGCCCAGATCAACGCGCTCGCGCAGACACGCAAGGTCCCGGTCAACGAAGTGGTTGCCGAACTGCTGCAGGCAGCTTTAAAAAAATAGAGGGCGGGATAGGAGTCAGCGGACGTCCGTTGCGGCGTTCGTCTTACGGCGCTCGGACTCGTATTCGTCATAAGTCGGCCGGTGCGGCGCTGCTTGTCCGTATGGCGCCGGACGGCTCATTGCTTCCTGCTGCTGGATGCCTTCGTAAACCCCGCGCGAACTGCAGCCGGCGAGCGCTGCAGCGACAAGTGTCATTAAAACGATCATTGATAATCGGTTCATGGTGTGCCTAGTGCGTACCGCCTGCCGGCAGTTCCGCTAGTTCAATCAGGCAGTTCTCAGTGGCTGACGGATCAAGGAAGGCGATGCGGCAGCCGGCATGGCCGATGCGCGGGACCTGGTCGAGCAACGGTATGCCCTTGGCCTTCAGTTCCGCCAGCGCCTCGTCGATGTTTTCAACCTCAAGGCAGACGTGGTTGAGCCCGCCCTTGCCTTCGGCAATCATTTTGGCCTGCTTGCTGTCGGGTGTCAGTCCGGCGATCAACTCCACCATCGAATCGCCGACCGGGTAAAGCGCCAGCCGCCGCGTGGCGTTGTCCTCGGTGCCGCCCAGCTTGATGCCGAAGCAGCCTTCCCATAATTTGCGACTGGCCTCGACGTCGCGCACGACGATGCCGACATGTTCGATGCGTTTGACTTTCATAAGCTCCTCCCCCCGTTGAACTCTGGCCGGCATCATGCGCCAGGCAATTCCTGGATTCAAGCCCGCGCCCGAAACGCTGACCCGGTGTAACATCAGGCGATTGTTCAATTTCCGACCATCATGATTGCAAAAACATCGACGGAGCCACAGTGGCGTTCCTCAGTGCCGCTGTACAAGCATCTCGGCTTCCACCTTGACGGGCTTGAAGATGGCCGCTCGCAGGTTCGCCTTTCATTCCAGCCCCATCTTGGCAACAGTCGTGGCGAAGTTCATGGCGGAACGGTTGCTGCGATCATCGATGCCGCAATGTCGCAGGCGGTACGCTCACTTGTTGACATGGAAATGGGCGTTGCGACGATGACCATGACGCTCAATTACCTGGCGCCGGCGAAAGGCGAGATCATCTGCAAGGGCAGTGTGACCAAGCGCGGGCGCAGCGTGATGTTTACCGAGGCGGAGGTATACGGCGAGGACGGTGTGCTGGCCTGCAAGGCAAGCGCCAACTACCGTATTCTGCCCAAAACGGTTTATGACAAAAAACCCCAAGTTTGAACGGAGGCGCTGCATGAACACCGCAATCCTTCAGGTCGGCGGCCTGACTTTTTCTCTGCTTATTGGCTTTTGTACGACGCCGGCTTCCGCCGTGCAGCAGAAGAACGCCGATCCCGCCCCCGGGTTTCCCAATCGACCGCTGCGGTTGATTGTGCCTTTCGCGCCGCAAGGCCCAAACGACCAACTGGCTCGCATGGTCGGCGTCAAACTGTCCGAGAACTGGGGGCAGCAGGTCGTCGTCGACAATCGTCCCGGCGGCGGTACGGTGATCGGCACTGAACTGGCTGTGCGTGCCCCGGCCGACGGCCATACCATGCTGATGATTTCGCTGAGCACTGCAGTCAATCCGATGCTGCAGAAGAAACTGCCGTATAACACTGCCAAGGACCTCCAGCCGCTGGTCAATCTCGCCTTTTCACCCAATCTGCTGGTGACTCATCCCGGGGTCGCTGCCAGCTCCGTTTCGCAATTGCTGGCGCTGGCGAAAGCCAAGCCTGGCAGCATTATTTATGCTTCAGGCGGCAATGGTTCGACGACGCATCTCGCTGCCGAACTGCTGGCCAATATGGGCGGCGTGAAAATGACCCATGTGCCGTACAAGGGCGCCAACCCGGCGACGCTGGATCTGCTAGGCGGACGCGGGTCCTGCATGTTCGGGACGATTCTGCCTACGTTGCCGCATGTGAAGGCCGGCAAGCTGCGCGCGCTGGGCGTCAGCTCGCCCAAACGAGTCGCTGCCTTGCCTGATGTGCCGGCGATTGCTGAAACGCTTCCGGGTTTCGAGGCGGTGTCGTTCTACGGCGTTGCCGTGCCCTCGGGGGTGCCGAAACCGGTGATGGCGAAGCTCAATGCCGAGATTGTACGCATCATTACTGCACCGGATGCCCGAGAACAGTTGCGGTTGCAGGGGGCCGATGCGGTGGGGGACACCCAGGAACAATTCACTGCGTTTTTCAATACCCAGATGACCAAATGGGCAAAACTGATTCGCGAGGCCAGCATTCAGCCGGAGTGAGGCCGATGCGGCATGGCTATTTCTGAAGCGTTTAATTACTGCGAAGGAGTGTTCGAATCACGGGCGATTCAGCTTTGCAGGACGAATGCAACTACCAGACGCGTAGCTTGAGTTGCATGGCCAGCGCACCGTCAAGACGATCCGGGATGGTCGGAACAAACAGGAAATTGACGCCGACCATTTTGTATTCCACGGACAGCACCGGCAGCGCTGCCGGGAACCAGCCGCCGTCCCGGTTGCGCAGATAACCGTCGAAGGCCCCTAGCGTAATACCCGCTGCGATGTGAATTCCAGCCGGTTGCCAGTGCAGAGGCCGCCATTGATAGGCGGCATAGTGGCTGCGCGCTCCATCACTGTTGATGAATGTTCCGCCCATCAGGCCGTGGTTCTCTTTGAGCCAGATTTCGGCGCCAAAGCCGACGTTGTTTTCGCGAAAATTCTTGTCGCGATCGAAGTGATGTGAGTAGCTGCCCGCATTCAGCCACACCTGCGGCGCCGTTTCGGCGGCTGCGGCTTGCGCATGAACGCTACCGGCCCATGTCAGCGTAATGGCGGTCAGCAGCAGCCCTACAGCACGGCGAAATCGGCAGGACTTCGCGGGATTCGCTCTCAAGTTTTGGCTGGCCCGCTGCGGAAACTCAGAACGACCAGACTGCCGATGGCCATGATCAACAGCACGGCGATGATGCCCAGTTGCCATACCGGACCGCAGTCGCCGATGGGCAACTGATTGGACGAGCAGGCTTGGACGTAATGGAGGACAAAATTTTCGTTATTCATGAATTGCGGTTGGTATTGAGGTACTCGGTATGGATATTGTCAGTGCGTCAGCCGCCCAAGTAAAGCCCGTTTTCATCGGCGCCAGTGGGGGTGCGTGAGGCGGTATCATTGAAACTGCAAGGAGCTTCTTCAACGCCGGAGCGTTTTCCCGTCATTAAAAATGCAATATTCAAGGCATATGATCCCCCACATGAAACATCCATCCCCCTCCCGTTGTGCCGTTCTCGGCATTTGCTGCAATAGCCTGACCCTGTTCGGGTTGGCTCCCCTGATTCTGCTTGCTGCGCTCTCAACGAGTGTATCGGCGCAGGCGTTTCCCTCCAAACCCATTCGTCTGGTGGTGCCTGCAGCCCCTGGCGGCGGCACGGATGTGCTCGCACGGCTATTGAGCCCCGAGTTGACCAAACAATTCGGCCAGCAGATCGTTATTGAAAACCGTGCCGGCGGCGCGACCATGATCGGTACCGAGTTCGTCGCACGTTCGGCACCCGACGGCCATACGCTGGTCATCGCGACGACGCCGCATGCGATTAACCCCACGCTGTACAAGAAAGTGCCGTTTGATCCGATCAAGGATTTCACGATGATCAGCCAGCTCGGTTTGACCACCACTGTGCTGGTCGTGCACCCGTCGCTGCCGGTCAACAACGTCAAGGAATTCATTGCGTTGGCCAAAGCGCGGCCGGGTCAGCTGACAGCGGGTACGGCCGCCGGCAACTCCGCCTACCTTGCGGTTGAAATGATCAAGACCATGGCGCAGATCGACGCGGTGAATATTCCGTACAAAGGGGCTGGTCAGGCATTGACGGATCTGATTGCCGGCCATATCCAGTTCCAGGTGAATACGCTGCTGGCTGCGAAACCGTTCATCGATTCGGGGCGTCTGCGTGCGATCGGCGTTTGCAGCGCAAAACGTACGGCGTCACTACCCAATGTGCAGGCCATCGGCGAAACCCTGAAAGGTTTCGAGACCAGCGGCTGGTATGCATTACTGGGTCCGGCCGGCATTTCGCGCGAGACCACGCTGCGTATTCATGACGGCTTTGCCAAGGCGCTGCGCACCCCGGAAATCTCCAAACGTCTTGCTGTCCAGGGCGTGGATGTGCTCGCAGGCACACCGGATGAACTTGCGAAGGTGATGCCGGCTGAACTCAAGAAGTGGGGTGATGTGGTCAAGTCTTCGGGTGCTACCCCCGGTTGATCAACCGGGTCCGGGCTGATGCGTGGCTGACGCTGCGCATCAGAAATCCCGGTATTTTTCGCTCGCCAGCAGGCGGATGATTTCCGCGCGAACTTCGATGATGTCGTCTTCGCGCAGCGGCTCCAGATGGCCCAACTCCCTGCGGAAATCCTCGCGCGTCGGCGGAAATGCCAGCGCGTGCCCCCACGGTTGCAGTGTAGCGTCGCGCGCTCGGCCGTAAAGATGCACATGCAGTTCGGCGCGCCAGTTGCCGTTGTCCTGGTAATTGATGCGGCCGATGTCGATGCCCTTGCGGGTGAGCACTGATTTCATCGCCTCGCCGCCGACCATAGTCAGTTTGACCAGTTCGATCGCCTGTTCGCGTGTCAGTTGCGTGCGGTCTTCAACGGCGACTTTCGGGTCGATGACAATGTGCCCGCCATCAGCGCGAGACACATGCGGCTGGTCCAGTGTGCGCAGCACGAAGTGCTGCGCCTCGTAAATCACCGCCACGTTATTTTTTCAGCGGGGGCAGTGGGAGGGGCTTACCCTCCGGCAGCGGCGTGCCGTCAACGTTCAGGCACATCGACACCAGACTGTAGAAACCGTTGACTGAAATGATGTCAACCACGCCGCGCTCACCGAAGCGCGCCACGGCTTTTGCATACAGCTCGTCGCTCACGCCCTGGGTTTCGTGCAGTGCGACCGAGAATTCGTAGACCAGCGTCTCGTCGGTATCCATGCCGGCCGGCCGTCTACCCTGCGCGATGTCCTCGGCGATTTTCGGATTGAGCCCGCCTTCCAGCGCCAGCTTGTGATGCGCAAACCATTCGTACTGCGAGGTCCAGTGCCGCGCGGTGACGAGGATGGCAAGTTCGTTGAGCTTGCCGGCGATGGAACTGCGGAAACGGATCTCTTCACCGAGCTGCTGCACCAGATCGCCGATGCCCGGGCTGCGCAGCCAGACATTGAACGGTCCGCCCAGCGGGCCTGGCTTCGATGCACCTGAACTCGCGAGCTTGGCGCGTGGACCGGACTTGATCGCTTCGGTGAGAGCCTGCTGTTCCTTCGTCAGTTGGTCGATCGGGATCAGCTTGAAACGGCGGTTATCAGTGCTCATCGGATGCCTTTTAAAAAATTGTTTAAAAACAATTACTTGCAATCCATTCCCGAAGGAGTTAATCCTTCAGCGTAAATCCCAATCCCGGCTCTGCAGCAACATGGATCTGCCCATCCCTGAATTCCGGATGCGTAGCGAAGCGGGTGCGCAGCGCCGCGTGCGCACCATGGACTTCCAGCATGCCGCCGTGCGCATGTCCGGCCATCGCAGGCAGGTTCGCTGCTTCATAACCGCCGGCGCCGGTGACCGGCACGCCATGCGCTTCAGCCAGCGCGAGGATGCGCAGCATTGCACTCAAGCCGCCGCAGAACGCGGCATTGGGCTGCACGATGTCGAGTGCGCCAAAGGAGAGCACGTCACGGAACCACGATATTGACTGGATCATCTGGCCTGACGCGAGCGGGATTGAGATTGCCCGGCGCAACTCTGCCAGTGAAGGAATGTCATTGGCGCGCAGCGGTTCCTCGAAAAACGCGATGTCGCAATCGGCGACCAGCATTGCCAGCCGTTTGGCTTCCGCCACTGAATACGCACAGTTGGCATCGAGCATCAGCGGCGCACGGCCGATGGCTGCGCGCACGGCGCGGATGCGTTGCGCGTCTTCGGTGATACTGCGTCCCGCGCCAACGAGAATTTTGGCGCCATGAAAACCCGCGGAAAGTGCAGTGGTGCAGGCGTGGATCAGTTCAGTCTCCGTGAATGCGGGGAGTCCGACAGTGGCATAGGCGGGCACGGCGACGCGCGCCCCGCCGATCAGTCGCGCGACCGGCAGATTGAGTTGTTTGCCCTTGATGTCCCACAGAGCGAGATCCAGCGCGGACATCGCCGATACAAATATGCCGGTGGATTGACGCGGATTGAATTTTTTTGCCAGCGTTGCCGTCACGGCTTCGATGTCCAGCGGATCAAGACCTTTGGCTGTTTCCGCGAAGCCCCCGTTAAGAAGATGCGCGACCTCGGCGGAAAGAAAGCGGCCGGTGACGCCGATGCCGGTGATGTCTTCATCCGTCGTAACCTTGCAGCGCACATAGGTCAGGCTTTCCTGCCCGGCATAGGCATCGGCGGCACGTTCGGGCTTGATGTGTTCGACAGCGGCTTGGATGCCGGTGATCTGCATGGCGGATTCGACCAATAGAGGGGACGCCGGAGTTTACCCGTCTGTGTTGCCGGCTGGAATGGGCAATCCGGGTACATTGCGGCGGTTCGCCGGCCGGGCGACCGTGATCCAGTCCTGTTTATACTGTAAGGGCAGATACTGAGCCGGATCTGAAAAAAGAAACACCTGCAGGTCCACGGCAGAAAACAGGGTGAGGATTTTTGTCGCTAAACAAAAACGAAGCCATTGCAGGAACGCATCGCGCAGCCCATGGCACGGCGTTGCGCACACTGGCGGGCGATATTTCAGGTGGCTTTGCCGCCACGCTGATTGCGATTCCCCATGCCATGGGGCTGGGACTGCTTGCGTTCGCTGTGCTTGGTCCTGCCTGGGCACCGGTAGGCGTGGTTGCCGGATTGTTGTCAGTGGTCGTCGGCAGCTTTGTATCGGCTGTGATTCCTTCTGGCAGTTGCATGATGATGGGCGCGCGGACTTCGGTGACCATGGTATTTGCCGGAATTCTTGCCGCGCTGGCAGCACATCCGCAACTGCAGACGCCACAGGGGCCAGATGTGCCGCAGCTGCTTACGTTGGCTTTTATTACGGTGTTCCTGTCCGGATTGTTTCAGCTGGGGTTTGGTGTGCTGCGATTGGGGCGCGCCATCAAATTCGTGCCTTACCCAGTGCTCGCCGGGTTCATGAACGGCATCGCCATTCTGATGATTGTTTCGCAGATCGGGCCGATGCTGGGTGCCGATGCAGGCCCGTCTTTGCAGGCACTGCTGAAGGATGCCAGCCTGATCCGGCCCGCCAGTCTGCTGGTCACGGTGGTCGTAGTCGCTGTGATTTTTCTGGCCCCGCGTGTGACCCGCAAAGTGCCGGTCATGCTTTGCGGCCTGCTGGTCGGAGTGCTATTGCATTGCTTGTTGGCATGGTTGTCGCCCGGCATTGTTGGTCCGCTTGTGGGTGAACTGCCGGTGACGGATTTTGCGCCGCGCGAACTGGTATCCATGCTGCATCTTTCCGTGCGTGATGATTTTGCAGATTGGCTGGCCTTCCTGCTGCCCAGTGCGCTGTTGCTGGCGGCGGTGGCGTCGCTGGACGGTTTGCTGGCGGCAGTGGTGGTTGATCCGGTGACCCGCAGCCGGCATGAAAGCGACCGTTTACTGAAGGCGCAGGGTGCAGCGGCGGCTCTCGCGGCGGCTTTTGGCGCCGTTCCGCCGGCCGCCAGCACTCATACACGTGCCGCAGGCTTTCTGAGCGGCGGAAGAACTCAGCGGTGTTCGCTGTTTCACGCCTTGTTCATGCTGCTGTCGCTGTTTGTGCTGGGGCCGCTGATCGCGCAGGTCCCGGTGGCCGCGCTTGCAGGGGTCATCATCTATACCGCTCTGACCCTGGTTGACCGCTGGACGCGTGATCTTGTTCATCGACTCGGTGCTGAGGGTGCGGAACGCCGCGAAATCCTGCTCAATCTGGCTGTGGTGACGTGCGTCACCTTGTCGATGCTGGTATTGAATCTGATGGCGGCTTTTGCGGTTGGTATCGCCGCCGCGGTGTTTCTGTTGCTTATCAAGCTGAGCGGCTCACCGGTGCGCCGTGTGCTCGACGGCACGGTGCGCGCGTCGCTGAAGGTCCGCAGCCCTGAAGAGCGCGCGATGTTGCGTCCACAGGGCAGGCATATCCGCATTTTCGAACTTGAAGGAGCGATATTTTTCGGTACGGCAGATCGACTCCAGATGGACGTCGAAATCCTGCCTGATGAAGTACGTTTCGTGATTCTTGATTTCCGCCGGGTGACCGAAGTTGATGCCAGCGGCGTGCGGGCGCTTGAAACCATTTGTCATATGGCCGCCCGTCGCAACATGCTGGTGCTGCTCAGCCACCTGGGCCGTGATGCCGGCCAGGGTAGTTACCTGCGGGCGATGGGGCTCGCTGCGGTTATTGCCGCCGAACACTGGTTCATTGATCTGGACCGCGCGCTGGAGTGGACGGAGGACCAGCTGCTTGAGCGTGATCGGTTTGAAGATGCGCCGGAACTGCAGCTTCGGGAAATGTCGCTGTTTGACGGATTCGACGCCGCTGAAATGGCCACGTTGAGTGTATATGTTCGGCGGCATGAACTGACGCACGGAGATGTCGTTTTCAAGGAGGGCGAAGCGGGCGACCGGGTTTATCTGATTGCGCGCGGATCGGTCAGCATCAAGCTGCAATTGGCAGATGAAGGGCGGGCGCGACGACTTGCCACATTTGTGCCCGGTGTGTTTTTCGGCGAGATGGCGATGCTCGAAGGTGAGCGCCGGTCCGCCGACGCGTTTGCCAAGGGCGAACAAGTTGTGCTGTATTCACTGGGTGCTGATGAAGTTGCGCGCATTGCGCAGGAGCATCCGCAACTCGGGGTGAAGCTGTTCCGCAATCTGGGCCGTGAACTGGCAACCCGGTTGCGGATTACAAGCGGGGCTTTGCGCGCCCTTGAATGACGGCTGTGCAGGCCGCAGCAGCCCTGCTGTCAGTCAGGGGGATGGTTAAAGGCTGGCCGCTGCCGCAGATGCGGCATTCGAGAATTTCACCGCATTTGCAGCAGCTTGGGTGGCGGTAACGGTTGCCGCAGTTGCAGCGCTGGAAATTCGTTGCACCGTTTCTTCGGATTGATGTTCGACGGCAACCACTGCTGCTGAAGCCGAAGCCGCCGCCGCGGCTGCGGCTTCAGTGGCCGCTTCGGCCGCAGCGTGGGCTGCGCCGGCTGCAGATTGGGCCGCAGACGCAACATCATGTTCTGCTGCGTCCTGCGCCGCCTTTGCGGCGTTGCTCGCAGCGGTTTCGGAATTTTGCGCTGAACGCGCCGCTTTTTGGGCTGCGACGACGGAATGATGGGTCACCGTTGTCAGCGAGCCCATCGCCGTGTTGTAGCGGTCGTTGACGATGACATAACCCTGACGCAGGTTCATCAGTTCTTTTTCGATGCTGACAACCCTTGCATAAAGCGTTTCGTTCATTTCACTCATCATTACGCCTTTCCGAAGCTGACCGCTGTAGTTGTTCGGCTGCCGTCAAGATAACCATGATCTTGTTATGATTTTGTGAGGTTGTCGGCCATGATGCCTTGCGATAGCTCAATCCGGCGCGGTATCGGCGGAAGGCCGCCTGATTTACAATGGCTGGCCATTTTTCAACCTGATGCCCCACAAAAACACACGAGGAAGCCATGTCTACATTATCCCTGATTGGTCGAGCGTTGATCATGTCTGCGTGCATCGCGCCAACCATTACACTGGCTGCGGTTGCCACTGAAGATCCCGCCAAATATCCGAGTAAAGCAATACGGTTTGTTGTTCCATTCCCCCCTGGCGGCGGCAACGATACCATTGCCCGACTGGTCGGGCAGCAGCTGGCCGCGTCCGTAGGGCAACAGGTGTTGATTGATAACCGGCCTGGCGCGGCTGGAGCGCTTGGCGCACAAGTGGCGGCCTCGGCGCCTGCCGATGGTTACACCATTTTTCTTGCCGGCGTCGGCAGCCACGGGCTCAATCCCAACCTGCGCAAGAAACTGCCCTATGACCCGATCAAGGACTTCGATGCGATCAGTCTGATCGCCTCCGCGCCGCTGCTGGTGGTTGTGCATCCGTCATTGCCGGTAAAAAACGTGAAAGAACTGATTGCTCTGGCCAAGGCCAAGCCGGGCGTTATCAATTACGCATCCAATGGCGCGGGCGGCTCATCACACATGGCCGTCGAACTGTTCGACATGATGGCCGGTACCAAGATGACGCATGTACCGTACAAAGGTCTGGCGCCGGCGTTGACCGAACTCCTGTCGGGTGAGGTGCAGGTGATGTTCTCCAGCGCGGTGGCGATGTTGCCGCAGGTGAAGGCCGGCAAACTGCGCGCGATTGCGATGACCGGGTCCAAACGTTCGGCGGCGATTCCCGATGTTCCGACTGTTGCTGAATCGGGTCTGAAAGGATACGAAACCGGTTCGTGGTACGGCGTGGTGGCGCCGGCTGGTACGCCCAAATACGCCATAGACAAACTGTCTTCCGAAGTCATTCGTATCACCAAGTCTGCAGCCGTTACGGACAAACTGGTTAATGAGGCGGTGATCCCGGTGGGCAGCACGCCGGCCGAGTTCACGGCCTACATCAAGTCGGAAATCGCCCGCTGGGGCAAGGTGATCAAGCAGGCAGGGCTCAAGATCGAATAATCGACTGCCGGCGCCGGCGGACTACTGCAGCGAAGGGTCGGGTTCGTCGTCCCTGATCGTGGCGAGTGCCATGGCCAGAACCTCGAGTCCGTCGGCGACACGTTCGGCCTGCGCCTCGGTCAGGCCTTTGCTTTCCAGCAGGTCGATATTTTCATCCAGCGGCAGCTGACCGTGCAGGCGCTGAAAATGTGCAACCTGCAGCGCGAGCAGACGCGCAGCGGTGATCAACGCGTCACGGGACGCATCATTTATCATCCTGTCAGTCAGCGCCGACAGTTTTGCAAGTCGGCCGTATCCGGTGAGGTCCAGCATGGTGAGATTCCTGTATGTTTTTGCGGCAATGATCATGCTGCCGCAGTCTGGAGTGGCCCAGACTGTAGTCCCCGGCGCCCGCGCCGTCCATGATGCCGAACAGACAGCTGCCAGCATGAAACCCTTTTTCAGTAATCTGCGGCGACCGGATTCTCCGAACCACTGCTTGGTTGCGCCGGCCGGCTTTGCCGTCAAACCGGATGTCCTGGCCCCTGTTTTCGGCGTGCCGGCTGCGAAGCTGCACTTGGTCATGAAGGCGCTTGTCCAGCAGACAAAAGGCACATCCATTGCAACGGAAACCGCTGATGGACTGCACATCATCGTTACTTCGAGGGTGTTCGGTTTCAAGGATGATGTCCGAATTCATATCGTCCCGCTATCGCCGCAGGAGTCGACCCTGTTGATGTATTCATCATCCCGCGTGGGATACTGGGATCTTGGGGTCAACCGGCGGCGTACCGAAGACTGGCTGGCACGGCTCCAGACTGCAGTTTCCGCTTCCGGACAGTAATCCAGGGTGCCGCCGCGGGCGCGGCGAGGCACCGGCTGTTATCACCACCGCGTCCTACATACTGGCTGAGTACCGCATGCAAAGCGAAAGTTTCATCCCGGGCAAAGATGCCTCCCTCGAATCCACCATTGCCACGATGCAGCAGAAACTCGCTGCGCGTGGTTTTCACCTCGACGAATCGTCCTGGCTCAACCCGGTCGAATCCATCTGGTCTGTTCATGTCCGGGACCGCGAATGCCCGATGTTGTTTGCAAACGGAAAGGGGGCGACCCAACTCGCTGCGCGCGCGAGCGCCCTGGGGGAGTTCTTCGAGCGACTGGGTACGCATTATTTCTGGACTCATTTTCACCTCGGCGAGACCCGTGCCAACGGCCCCTTTGTGCATTACCCGCAGGAGCGCTGGTTTGCGCCGACGGATGACGGTCATTGGCCGGAAGATCTGTTGAACCCCGAATTGCATGCCTTCTACAACCCGGATGGCGATATCGATGGGGAGGTGTTGGTTGATCTCAATTCCGGAAATGTCGAGCGTGGCATTTGTGCCTTACCCTACAAAAGGCTGCATGACGGAGCTGAGACTTGGATACCCGTCAACATCATCGGCAACCTTTACGTCAGTAATGGCATGGCCGCCGGCAACACGCCGATGGAGGCGCGTGCGCAGGCGCTGTCGGAGATTTTTGAACGCCACATCAAATACCGCATCATCCGGGAAGGCCTGTGCCTGCCCGAAGTGCCAGAGCAAGTGATTGCCCGCTACCCCGGCATCGCCGCCGGTATCAAGGGACTGCGCGCGGCAGGTTTCGGCATTCTCGTGCGTGATGCCTCACTCGGTGGCCGGTATCCGGTGATGAATGTGACCCTGCTGCATCCGAAAGACCAGGGGGTATTCGCCAGTTTCGGTGCCCATCCACGTTTTGAAATTGCGTTGGAACGTGCGCTGACCGAACTGCTGCAGGGTCGTGCACTGGATGCTCTGGGCAGTTTTCCCGAAGCGGGTTTTGACATGGAGGAAATCCAGCTCGCATCAAATCTGGAAATCCATTTTGTTGATTCCAGTGGCGTGATCAGCTGGAATTTCCTCGGCGACCAAGCGGACTTTCCGTTTGTCGACTGGAACTTCAGCACTACCACGGCTGAAGACTATGCGTGGCTGTGCGAGTGCATCAAGGCCGAAGGGCACGACATTTACATTGCCGATTTTGCCGAGCAGGGCGCCTACAGCTGTCGCATCCTCGTACCCGGCATGTCCGAGATTTACCCGGTCGAAGATCTTGCCTGGGAAAACAACAGCATCGGCAACCGCATTCGTCCGTCACTGGTGAAACTGCCCGACCTGAGTGACGATGAGTCACGCGCGCTGCTCGATGACCTGCAGACCATGAACCTTAATGATGAGCGGCCGTTATGGGAAATTCTCGGGCTCGCGGTACCGGTCGATACGGTATGGAAGGAGCTGCGCATCGGCGAACTGAAAACGCTGCTGGCGCTGGCCATCGGGGATGAAGAAGCCATTCGCGAAGGCTGCGACTGGGTACGTCATTTCCGTGAAATGAATCCGTCCCGCCATCAGGTATATCGGTGCATCGAAAACCTGCTTAATCTGGGAGATTCAGCAGGTTATCTTCGTTCGCTGACGCTGCTGTATGGCGCGGAAACTGTTCGTCAGGCACAGGTACTGCTGGACCGGCGAGAACGTTTTTTCGGCCTGGATACGCTGGGGCCCGACATGGAGGGCAGCGCCATGCACCAGACGCTGCTGAAAGCCTATGACAAGTTGTTTGCCCCGGCGTAATCTTGACGGTGCAGGAGGTTCCAATGGCGCAGCATAATGACCGGCTGGATAAAGTAATCCTCGAAGCACGCCGAGCGGCTGACAAGCGTGAAAGCGGGTACCGCGCGCAGGCGCTGAAACTGTATCCGTGGGTGTGCGGGCGCTGTGCCCGCAGCTTTACCCATGCCAATCTGCAACTGCTGGAAGTGCATCACAAAAACGGCAACCACGAAGATAACCCGCCGGATGGCAGCAACTGGGAACTGCTCTGTACCTATTGCCATGAGCACGAGCATTCGAAAATCAAGGATGGCGCCGGTCGTAAGATCGTTGCCAATGACCTGCCGGTCGCAACCTTCAATCCGTTTGCGGATTTGAAAGCGAGAATCGAAGGCAAGAAACGAGGCGATGCTCAGTAACCATCCTGACCGCAGCCTCAGTTTGGCAATAGGAAGCCTTTGTTGCGGAAAAGATTAAGGCAGGCATTGACCGCACTGGCGTCGTAAAGAACCCCGCTACCGTTCTCAATCTCCGCAAGCGCGCGATCAATGCCCAGCGAAGCGCGGTAGGGGCGGTGCGATGACATCGCCTCGACGACATAGGCCACAGCCATGATGCGTGCTTCGAGAATGATCTGGTCTCCACTCAGCCCGTTCGGATATCCGCTGCCATCCAGACGTTCATGATGTTGCAGCGCCACGGTGGCTACTGGCCACGGCCACTCCATCCCGCACAGTACATCATGGCTGGCCTGTGCATGGGCCTTGATCAGCTCCATCTCTATCTTGCTGATCCGGCCGGGCTTGGAGAGGATCTCGGTCGGTATGCTGATCATTCCGATGTCATGTAAAGAGCCGGCAACGCGCAGACCCTCCTGCTGCTTTTCGTCGAGTCCCATTTCTCCGCCGATGGCGCCGGCCATCAGGGCGACCCGTCGTTCATGTCGTGCAGTGTAAGGGTCTCGCATTTCGCTGATGATGGTGGCGACTTCAACTGTATTCATCAATGCGGTCTTCAACTGTTCGAGGTATCGCAACGACGCGCCCTCGGCGCGTTTTCTTTCGCTGATGTCGCGGATATTGCACTGGATGACGCGAATGCCTTCACAGTCGTAGGCGTTGCTGACGAACTCGACTTCTATTTTTGTGCCGGCCCGGGTTTTTAGCGGAAGGTCTTCGTAACGGACGTAATCGTTGGTCTGCAGTTCGAGAAACATTTTCTTGCTCTCGGCAACGTCTGCAAACGCGCCCACTTCCCACAATTTTTTGCCGAGAAACTCGTCATGCGAGTAGTCCAGCATTTTCATCAAATACGGGTTGACGTCTTCAATCTGGGCGGTTTCAGCGTTGAGCAACAGGATGCCGTCCTGCGCTGTTTCGAACAGACGGCGGTAGCGGTTTTCCGATGTTTGCAGGGCACTGAGGGCGAGCGCAGAAACCCTGTTGGTTTCAGCCGCAAGTTTCCCGAGTGCCTCGATGGCGGATGTCACTGCCGAGGTGGGCGGGACGATGGGCATGGAGCCGTTGTTTCCGACGCTGAAAGGTTTGCAGCGCCTTATACGACCCAGTATACGCGTTGTGGCGCAAATGTCCCGTGCTGGCGTATGCGGCAGGTAAATGGAGTTTCGCGGAGCTCTCCCGGTTCGGTGATGATCTATGTCCCTATTATCAGATCCGAACTTGTGAAGTGATCAAGATCTTCAAGTAAGCGGGCATCAATGCGGATTGGCAGATCGCCATGCATTCTGGCAGTAGCGCAAGCAATAAAATACTCCGCCGCAGGCCTTATTATTTAGGCATTGCGCGATGCGCGGTTTTTTTGTCGCGCGCACCGTAGTTTGAGAGTTTTCAATAATGCGCTGAGGCGCCTGTGCGGTCAGTCGTTTTGTGGTGAGCGGGAATGATGTTCGGGCCCGGCAAGCATTGTTCAGCCACGATGTTCTTTTTCTCAGCCAGTTTATGGAGCCGGGCTAAGGCCTCACCATAGATATACAGGGCCTGTTTCATGACCGAACTTTTGTCTTCGGTGTTCGAGGATGTGGCATCCAGTTCAATCATCAGTTGCCGGAACCGTGCTCTCAGGTCGTTGATTCCGGATATCGGCTGAGCCGCACTGTACCCGATGCGGTTGACACCGGATTGCAGCGTTTCGATATAACCCGCGAACAAGGCGTAAATCTGGTGATCAGAATCGGAGTTGCGAATCGCGCTGTGTATCATCTTCGTCCTCGGGCACGAGGTTGACGTCGGGCGACCTGAAGGGGGAAATTTCAGGGTGCCCACCATGTTTTGCCACGATACTGTTTGCACGGGTATGGAGCATCGGACGCCATAACTAATTTTCGTAGTATGTTCGTCCCGCGCCCTAGCCGGGTTTATGCAAGGCAGTTCTCAGACGAGGGGATCCAAAAACAAACCCAGCCGTAGCGGGGTTTGAAACA
>CAMAYE010000060.1 GCA_945862135.1 Bordetella parapertussis
ACACTTGCCGTCCCCTTCCGCCGGAAGCGCTAGGTCCCTGATATGCAAAGTAAAAATGAGCGCAAAAAAATCCTGCTCGGTCTGACCGGCGGTGTTGCCGCATACCAGGCAGCTGAACTGGTGCGCCGGCTCGGCGACCGCGATATCGAAGTGCACGTGGTGATGACCGAAGCCGCCTGCGGCTTCATCACCCCGGCTACCTTGCAGGCGCTGTCAGGCCATCCGGTCTACACCAGCATGTGGGACGGCCGCATCGAAAACGGCATGCCGCACATCGAGCTTTCGCGCGACAAGGAAGCCATCGTCGTCGCGCCGGCAACCGCAGACTTCATGGCCAAAGCTGCGCTCGGGCTGGCCGACGATCTGCTGTCGACACTGTGCCTGGCGCGCGACTGCCCGCTGATCGTCGCTCCGGCGATGAACCGGCAGATGTGGGAACACCCGGCGACTCAACGCAACGTCACGCAACTCAAGCGCGACGGCGTCACCATCCTCGGCCCCGACAGCGGTGATCAGGCCTGCGGCGAAACCGGCATGGGCCGCATGCTCGAACCCGATGCACTGGCCGAAGCGATCAGCGCCTTTCTCGCGCCGAAGATTCTCAAGGGCAAACGCGTGCTGATGACCGCAGGCCCGACCTTCGAACCGATCGACGCCGTGCGCGGCATCACCAACCGCAGCTCCGGCAAGATGGGTTATGCGCTGGCGCGTGCAGCGATTGCAGCGGGTGCCGAAGTCACGCTGGTCTCCGGTCCGGTAAGCCTGAATGCGCCCGTTGGCGCTGCGATGACACGCGTGCAGACCGCCGCAGAAATGTTCGAGGCGGTGAAGAAACATTCGGCAAAAGCCGACATCTTCATCGGCGTCGCTGCGGTCGCCGACTACCGCAGCAGCGCGCCGCGCAAGCACAAGATCAAGAAAACCGAAGAAGACCAGTTGCATCTCAGCCTGCTGCCAAACCCGGACATCCTCGGCTGGATCGCCTCGCGTCCTAAACCGCCGTTCTGTGTGGGCTTCGCAGCGGAAAGCCGCAACCTTGATGCCTATGCCGATGAAAAACGCCGCCGCAAGAAAGTGCGGCTGATGATCGCCAATCTCGCGCAGAACGCCATCGGCGCCGATGACAATGAAGTCTCGCTGCTCGATGACAGCGGCACCCACCGCCTGCCGCGCGCATCAAAGGATGTTGTCGCGCAACAGATCGTTGCGCACATCGCCGCGCTGTACGGCTCAAAACCGCGCAAATCGAAATAGCAGGATCGCAACAGCACTTGTTTGCGTCCCATCACGCCATCGCCCACCGCAACCATGAAATCCATCGACGTCAAAATTCTCGACCCGCGTTTGCGCGACCAGTTGCCGCAGTACGCGACCCCCGGTTCCGCCGGCCTCGATCTGCGCGCCTGCCTTGATGCACCATTGACGCTGAATCCCGGACAGACTGCGCTGATTCCCGCCGGCATGGCGATCCATATCGCCGACCCGGGACTCGCCGCAATCATCCTGCCGCGCTCCGGCCTCGGCCACAAACACGGCATCGTGCTCGGCAACCTGGTCGGCCTGATCGACTCGGATTACCAGGGACAACTGTTCGTCTCGACCTGGAATCGCGGCCAAACGGCATTCACCATAAACCCTTTGGAACGTCTCGCGCAGCTGGTGGTCGTTCCCGTGGTACAGGTCGCCTTCAATGTCGTTGATGACTTCGAAGCCTCGCATCGCGGCGCCGGCGGTTTTGGCAGTACCGGCAAGGGCTGACCCGTGACAGCAACATCAGGCCTGGTGTTGTTCGCGCACGGTGCGCGTGATCCGGAATGGGCAGAGCCCTTCCGCGCCATCGCCGCACGTGTCACCGCAACCCGCCCTGATCTCGCCGTCAAACTTGCATTCCTTGAATTCCAGGCACCGGCACTGGCTGACGCCATCACTGAACTGGTCGCCGCAGGTCACCAGCGCATCCGTATTGCGCCCTTGTTCATGGCGCAGGGCGGGCATCTGAAAAATGACGTGCCCAAGTTGCTGGACGGCATACGTGCCCGCCATCCGGCGCTGCAACTGGAACTGCTCCCCGCCATCGGTGACGTTGCCGAATTGCGCAACGCCATCGCCGACTGGTTGATCAAAGCCGCGCCGGGGATTTCTGCATGAAACGCCTGCTGCTGTGCCTGACCCTGTGTTTTGTCTGTCTGTCAGTGCAGGCGGCGATGCCGCTGGTCGAGCTGAATTTCGGAAAACATGTGCTGACAGCCGAAGTTGCCAGCAACGATCCCGACCGCATGCAGGGCCTGATGCACCGGCGCATGCTGCCGGAAAACCGCGGCATGCTATTTGTGTTCCCCAACATCGCGCAACACGGCATGTGGATGATGAACACCTACATCCCGCTGTCCGTCGCCTTCATCGACGACAAAGGCGTGATCATCAACATCGAAGACATGCAGCCACACACCCGCGATGCGCACAACGCGAAGAAGCCGGTGCGTTATGCGCTTGAAATGAACCTCGGCTGGTTCCGCAAGCGCGGCATCGGTCCCGGCGCAAAACTCGAAGGGCTCGACAAGGTGCAGCCGCCGCGCTGAAACTTCCAGTAATAAAAAAAGCCCGGGAATCCCGGGCTTTTTTTCAGACTGCGTTGCCGATCAGCCAAAGTTTTTCGAAGCGAAATCCCAGTTGGCAAGACTGTTCAGGAAAGTTTCGACAAACTTCGGACGCGCATTGCGGAAATCGATGTAGTAGGCATGCTCCCAAACGTCGATGGTCAGCAGCGCCTTGTCAGCCGTGGTCAGCACCGAACCGGCGTTGGACGTATTGACGAGGTCGACGCTGCCGTCAGCCTTTTTCACCAGCCAGGTCCAGCCCGAGCCGAAGTTGCCGACTGCGCTCTTGGTGAACGCTTCCTTGAAGGCGTCAAAGCTGCCCCACTTCTTGTCGATCGCAGCAGCCAGCGCACCCGACGGTTTGCCGCCGCCAGCCGGCTTCATGCTGTTCCAGAAAAAAGTGTGGTTCCAAACCTGTGCCGCATTGTTGAACACGCCGCCGGAAGATTTCTTGACAATGTCTTCGAGCGAGGCGTTTTCGAATTCGGTACCCTTGATCAGGCCATTGAGATTGGTCACATACGCCTGATGATGCTTGCCGTAATGGAACTCGAAGGTTTCTTTAGAGATGTGCGGCGCGAGAGCGTCCATGGCATACGGAAGTTGCGGCAGTTCGTGTTGCATGTTCATTCCTCTGTGGTTGTGCGGGGGAAACCGCGATGATACGGGACATGGAGCCTGCGGCCAACCCGCCCCCCGGGAAAGGCCGCACCGCGATGCGGGTTTTCCTGCGGAAAAACAAAACGCCCGGGACCGGCCCGGGCGTTTTGTTCAGTTACTGCGACTGCGATCAGAGGCCGCTGTGCTGCTGGGCCACCATGCAGAACAGCATCGGAATCGACAGCATCGTGTTGAATCGGGACGTCAGCATGGCCATGCGTGCGGCCTTGGCTTTGGCGTCGGCATCCACCTGAACGATGCCCAGCGCTTTTTTCTGATTGGGCCAGATGATGAACCAGACGTTGTAAGCCATGATCAGCGCCAGCCACATGCCGATACCGATGAACAGGTAACCCTCGCCGAACATCAAAGCCTTGGCCAGATACTGGCCCATGCTGGCCACGAACACGCCGGTGACTACCGTGGCCAGTGCGGCCCAGCGGAACCAGAACAGCGCGACAGGCGCGATCACCTTGCTGATCGCCGGCTTCTGTTCATCAGGAATCTTCGACATCGAAGGAATTTGCACGAAATTGAAGTAATACAACAGTCCCACCCACATCAATCCCGACAGCACGTGCAGCCAGCGGAAGATGAACGCCCACCAGGCATGATCACCGGCGCCGCGGGCACCCGCGCCGCTGACCAGAATCACCAAAATCAGAAGGACAAAACCCGCAGCAACTGTACGACCCAAAGACTGGAATATGGCTCCCATCGATGTTCTCCTCACTCAGATATTGCATCTGTTATGGGCCGGAATTGCGCACCCCCGTGAAACTACGGCGCAGTCTAGCATGTGACCGATGGGAAATTCGCAGACCGGGAAGCCCGCGGAAAGAGACGGGAAATCGCCGGAAAATCAGGCGGCAGCGAGACTGCCGGTTTCCACTGCGGCGATGGCTTTCGCCTGATTGAGGTCCTGCGCATAACCCGCACCAAAGAGGCAGCAGGCAATCTGGTTGGCAATCGGTGCCGGCATCGGAATGCGGCCTTCAAGCACGCCGCTGATCCATTGCGCGGTACCTTTCAGATCCTGTGCGGCAGGCAGCGGATGTGCGCAACGGGGCGTTGCCTCGGCATCAAACAGCAGCCGCACCGTGCTTTCGGTAACCAGCGTCATCGCCGGGCGGCACTGCGCATCAACCACGGCATCACCGTCCAGCGATTCAAACAGCAGTGCCGTCGAACCCATTTCGCAGCACAACGACTGCAGCATGACGCACTCACGTGTATTGGATGCGGGGATCAATTGCAGCGCTTCTCCGCAAAACGGATCAACCAGCCGTGCAAGCAGACGCGCCAGCGTCCCGCCGCCGAGGCGGGCCCGCAGCGCAAGCAGATCGGCGATGGCCGGCGACACCGCGCCGGTCGGCACAAACGCTGGCTGGCCTGCACTCAGTGCCTGCTGCGCCTGCGCGAGGCTGGCGCAGGGCATGATGCCCAGTTCACGGAACAGATACGCCGACGCAACGCCGCCATCACCGCTCAGCGTGCCATGCGCCAGCACCGGTATGCCCAGTCGCTGCAGGCTGATCGCCAGCAACGGCGCCAGATTCGGTTGATTGCGTGCCGTGCCATACGCCGGCATCACCACTGGTCGCCATTGCGGCACCGGTGCGTTGACATGAAAAACGCGTGTCGACAACGCCGCGAGTACCCCATGCAGTTCAGGCTGCGTTAGCGCGCGCTGTTCGAGCAACACCAGCAGGCCGCCCATTTCAAGGTCCGATACGCCGCCATCAAAGATGGCAGAGAACAATGTTTCGGCTTCATGCTCAGACAGCGACTGCTCGGCCATCAGCAGTTCGATCAGGTGTGCCCAATTCATGCTGCGCTCCTCCGGTATAACGACCGTGAGTTTCTTGTGTGTTGTAGAGAGCAACCACCGTGCCATGTGCCGGATCGGCGATTCCCCCCGCAAATCGGGCACAATCCGGCCTTGATGCGCCACCTCGCGGTGCAGTTCACGCAGGTATCGCTTTATTTTGGTGCCGCAATATTTATGCTGCAATGCAAGAAAAATCATCTGTAATAGGCTGATGACATGTGGTTTATTCCCATGACCCGCAACAATCCGTACTGCCTCGGTCGCTCGCTGTCAGAACTCAAAACCGAACTGATGCGCCGGGCGCGCAGCAAGCTGATGCCGATCGCCGGGGTTCCCGAAGCGGACGCAGAGGCCGTCATCAACAGCGTCGACAATCTTGAGCGTGATGCCTGGGCACAGGCCTGGGCCGCCCGCGGCGATCTGCATCTGCAACGCGCCGATGCGCTTGTTGCCACTGACGCCAACGCGGCACGCGATGCCTACCGCCTCGCCTGGCGGCTGTTTCACTACGCGCGCTGGCCGGTCGAGAACACACCGTTCAAGCGCTACGTCTATCCGCGCGCGCTGGCCGCCTTCCGCAACTACGGACGTATGCTCGACCCCGTCATGGAGATGGTGCACATCCCGTATGACAACCAGGTGATCACCGCTTACCTGCGCGTACCGCAGGGTCAACGCAAAGCCCCGCTGGTCATCGGCATCAGCGGTCTGGATTCGCGCAAGGAAGATGTCATGGTGCTGAGCGATGCCTATCTCGCACGCGGGATTGCCCTGCTCGCCATCGACATGCCCGGCACTGGTGAAGCACCGGTTGCACTTGCACCGGGGGCGGAACGCATGTTCAGCGCCGTGCTCGACTGGGTCGCCGGTCGCGACAACCTGGATGCTTCACGCGTCGTGGTCCAGGGCCGCAGCTGGAGCGGCTACTGGGCCGCACTGCTCGCCGTGACGGAACGCGAACGCCTGCGCGGCTCAGTGATGCACGGCGGGCCGATCCATCATTACTTCCAGCCACAGTGGCTGGCGCCGTCGCTGGAGTCACACGAGTACCTGTATGACTACCTGCCGGCGACCGCCGCGCTGTTCGGCGTAGAAACCCTGGATGAAGTGCTGGCAACCGCACCTGCTTTTTCATTACAGCTGCGCGGTCACCTCGATCAGCGCGCAGCACCGCTGCTGCTGATCAATGGTGCGCGCGACTCACAGATCCCCATCGCCGATGTCGAACTGCTTGCGGCGACCTATCCGGAGAGCACGGTGTGGATCAATCCCGACGGCGGTCACATGGGGCGCTCCGCAGATTGGAGCGGCAACCGCATTTTTTCGGAAGTCACTGCGCCGTGGCTGGAGCAACGGCTCGATTGCCGGTAACTCTGCAACCGACATCCCTCCCGCAAAAAGAAAAAGGGCGCACCGTTTCCGGTACGCCCTTTTGACTTCCTGCAGCCCGCAGGCCGCCGCGGTGTTGGGCTACGATCAGCCCTTCAGGCAGCTGCTCATGAATTTCTTGCGCTCATCGCCGGCCTTGCCTTCAGCCTTGGCGTTGCAATCCTTCATGCGTTCCTGCTGTTTCTTCTGTGCTGCGCTCGGCTCTTTCTTGCCGCCGTCTTCGCCTTTCAGGCACGAGCTCATGAATTTCTTGCGGTCATCGCCCGATTTGCCTTCAGCCTTGCCATTGCAATCCTTCATGCGCTCTTGCTGTTTCTTCTGCGCTTCGCTCGGCTCTTTCTTGGCTTTCTCGGCTTTTTCAGCTTTCTTTTCGGCAGCGGGAGCGCCTTTTTTGGCTTCGCCTTGCGGCTGTTGGGCATACGCGGTGGACATTGCGAACAGGGCACAAATTACGGCTGCGATCAGTTGCTTCATGGAAACCTCCTCTGAAAATTCATTAAAAACTTAATAAAAACAACAGTTTATCAAGATCTGTCGCCGCTACCCCGGCATTGCAGTCCGATGCTTACAATAACGTCGCCCGGTTTCATACGGATGACAGCCCGAAGGCATTCGCCAGCAATTCATAGGAATGCAGCCGCGAATCATAGTCGCCGGTGATGGTAATTACCATCAACTCGTCGGCCTCGAATTCGGTTTTGATCTCCAGCAGTCGCTGTTTGACGACATCCGGCGTGCCGAGCACAACGCGGCGGCTGTGGTGCGCAATGCGCTGCCGGTCGGTATCGGTATACGGATAACGCTCCGCCTCCTCCAGTGTCGGCACCGGCTTGTTGACGCCGTAATCCATGTTCAACCGGCGCAGGTTGACGCTTTGCGACAGGCGCTGTGCCTGCTCCTGGGTATCCGCACAGATCACAAACACACAGACCATCGCTTGCGGCTGCGGCTCGCGCGGTGACGGTTGATAACGCTTTTTGTAATCGCGCATCACGACGTCGCCGCCGCGTGCGCTGATGAAATGCGCAAAGGCAAAACGCAATCCGAGCTGCGCCGCCAGCGCGCCGCTGTAGTCCGATGAACCGAGCAAATAAATCTGCGGACTGGTCGGGCCCGCCGGCTGCGCCTTCACTTTCGCAAACGGATGGCTCGCGGGCATTTCGTCGTTGAGGTAGGCGTCGAGATACTGAACCGCATCCGGAAAATCGTCCGCCGATGGATACTTACCCTGTCCCATTGCCATCGCCGTCGCCTGGTCGCCGCCAGGTGCGCGACCGATGCCCAGATCGATGCGCCCCGGAAACAGCGCCTCAAGCATGCGGAACTGTTCCGCGATTTTGAGCGGGCTGTAGTACGGCAGCAGCACACCGCCGGTACCAACACGGATTTTTGACGTCGCCGCCGCCAGCCGCGTGATCAGGATTTCCGGGCAGGGGTCGGCCAGCGCCATCACAGAATGATGTTCGGCGCACCAGTAACGGGAGAACCCCATCTGCTCCGCCGCCTGCGCCAGACGCAGCGTCTGCTGGATTGCCTGTTGCGGCGTATGGCCGCTGATAATCGGCGACTGATCGAGGACACTGAGTTTCAAAGAAGCCATCCTTATTTCTCGGAACCGCGAATGAATGCGTCGAGCACGCCGCACCAGCCCAGCGCCAGATTGGTCCGGTTGTAACCGCCGCCGCCGAATCCCATGATGCGGCCCTGGCACATTTCATTGGCCAGCACACACAGCCGCCGCGCGGCATGCGCATGGGTTTCCGGCGTGTACTGCAGATGCGCCAGCGGATCGCCGGCGATGCTGTCCGCACCCGCTTGGAACACGATGAACTCCGGCTTGTGCGCGCGCAGGTGCGCTTCCACGCGCTCCCACTCGGCGAAGAACTCGGCATTGCCCGAACCCGGCTTCATCGGGATGTTCAGCTTGAGTCCCGCGCCCGGCCCCTTGCCGCGTTCGGTCTCTGCGCCGGTGCCCGGATACAGAAAGCGTCCGTCCTCATGAATGTCGGCATAAACCAGATCGGGATCGGATTCGTAGGGGTAATACAGTCCATCACCGTGATGCACATCGATGTCGACATAAGCCACGCACTGGATGCCGTATTGCGAACGCAGCGTGTCGATCACCACGCCGCAGTCGTTGAACACGCAAAAGCCGGCGGCATTGTCGCGTGAGGCGTGATGCAGCCCGCCGATGGGCTGGAAGGTACGCAAAACATCTCCGCCCATGACGCGTGCCAGGCCATCCAGTGCTGCACCGACGACATGCGCGCTGGCCTCATAAACGCCCGGGAAGGCCGGCGTGTCGCCGTAATCAATCGAGCCATAACCCTGGTCGGATAACTGCTGCACGCGCTGCACATGGCCTTCGCCATGGAAACGCGCGATCTCATCCGCTGTTGCAGAACGCGAACCGGACAGCGCTGCCGATTGATCAAGCTTCTGCTTGGTCGCCTCTCGCCAGAAAGCATTCTGCCGGTCCGTTCCCCACGGATGTCCGTCCGGAAATCCGTAACGGCCCAGCGCCTCATCGACATACAACGCCACTTCATGTTTCATGTCACCTCCGCGAAAACCTAAGGCATTTTAGCCACAGAGGACACAGAGAGCACAGAGAACCCCGACAACCAGCAGCTTGTCATGCGGCATCAGGGATTTCGCTTTTGTATTTCCTCTGTGAACTCTGTGCCCTCTGTGGCTGCTTTTGCTTTCGACTTCAAGCTTCTGACCTTAAAACAACCGTCCCTGCACAACCGCTCCAGGCACCCCGAATTGCGAGGTGTCACGCTGCATGCCTTCGCCGCGCCGCGCCTGGTTGAGGCCGGCTTTTTTGCAGGCAATATCAAACCGCCGCGAGAGGATCTGCGCGAACTCGCCGTCGCCACGCATGCGGCTGCCGAATTCCGGATCATTGTCACGCCCGCCGCGCATCGCCTGCACGCGGCTCATCACATGCGCGGCCTTCAGCGGATAGTTGCGCTCCAGCCATTCGCGGAACAGCGTTTTCACTTCGAAGGGCAGGCGCATCAGGATGTAAGCCGACCGTTGGGCGCCGTGTTCGGCCGCCGCAGCAACAATCGCCTCGATTTCGTGATCATTCAGGAAGGGCACCACCGGCGCCACCATCACGCCAACGGGAATTCCGGCGTCAGCCAGCGCCCGCACCGCCTGCAGCCGCCGCGCCGGCGCGGTACAGCGCGGCTCCATGCGTCGCGCGAGCTCATGATCCAGCGTGGTGACTGATATAAACACTTCGGCAAGACCTTTCGCCGCCATCGGCCCGAGAATGTCGATGTCGCGTTCGACCAGTGCGTTTTTGGTGACAATGCCAACCGGCTGATTGAACTCGGCACAGACTTCGAGAATGCCGCGGGTGATGCCGCGCGAACGCTCGGCCGGCTGGTATGGATCAGTGTTGGCGCCGAGCGCAATCAATTCGCATTTGTAGCCGGGCTTGGATAACTCTTTGCGCAGCAGTTCCGGCGCATTGATCTTGGCAAAGATCTTTGTTTCGAAATCAATGCCCGGCGACAGGTTGCGATAGCCGTGGCTGGGGCGCGCATAACAATAGATGCAGCCGTGCTCGCAGCCCTGATAGGGATTGATCGACTGCGTGAAAGGAATGTCAGGGGAATCGTTGCGCGCAATGATCGATTTCGCGCGCTCGTCGGTGACCACCGTTTTCAGCGCACGCTCTTCGTCCTGCGCCGCACTTTCCCATCCGTCGTCATAACCCTCGCGCCCGACCTGCTCAAAGCGTCCCTCGGGATTGACGCCGGCACCTCGCCCCTTGCGCGGATCACTGTGCTTGCCGGTCAGCGTGCGCAGCGGCATGGCTACTCGGAACGGTAGGCGTGGGTAGTCATCAACTCAAACACCTTGCGCCGTTTACCGTCATGCCCCTTGCCGGTAACTTCGGTGCGCACCACCGCGACCAGACGGCCGTGGTGCACGACCTTGGAACGGATTTTCAGCGCGCGGCCCTCGCCCGGACTGATGTACCAGGCCGAGATCGCCGTCAGCTGCCAGTGCGGCGTCAGCGCGGCGACTGCATTTTCTGCGGCGAGACCCAGCAGGATGCCGCCCTGCACATGGCCAACCCGATTGCCGATATGCGGACCGTTCTTGACGGTTGAATGCGACCCGCCCGCCACATGCGTGGCCTGCACGCCCCAGAAGCGCTGCACGAAGGAGCCGCCGTGTTCACGTACCGCGGTCAGCGCCACTTCCGACGCGGTGACAATTTTTTTCTCATCGGGACGCAACTTGCCGCCGGGAATCTCCGGCGTCGGGTTCTCGCCGCGGCGGCGGTGCGGCACCGGATGCAGCTCGACGCCCTTGGGCGGTTTCAGCACCATGAACGTCGCCGTGCCCGTACACACCAGCCCGGTCTCATTGCGGATCGCCACCGTGCTGACACCCTGACCACCCGCCGCGCCTTCGACAAAACCATGCATCTCGCCGCGGCCATGCAGCCGGCCGTCAGCGCGCGCGCCGGTGAACTGCAGGTTCATCGTCACCGTCGCCAGCCGCGTGCGCGGCTCCAGCCCCGCACGCACCGCACCGGCCATCGCCAGATCGGCGAGGATTGCAAATCCCGACAGACTCAGCTGGCCATCGATGGTGGACGAAAACGGCTGCACATCCACCGACAGCGAGGTGTGATCGGTGCTGACATGATCGTAAGACAGGTCAAGAAAATTGCCGGCAAAGTGATAACCCGGCTCACGGTTCAGCGCGATCGCGCGCATCACTTGGCTGCGAATGACGGCGATGGTGGATTCATCAATGGCGGGCGCTGCAAGCGACGGTGTCGCGTGTTTCGGATGTTCGGTCATGCCGCGATTGTAACAAGCGCCTGCGCCGCAACCCTGCCGCGACCACGCACTGGAGTGATTGTTTAATTATCTGTTTTTATTATTGTTTTCGAGGCGCGCCGGCAAGCACTGCAGCGACCGCATCCAGCGCAGCTGCCGGAGCGTCGCCCTGCGCACGGGCCAGATCCAGCGCAATCGCATTCAGCGCGCGGTAGGCCTCGGCAATCCGCGGGTCGAGCGCGCCCAGCGCCGCCAGCTGTCGCGACACCACTGCGGCATCACCCCGCGCCACCGGCCCGGTCAGCGCCCGCACCGTGCCCAGCGCAAACACATTGTCGAGCGTCTCGCGCACCAGCGGCTCCATCATCGACTGCGCCGTGGCCCGATCCAGCCCGGCGCTTTCATAGGCGCGCAGCCCCGATTCCATCAATGCCGTCAGATCGTTGCAGACCAGCACGCTGGCCGCGTGATACAGCGTCTTGCCCGCCGGATCGATCTGCGCCACACGTGCACCAAGTTGTTCGAACAGCGGCCGCAGCAGCGCCAGCGCCGCGGCATCGCCTTCAACCGTGCACCAGGTGCCGGCAAACGATTCGACCGCCCTCTCCGGCTCGGCAAAACTTTTCAACGGGTGCACGCTCGCCAGCTGCGCGCCGCATGCCGCCAGCGGCGAGAGGATCGATGCGACTTGCGCACCGCTGCAATGAAACACCACATCGCCGGCACGCACCGTACCGGCAGCCGCCAATGCCGAAGCCATCGACGCAATCGCGCCATCCGGCGGCGTCAGCAGCCACAGCGCCGCAGGATGCATGTCAGCCAGCTTGCGTACTGCCCGACCACTGCCGATAAAGGCCACCGCCGCTTCCGCGGTCGCGAACTCGGCACTCAGCACATCCTGCACCACGCAAAGCCCCTTGCGCGCGAGCAAGGCACCCAGCGTACGCCCGACACGTCCGGGGCCGATGATGTTGAGCGTCGTTGTCATTTACTGAAGTGGCCGAGGGATTACTTAGGCGCCGGCGCAGCCACCGCGCGTAGCACCAGATCGATATGCTGCCCCGCGCCGCGGGTCAGCACCGGATAATGCCGTTCACTGATAAAACGCAGGCGGCCATCCTCATCCTCGATGCGCGCCTGCAAGGCATAGGTAAAACGCTCTTCAATCCGTTTCGGGTCGTAGGCCATCTCGAAGGCAAACGGAACCTGCCGGCCGGCGGCCTTGATCACCTGCTCGCCGATCACTGTTGCCGGGGCGTCGGCGCGCGATACATCGACCAGGTGGACTTTGACGACTGCGGATGGCGGCAGTGCGATGCGTTCGCGGTAGGTCACGCTGCCGGTGATGCGGGCGGATTGGGTATCGAGTTGGGTGCAGCCGCTTAACGCCAGTAGTGCAAATAAAAAAATGCTGCGGATCCTGAAAAACATTTTTTTATTCCCGGGAAAGTTGATATCTAAACTGGAAGCGAAGGGCACGAATGCCTTTGCCGTGAAGCGTCCTGCTCGACCGCCGGGGTTGGCGTCATGTCCTGCGGGATTGGCGTGTGACGTACTGACGCAAAACACCATCCATGCGTGACTGCCAGCCTTCACCGGTGGACCTGAAATAATCCAGCACTTCCCGGCTGTATCGCACCGATACCAGTTGTTTCGCATTTCCAGACTTCGGGCGGCCGCGCAGCGCCCGCATCGGAATCATCGCCTTCAATTGCCTGGCTGTGAGCGGCTGTGCATCGGGGTCGGCTTTTGCAGCCGCAGTAATTGCCCTGTCTTCACGGGAAGCAGGCATCACGACAGAATGACGCTTAGATGTTTTGGACATAGTATTTCACCTCGCGACGATTGGCCCGGCGAAGACTGATGATTCTTCTCGCAGCACCACGACCCACAAAGGCCACGTAGTAAAGGATCTCGACCTTCGGTGCGAGTGCAATCGCCCGCAACTCACCGTATTCGATACGTTCATCGATCCAAACCAGCGCAGCTTCCCAATCAAGCTCACCCGCCAAGGCCAGGGAAACGCCGTGCTTTTCCCGATTTGCTGCATCCTTGACTGGATCAAACTCAATTCGCATACATTACTGTAGCTACAGTAATGTTGTTTGTCAAACAATGACGGGCGACGAGTATTTATTGGGTTGAAAGTGTTGCGCTAACATGAAGCTAACTGGCGTTGCGCGGCTTTATCGCGTAGCGTCCAGCGGCCGAAGGGAGCGAGGTTGAGCACGGGTTTAGAACTCACGAATTGCGCTCAGCGAACTTTGCAAATTGACGAAAAAGCCTCGGCAGAAGTCTGCGCCGTGCAACTGCGTACACAGCTAGCAAGTAGCCAAAAATAGCGACGCCAATGCCGTACCAAACCTCTGGAGGGCGAGGCGGAAAGTCTGGCCTCCTAGGGGCATTTGCGACTGCAAACCATAGCCCGGCCAGTAATAACGCAAAACCTAAAAAAGCCAACCATGCGTAATTGCCACCAGGCCTACTCTCAGCAATTTCTCTAACACCAAGAACACGCCCAAGAACTTCATACTTCTTCGAATCACTCGAAAGCAAGAGTTTGAGGGTGAACTTGTCGCCTGCGTTTAAGAGAATAGGCTGAAGAGTAACTTTTTGCTTTGCGACCTCAAGAACGATCCCTAGGTTGCTTGGTTCCTCGGCATCAACTACGGCAGAAATAATATACGCAGGTGGCTCAAACTCGATAGCAAAAGGAACATCAAAATCACTGCGTGAAATAGGGTGATTGCCAGAGTTTTGAATCTCAACAAACATAACATCGATATTCTGAACTGCAACGCCATCTACTTGTACGCTCAAACGCCCTTGTAGCTCTTCGGTTGATTTGAGCAATGGATAAGCACTTTTGACATGGTATGTGAGAGCCCTTCTTTGACGTAGCCAAAGGGGAATAGCAATAGAAGCAACAATTGCAGCAACCGTAAGAAAGGCCCCGATCGCCTGCCATGCACCGTCCCTGAGAAAATCCATCATGTTCTTGAGAGTTCTAACGTAACTTGGTTGACATTTTTAGTTCACACTTGGCACTGATATCACGCCCATCATAGCCCGCTCCTCCACACCCCATTCCCGCGAACCACTCCAAATCAAATAATCATTAATAAACAATCGTTTGCAATCAACGCCATTTCGGCACCGCCAAACAACACGCACTACTCGTCACCAGGCCTGTAGTCCCCTAGTCACACCCGCGCGTTAAGCTTCGCACCATGCATAACACCACCCGCCGCAGCTTCCTCCTCCGCAGCGCCGCCCTTTCCGCCGCACTGGCCCTGCCCGCCACCCGCATCCTCGCCCAGCCGCGATTTGCGCAGAACCCGTTCTCGCTGGGCGTCGCCTCCGGTTATCCGCAGCCCGACAGCGTGGTGCTGTGGACGCGGCTGGCGCCGGAGCCGTTGAACGGCGGCGGCATGCCGGACGCGAATGTGCCGGTGCGCTGGGAAATTGCTGCGGATGCCAAGTTCAGCAAGATCATCGACCGCGGCGAAGCGCTGGCGACACCGCAGTTTGCGCATGCGGTGCATGTGCAGGCGAAAGGCCTCGCGCCTTCGCACTGGTACTGGTACCGCTTCATGGTCGGCGATGCAATCAGCACGGTCGGCCGCACGCGCAGCGCGCCGGCCGCCGACGATGCCCGCGGCAAACTCAGTTTTGCGGTGGCCTCGTGCCAGCACTACGAACACGGCTTTTATGCCGCCTATCGCGACATGGCCGCGCAGGAACTGGATTTCGTGATGCATGTCGGCGATTACATCTACGAAAGTTCCTGGGGCAAGGGCAAGGTGCGCGAGCACCATATCGGCGAGCCGTACACGCTGGCGGATTACCGCAACCGTTACGCGCAGTACAGGATGGATCCGCATTTGCAGGCCGCGCACGCCGCCTGCCCCTGGCTGGTGACCTGGGACGACCACGAAGTCGACAACGATTACGCCAACGACCGTTCGCAGGACCTCGACCCGGTCGACGCCTTCCTCGCCCGCCGCGCCGCGGCCTATCAGGCTTATTACGAACACATGCCACTGCCGCCCGGCACCTTCAGCGGCGGACCAAACATGAAGATCTACGGCACGCATGCGATGGGCAATCTGGCGCGTATCCAGTTGCTCGACATGCGCCAGTACCGCGATTACCACGTGTGTTCGCGCCCGGGCCGTGGCGGCGGCAATCAGGTCAATATCGCGGAGTGTACGGAACGCACCCAAGCCGGACGTTCGCTGCTAGGCAGCGCGCAGGAACAGTGGCTGGAACAGTCGCTGGCCGCATCACCGGCGCGCTGGAACATCATCGCCCAGACCACGCTGATGGCACAGGCGGATCGAGGGCCGGACGACACGCGCAGGTTTTATACCGACGGCTGGGACGGTTATCCGCTGGCCCGCGAGAAGCTGCTCAAGTTCATTGCCGATCGCAAGGTGCGCAATCCGGTCGTGCTTGGCGGCGATGTGCATTTTGCCGCGGCCTGCGATCTGAAAGTCGATTTCGACAATGAACGTTCACCGGTGGTGGCCAGCGAGTTTGTGGCGACGTCGATCTCGTCGTACGGCCCGAGCCGCGCCCGCAATGAAACGCTGCTCGCCAAAAACCCGCATGTGAAATTCGCCAACAGCATGCGCCGCGGTTATTCGAAATACGAAGTCACACCGCGGCGCTGGGAAACCACCTTCCGCGGCGTGATCGAGATTGCTGATCCGCAGTCGCGGGTTTTTGATGTCGGACACTACGTGGTGG
>CAMAYE010000061.1 GCA_945862135.1 Bordetella parapertussis
ATCGGAGTAAAACACCTTAGTCGCCAACGCTTCCACATAAGACTCGGCATCATAACCGTCAACCATGATGACATCCGCGCGCACGTCCTCACGCGAAATGTATTCCGCACCATCACCGACGATGATTTCAAAACGGGGGGCGTTTTCCGGGACCAGAAAACACTGCCTGGCAATCGCCACGACATGGGGATCGATCTCCAGCACCCGCACAAACACTTCCGGCATGTGGTGACGCACAAACTTAGCCACAGATCCGCCACCAAGGCCAATCATCAGCACATGCTTGGGCGAAGGGTGGAACAGCAGAAATGCCATCATCGACCGGGTATAAGACAATTCAAGATCGTTAGGGCGTGAAATACGCATCGAACTCTGCACGGTATCGCTTCCGATATGCAGGGAACGCACGCCGAATTTCTCGCTGACGTAAACAGTCTTGGCATCTTCTGCAGGCTTGCGCAGACGCCATTTCGGGACAAAACGCATGGTGATTCCGGGGAAAGGTTGCTCTAGTGTCCTGTAGAATAAGGCCTTTCCCCGATCTGGAACAGGCATGCGCGTCACGCAATTTCTAATCTCCACGCTGAAGGAAGCCCCTTCCGAAGCCGAAGTCGTCAGCCACAAGCTCATGTTGAGGGCCGGCCTGATCAAACGCCTGACCAGCGGCGTCTACACATGGATGCCGCTGGGTCTGCGCGTGCTGCGCCGGGTCGAGAACATCATCCGCGAGGAAATGAACCGTGGTGGCGCCATTGAATTGCTGATGCCAGCAGTTCAACCCGCCGAGTTGTGGCAGGAATCGACGCGCTGGGAACAGTACGGCCCCGAATTGTTACGCCTGAAGGACCGTCACCAGCGCGATTTCTGCTTTGGTCCCACACATGAGGAAGTAGTCTGCGATGTCGCCCGCCGCGAAATCAAAAGCTACCGCCAATTGCCCCTGAACCTTTATCAGATCCAGACCAAGTTCCGAGACGAAATCCGCCCGCGCTTCGGCGTGATGCGCGGTCGCGAATTCCTGATGAAGGACGCGTACTCCTTCCATGTGAACTACGACGATCTGGTACGCGAATATCGCAACATGCACGACACCTACAGCCGCATCTTTACGCGACTGGGATTGAAGTTCCGTGCCGTGGCAGCGGATACCGGCTCCATCGGCGGCACAGGCTCCCATGAATTCCATGTGCTCGCAGATTCGGGTGAAGATGCCATCGCCTACTGTCCGCAGTCGGATTACGCAGCCAATGTCGAACTGGCCGAGGCAGTTGCCCCTGCCGCACCACGCCCCTCCCCAGCACAGAGCGTGCAGAAAGTGCATACCCCAGGCATCAAGACCATTGCCGACCTGAGCACGTTTCTGAAATTACCCGCAGAGCGCACCGTAAAAGCTGTGGTGGTCGACGGCGTCGATGGCAAACCGTTGCTGCTGCTGGTTCGCGGTGATCACGAGCTGAACATGATCAAGGCCGGCAAACTTGAACAAGTACAGCAACCGGTCGCGTTTTCTTCAGCGGAAGCCATCCGCTCCGCCTTCAACGCAGATCCCGGCTCGCTCGGCCCGGTCGGATTCAACGGCACCGTCATCGCCGACCGTGCCGTCGGCACCATGGCCGATTTTGTTGTCGGCGCCAACGATAACGATTTTCACCTGACCGGCGTCAACATCGGTCGGGACTTCGCCGAACCGGTATTCGCCGACATTCGCAACGTGGTGGCCGGCGACGTGTCTCCCGACGGCAAAGGAACGCTGGAAATTTGCCGAGGCATTGAAGTCGGTCATATCTTCCAGTTGCGCTCCAAATATGCGAAAGCAATGAATCTCGCATTCCTCGACGAATCGGGAAAATCGCAGATCATGGAAATGGGCTGCTACGGCATCGGGGTCACACGCATCGTCGCCGCTGCCATTGAGCAAAACTACGACGACCGCGGCATCATATTTCCGCAGGCAATTGCGCCTTTTGACGTCGCCATCGTACCGATCGGCTATGCCAAGAGCGCTCAGGTAAAGGAAGCTGCCGACCGCCTGCACGATGCACTCGCCGCTGCCGGCATCGCCGTGCTTCTCGACAATCGAGACGAACGACCTGGCGTGATGTTCGCAGACATGGAACTGATCGGAATACCGCATCGCGTCGTCATTGGCGACCGCGGACTCAAGGACGGCCAGATCGAATACAAAGGTCGGCGCGATGCCGAGGCGCGCACCCTGCCGTTGACCGAGGCGGAAACATCATTAAAATCAATGATATGCGGAGATCCATTACAGCACTGAGCGCGGCACTGAGCGGCCTTCTTTTGCTGGCACCGCTCACAGTTCACAGCGGCGCGCAGAAATACGAACCACTGTCAGCCAGCGTACAAGCCAGCCTGCACCGGGCGATTGCCGATCAGGCCGCACCGGTGGTGGCCTTTGAGGACGAGCAGGAAGCGCGCGCCTGGCTGGCTGCAATGTCTTCACGACTGGTCAAAAAAATGCCGGACCGTATCGCGCGCGAGGAATTCCTCCTGACCGTGCATTACGAGGCACGTCGCGCCGGCCTTGATCCGCAACTGGTGCTTGGCCTGATTCAAGTTGAAAGCGCGTTCCGCAAATATGCAGTGTCGAGTGCCGGTGCGCGCGGCTTCATGCAGGTGATGCCGTTCTGGGCCAAACTGATCGGCACTACCGAACATAATCTGTTCCACCTGCGCACCAACCTGCGTTATGGCTGCACAATCCTGCGACACTATATTGATATCGAAGGCGGCAACCTGTTTCGTGCCTTGGGTCGCTACAACGGTAGTCTGGGTAAAGCGGAATACCCAGACATGGTACTGCGGGCATGGCACGGCAACTGGCGCTACACACCGCCGGCAGGAATACGCACGACCCGGTAAACAGCCCCGAGACGCATTATTTTTTGAATTCGATGACCGAGATCCTTGTGCTGTACTACAGCCACCACGGTGCAACCCGCGCGATGGCGCAATTGATTGCACGCGGCGTCCAGCAAGCGGGTGCAACGGCCCGTCTACGTACAGTGCCGAAAGTCTCCACTGTCACCGAGGCAACCGCACCATTGATTCCCGATGACGGTGCGCCCTTCGCGCAACTCAGCGATCTTGAAGAATGCGCCGGCCTTGCATTGGGCTCCCCGACACGTTTCGGCAACATGGCGGCACCGATGAAATATTTCTGGGATGGTACCGCGAGCCTTTGGCTCAAGGGAGCGCTCGCAGGAAAGCCTGCCGCCGTTTTTACTTCAACGGCAAGCCTGCATGGGGGCCAGGAAACAACACTGATTTCGATGATGTTGCCGCTGCTGCACCACGGCATGCTGATTGTCGGCCTGCCCTACTCCGCGCCCGAACTGTTGACCACAGGCACCGGCGGCACGCCCTACGGGCCAAGCCATCATGCAGGCGCCGCCAGCGATCTTCCGGTATCAGAACACGAACGCAAACTGTGCTTGACGCTGGGCAAGCGCCTCGCTGAAACCGCATCAAAGCTCGCGAAGTAATTCCGGCATGCGCATCACACATCTCATCACCGCAATCACACTCTGCATGCTGATACTTCTGTGCGTGGCATGGGAACTGTGGCTGGCACCACTGCGCCCCGGCGGCTCATGGCTTGCACTGAAAGTGCTGCCGCTGTTATGGATCAGCCCCGGCATCCTGCGTGGCCGCCTCTACACTTTTCGGGCATCAACCATGCTGATACTCGCCTACTTTGCAGAGGGCGCGGTACGGGCCTATTCCGACACGGGACTAAGCGCAATGCTGGCGCTGGTTGAAGTTGTGCTGTCGATGGTGTATTTCGCCGGAGCTATCGGCCACGTCCGCGCCTGCCGCACAATCAAATCCGCAACAGGTGCACCACCAGCATGAGGGCCAGCGACAGGACAATACTGGTCGCGACCGGGAAATAAAAACGCCGGCCATTGCGCTGGACACTGACATCACCCGGCATCCGTCCCAAGCCCAGCCGTGCCAGCCATGGTCCGGCAAGTCCCAAAACAATAATCACCACCGCCAGGGTGAGCAGCCACTTCAACATGACAGCCACCCTGGCCCGTGGGATTGTTGTATTTTCAAAGCTGAGGGTTCAAGCGCTCGGCCTTGGCACACAGTTTGTTTACCGCGTTGATATAGGCTTTTGCTGAGGCCACGACAATATCGGTATCAGCACCTTGGCCATTGACGACCCGACCATCCTTGGACAGTCGCACGGTAACCTCCCCTTGGGCATCGGTCCCCGTGGTGATGGCGTTCACCGAATACAGCAACAACTCGGCATTGCTCGACACCAGCGCCTCGACCGCTTTGAATGCGGCATCGACAGGGCCGCTGCCCTGGGCTTCGGAAGCACGCTCCTTTCCGTCATCGGACATCACAATCCGCGCATACGGATGTTCTCCGGTTTCTGAATGTGCCGTCAGCGAAACCAGGTTGTAGCGCTCGTTTTCGATGTGCTCAAGATTCTCTTCGCTGATCAAGGCATGGAGATCCTCATCAAAAATCTCGCGCTTCTTGTCGGCGAGTTCCTTGAAGCGCTTGAATGCGGCGTTAAGTGCTTCTTCCGAATCAAGTTCAACACCGATCTCCTGCAAGCGTGTTTTGAACGCATTGCGTCCGGAAAGCTTGCCCAAAGTCAGCCGGTTGGTGGTCCAGCCCACCGATTCGGCACTCATGATCTCGTAGGTTTCACGATGCTTGAGCACGCCATCCTGATGAATGCCCGATTCATGCGCAAAAGCATTGGCCCCGACAATCGCCTTGTTCGGTTGCACCGGATATCCGGTGATGCCGGAAACCAGCTTGGATGCCGGCACGATTTGCGTCGCATCGATATTGGTGTCGCATGTAAAGACATCCTGGCGAGTACGCACCGCCATCACGATCTCCTCAAGGGCGGCATTACCAGCACGTTCGCCTAGACCGTTGATGGTGCATTCCACCTGCCGGGCGCCGTTCTGCACAGCCGACAGGGAGTTTGCAACCGCAAGTCCAAGGTCGTTGTGGCAATGCACTGACCAGATGGCCTGATCAGCATTAGGGATGCGTTCCCGAAGATTTTTGATCAATCGGCCGAACTGGTCGGGCAGCGTATAGCCCACGGTGTCCGGCACATTGATCGTCCTGGCGCCAGCCTTGATCACCTGCTCAAGAATGCGGCACAAAAAATCGAGATCCGAACGGCCGGCATCTTCAGGCGAAAACTCGACATTGTCGGTGTAATCCCGCGCCCACTTGATCGCACGCACAGCCTGGTCGATGACCTGCGACGGCTCCATGCGCAGCTTTTTCTCCATATGAATCGGAGAAGTGGCGATAAACGTGTGGATGCGCGGCTGCGCAGCAACACGGACCGCCTCACCGCAGCGGCGGATGTCCTTTTCGTTGGCTCGGGCCAGCCCGCAGATTGTGCTCTCCTTGATGGCGCGGGCCACTGCCTGGACCGACTCGAAATCGCCATCACTCGCAGCCGGAAATCCGGCTTCAATGACATCGACACGCATGCGCTCAAGCTGGCGCGCGATGCGCAACTTGTCTTCCTTGGTCATCGATGCACCAGGACTCTGCTCCCCGTCGCGCATCGTTGTATCAAATATGATCAACTTTTCTTTGGCCATGATTCATACCTCAAAATTCAATCGGGATACGGCAAAGGCATCCCTTAATCGGGTGTTCCGGCCATTTGAAATCGGGCCGGACGGAGAACTGCAAATCGGAAGTAGGGGTGTGTTTAGCGCGCGCGGCCGCGCAGCAGCAGACCGGCCAGCGCGAGCGCGGCGACGGGGGACAACAATTGGGTCTGCGTTAAACGACACATGGTTTATGAAATATATCGGCTTTCCGTAAGACCTGCAAGCCGGCCTATCCGGCCGCGGGCGGCTCGTTAGGCGGCTGCCGCCGAAATTTGTCATATACCCACAGGACATAGCCCGAAAGGCCGTACACCATGAACAGCGCAAACAGCATCTCAGGAAGTGTGCCCGCGAACGAGATCAGCAGCACGAATCCCAGCGCAATTGCCACAACTGCAGAAAAAGGCACGCTTTTGCGCAGGTTGATATCCTTGCCACTGTAAAACCGCAGATTGCTGACCATCGTCAGTCCGGCAACCAGCGTCAGCCCCCACGCCAGCCATTTCACATCGGAGCCCCTGACCTGATATTCGGACATGGCAAGAACCAATCCAGCCACCAAAGCCGCAGCCGCCGGGCTGGGCAATCCCTGAAAAAACCTTTTGTCGACCACATCAATATTGGTATTGAAACGGGCAAGCCGCAGTGCAGCGCAGGCGCAATAAACAAAAGCCGCAATCCAACCCAGTTTGGTGGACAACCAGGGACCGAGCAGTGGCACGGTTTTCATCGCCGCAAAGTCCTTTAACGCCCACACATAAACCACCAGCGCAGGCGCAACACCGAACGACACCATATCGGAAAGACTGTCGAGTTCGGCGCCAAATGCGCTCTGCGTCCGGGTCAGTCGCGCTATACGGCCATCCAGGCCATCAAGCACCAACGCCACGAATATGGCAATGGCAGCCAGTTCAAAACGACCGCTGACAGCCTGCACTACGGCGTAAAAGCCCGCGAAGAGCGCCGCCAGCGTAAACATGTTCGGCAACCAATAGATGCCGCGCCGCGCAAAGCGGGACTTGATGAATAACTTGTGCTCTTTGAGTTCAGCCATGATCCAGATGTTAAACCATCCGCCGGCAATCCGTCAGACGGTTTGAATGGCCGTCACTGCAGGGAGGCGAGAACGGTTTCCGTCGCGTAGACCTTGTCACCGACAACCGCACGCGGGGCTGCCGTCGGCGGAAGATAAACATCGACACGCGAACCAAAGCGGATGAAACCGAAACGGTCACCACGGGCAAAGTGCTGCCCTTCTTTTGCATAGCAGAGAATACGTCGGGCAATCAGGCCTGCGACCTGAACGCAAGTCACATCATGCCCGTCAGAAGTGCGCAAACAGGTTACTGCACGCTCATTTTCGATCGATGCCTTAGACAACTCGGCATTGACGAATTTACCCGGGAAATACAGCGTTTTGGTAACAATCCCATCGACAGGGATTCGGTTCGAATGCGCATTGAAAACATTCATGAACACGCTGATCTTCAGTGCATCGCGGTCCAGATAAGGATCACGCACCTTTTCCACGGAAACAATCCGGCCATCGGCCGGTGAAATCACCGCATACGGATCTGGGGGAATGGCGCGCTGCGGATCTCGGAAAAACTGCACCATGAACAGCGCGATCAGCCAGGGAAATGCGGCCGCACCGAACCCGGAATAGGCATGAATGCCAGCAGCAACAGTCAGGGCGAGGGCGATAAAGGGCCAGCCCTCGCGGGCGATGATCGGGTGGGGATATTTTTTCATCAGCAGGCGGACGGAAACGGTCTGCGACATCCGTGATTACACGGCACGCCGCAAACCGTCTTCCACGCTGGCATCAGTTTTTCGACTGATCGACCAAACGGTTCTTCTTGATCCAGGGCATCATGTCGCGCAGCTTCGCGCCGACTGTCTCCACCTGGTGCGCTTGGCCGATGCGGCGCATCGCTTTCAGCGTCGGTGCGCCGGCTTTGTTCTCCAGGATGAATTCCTTGGCGAACTGTCCGGTCTGGATTTCGGTAAGGATCTTGCGCATTTCGGCGCGGGTCTCGTCGGTGACGATGCGCGGGCCTCGGGTGAAGTCGCCGTATTCGGCGGTATTCGACACCGAGTAACGCATGTTGGCGATGCCGCCCTCGTAAATCAGGTCGACGATCAGCTTCACTTCATGCAGACATTCGAAGTAAGCCATTTCCGGGGCATAACCGGCTTCCACCAGCGTCTCGAAGCCGGCCTGAATCAGCGCAGACACACCGCCGCACAGCACAACCTGCTCGCCAAACAAATCGGTTTCGCACTCTTCACGGAACGACGTTTCGATCACGCCGGCACGGGCTGCACCGATACCTGCGGCGTAGGACAGGGCGATGTCACGCGCTTTTTTGCTGGGGTTCTGGTGAACGGCGATGAGCGCCGGAACACCGCCGCCCTGCGTGTAAGTGGAACGCACCAGATGGCCGGGACCCTTGGGCGCAATCATGATTACGTCGAGATCGGCACGCGGCTCGACCTGACCAAAATGGATATTGAAGCCATGGGCAAAAGCCAGTGTCGCCCCCTTCTTGATATTGGGTTCGATCTCATTACGGTATACGTCGGCATGATGTTCGTCCGGCAGCAGAATCATCACCAAATCGGCACCCTTGACAGCATCCGCGACTTCCTTGACCGCGATGCCCGCCTTTTTGGCCTTGTTCCACGAGGCGCCATCCTTGCGCAACCCCACGGTGACCTTGGCCCCGGAATCCTTAAGATTGTTCGCGTGCGCGTGACCCTGCGAGCCGTAGCCGATGATGGCGACCTGTTTGCGCTTGATCAGCGAAAGGTCTGCGTCTTTATCGTAATAGATCTTCATGTTTCCCTCTGTTTGGATCGTGGATGATAATGTCTTCACACCGGCGCACGCGTTTCAGACGCGGCGCCGGGGGTCGGTAAATCAAGCTTTCAGCACGCGGTCGCCACGCCCGATACCGGATGCGCCTGTGCGCACGGTTTCAAGTATCGCCGTCGGGTCTATCGCTTTCAGGAAGGCATCAAGCTTCGAGCCGGGACCGGTAAGCTCGACCGTGTAGTCCTTGTCGGTAACATCAATGATGCGGCCGCGGAAAATATCCGCCATCCGCTTCATTTCCTCGCGGTCCTTGCCTACGGCGCGCAATTTCACCAGCATCAGTTCGCGCTCGATATGTTCGCCTTCGGACAGATCCACCACCTTGACCACATCAACCAGCTTGTTGAGCTGCTTGTTGATCTGCTCGATGATTTCATCAGAACCGGAGGTGACGATGGTCATGCGCGACAGCGTCGCGTCTTCAGTCGGCGCGACCGTCAGAGACTCGATATTGTAGCCACGCGCCGAAAACAGACCAGCCACACGTGACAGCGCCCCCGCTTCGTTTTCCAGCAATACGGAAATGATGTGTCTCATGGCGTCAGACCAGAATCATTTCGGACAGCCCCTTGCCGCCGGGCACCATCGGGAACACGTTTTCAGTCTGGTCAGTGATGAAATCCATGAAAACCAGATCCTTCTTGCGGGCAAATGCCTCTTTCAGTGCAGGTTCGACATCCGCAGGTTTCTCGATGCGCATGCCGACGTGGCCATAAGCCTCGGCGAGTTTGACGAAGTCGGGCAGCGCATCCATGTACGATTCGGAGTAACGGTTGCCGTGGAAAAACTCCTGCCACTGCCGCACCATGCCCATGTAACGGTTGTTCAGATTGATCATTTTCAGGGGCAACCGGTATTGCTTGCAGGTCGATAGTTCCTGAATACACATCTGGATCGAAGCCTCGCCGGTCACGCACGCGACAGTGGCCTTCGGATGCGCCATCTGCACGCCCATCGCGTAAGGCAATCCGACACCCATCGTACCCAGACCACCCGAATTGATCCAGCGTCGCGGCTTGTCGAATTTGTAGAACTGCGCGGCCCACATTTGGTGCTGGCCGACGTCGGAAGTGACGAACGCATCCCCCTTGGTCACCTTGTGCAGCATCTCAATGACAAATTGGGGCTTGATGATCTTGCTTGACCGGTCGTACTTAAGGCAATCGCGGCCACGCCACTGTTCAATCTGCGACCACCAGGACTTGAGCGCTTCCTTGTCCGTATTGGCGCGTGCAGCTTCGATCTGACGTATCAGTTCCTTGAGCACATCACGCACATTGCCGACAACCGGCACATCGACCTTGACGCGCTTCGAAATCGAAGCGGGATCAATATCCACATGGATGATCTGCCGCGGCTCCTCAAAGAAATGCTTGGGATTGCCGATCACGCGGTCGTCGAAACGCGCACCGACAGCAAGCAGCACATCACAGTGCTGCATGGCCATGTTCGCTTCATAAGTTCCGTGCATGCCCAGCATGCCCAGAAACTGTTTGTCGGAAGAAGGGAAACCACCGAGGCCCATCAGAGTATTGGTGCATGGATAACCCAACAGACGCACCAATTGCGCAAGCTCCGCCGATGCATTGCCGAGAATCACCCCGCCGCCGGTGTAGATCATCGGCCGTTTTGCTTCGAGCAACAGCTTGACCGCCTTCTTGATCTGGCCCGCATGTCCCTTGACCACAGGATTGTAGGAACGCATGGTGATCGACTTCGGATATTCGAACTCTGTCTTCGCGGCAGTCAGGTCCTTCGGAATATCAACCACCACTGGACCGGGCCTGCCGGTCGAGGCGATGTAGAAGGCCTTCTTGATCGTCAGCGCCAGATCCTTGATGTCCTTGACCAGAAAGTTGTGTTTGACGCAGGGGCGCGTGATGCCCACCGTGTCGCATTCCTGGAACGCATCCTCACCGATGGCATACGTGGGCACCTGACCCGTAAGGATGACCATCGGTATCGAATCCATGTATGCCGTGGCAATTCCGGTGATCGCGTTGGTCACACCCGGACCGGACGTCACCAGCGCAACGCCAACTTTTTCGGTGGAACGCGCGTACGCATCCGCGGCATGAACAGCGGCCTGCTCATGCCGTACGAGCACGTGCTTCACCTTGTCCTGCTTGAACAGTTCGTCATACAGGAACAGCACCGCACCGCCCGGATATCCGAACACGTGCTCAATGCCTTCTTCCTGCAGACAACGCACCACGATCTCTGCACCAGACAATTGCATGATTTTTGACCCGCGCACGCTGGAAAGCTTCAAGCGGGTTTCTTGCGAGAAGGAAACCCGAAACATTACCGGCCCACGCTCTCATGGTCAAGCAAAATATCCCTTTAAACAGCAGGATAGATGCGTTCGCAGATGCGATGCGGCGATAACTTGCCTCCGCCCGGTGTTTTGCTAAGATGCCGCGGATTAAAGGGCTTCTGAATGGCCCCGCAGCGCCACAAAGGCGCTGGAACATAAAAAAAGGCATCCAACTGGCCTCATACAAGGAACTCGCGGATTTCCTGGCTGAAGTCGAGCGCAGAGCATTCAAGCAAGCGGTGTTTTCCCTGCGGGATGAACATCTTGCATTGGATATCGTCCAAGAGGCCATGCTCAAACTCTCGGAAAAATACGCGGGGCGTCCTGCGACCGAGTTCCCGATGCTTTTCCAGCGGATACTGCAGAATGCCATTCGCGATTTCTTCCGTCGCCAGAAAGTCCGTTCAGCCTGGGTTACCCCTTTGGGATCCCTCTTCGGGTCCGATGCGGACGAAGATTCCGATCCGCTGGACGTCATGGAGATCGAAAATTCCTCCAAAGTCGCCTCGCGCCCGGCTGAGCAACTGGAGCAAAAGCAAGTCCTTGATATTATTGAAAAAGCCATAGAAACCCTGCCGCTGCGTCAACGTCAGGCCTTCATGTTGCGTTACTGGGAGGAACTAGATGTTGCCGAAGCCGCAAAGGCCATGGGATGCTCGGAGGGTAGCGTGAAAACGCATTGCTCCCGGGCTACGCACGCTTTGTCGATATTGCTTAAAAAACAGGGAATTGAGTTATGAACGTCCAAGAACGCGAGATTGCGCAGCGAATCGTTCGTGAACTTGATCGCAGCGCGCATGGTATCGACAAGGATATTTCAGCGCGCCTTCTTGCGGCCCGTGAGCAGGCGCTCGCACAGTACCAGCAAACGTCCGTCGTCGGGATGGCTGGGGCGGGAACCATTGTTTCTCACTGGTTTGAACGCCCGGCATCCGTAGCCCGGTATGCGTTGTCGTTGGCCGTTCTGATTCTAGGCTTGGCCGGGATCGTTTTTTGGCAAAGCAGCAACGGGTCGGGTAGTGAGCTCGCCGACATCGATGCGCGCCTGCTGACAGACGATTTGCCGATCGACGCCTATCTCGACAAGGGCTTCGATTCATGGCTAAAACGGCAGTCGCGCTGATTCTCTGGCTATGCCTCGCGCTGCCCGTCATCGCTGCACAGCCGTCCAAGACAGCCTCTAAACCCATTCGCCCTGCATGGTCGGAGCTTGCACCCGCCCAGCAGCAGGTGTTGGCGCCACTCGCGCCGGAATGGGATGAAATGGATTCCTCGCAGCGCAAGAAATGGGTCAGCATCGCCAATCGCTACCCGAAAATGAAAAAATCCGAACAAGAACGCCTGCAACAGCGGATGAAGGAATGGGCTGCACTGAGTCCTGCGCAACGCCAGGAAGCGCGCGAAAAATATCTGAACCTGAAAAAGCTGAACTCCTCACAGCGTCGTGACGTGGCAAAACAATGGGCCGCGTATCGCAAGTCACTAGCTCAACCAGAGACGCAGTTTGACCCACCGGTTGAGGAACCCATTACGCCCAACCCAGGACCGGCAACTACTGTAGAGCGGCAGTGACTGGCTCTCCCGAGACGGCCGGCCTCGGCCGACGAGTGCTTTGCCTGATCTACGAGATACTGCTACTCACGGCCGTCGTGCTGATGGCGAGCGGCCTTGCGACCTGGATTGCGCACGCAACAGGATTGCCGGAGGCGCGGGGGCTGACACAATTCATCGTAACGGCAATATGTGCGGGATACTTTGCCATCCAGTGGTGCGGTAGGGGGCAAACGTTACCCATGAAAACCTGGCGCATCCGGTTGCAAACCATCTCGGGTAACCGTCTCACGCCAAGACAGGCACTGCTGCGCATGGCCTTGGCAACCCTCGGCTATCTCACGCTTGGCATGTCGATACTGTGGGCGCTTCTGGACCGGGACAGACAGTTTCTGCACGACCGTCTTTGCGGCACGCGCCTGGTTGCTGTTGCGGCAGCAGAGTACCCCCGCTGAGGGTCAACGCCGCTCCTGCCACCACATCATCCCAACAGCGAGACTTAAAAACAGCAAAGTGGGGGCAACAGCGCTCGCAAATGGCGGCCAGTCATTCAACAATCCCAGGTGGCCGAGAAGTCGATTCAGGAAATGGAAGGCGAGACCAATCATGATGCCGGCGAAAATCTTGGCGCCAACCCCGCCCTGCCGGCTCTGGAAATAGGCGAACGGCAGCGCCAGAACCATCATCACCAGCACCGCAACGGGGTAAAGCAGTTTGGTCCACAGCGCAATTTCATAACGCAACGCCTTCTGCCGATTCTCCTTCAAGTGCTGGGAGTAGGAATATAGGCTCAATGCCGACATTTTTTCCGGTTTGACGAGCAGCACGTTGAGCAGTCCTGGCTCAAGAACTGACTCCCATCGCACGAAATCACGAAAACTGACTCGCGTCGTAAGCTGATCAAAGCTGGTTTGCGCCACATTCGCCAGAAGCCATTGATTGCTGCCCTCATACTCAGCAGCCTCGGCCGTCCTCAACACACGCAACCGGTAATCTTTGTCAAAGTCGTAGATACGCAAGCCCTTCAGCCCGCCAGTCGGTGTCACCTCAAGCACATTAACAAACGAAGTGCCGTCCTTGATCCACAAACCCGACCTGAACTCCTGCGCCACGATGCCTGATATCGCCTGTGACCGCAGGCGCTGCGCAAACTGCTCAGCGGGCGGCGCCACGAATTCGCCGATCGTGAACGTCAAAATACTGAACGCCGCACCAACCACGACCAACGCGCCAACCATGCGCTGCAGCGATACGCCGGAAGCGCGCATCACCGTGTATTCGGAACTCGCCACGAACTGTGCAAGGGTAAAAAGCGTACCGATCAACGCCGCAATCGGAAACAGTTCATAAATATGATTCGGGGCAGACAACAGGACATGGAGCAGGATGTGGCGCAACTGGTAACCACCGCGTCCGAGATCCTTCATCTGCTCAACCAGATCAAAAAAGGCGAACAACAACAGAAGGGAGAGAAAAACCAGTGCGGTCGAAACCGTGATCTCGCGGGCCACATATCGGCGCAGAGTTTTCACTTCAGCAACCGCCAGAAGGAAAACACCGAAAGCCTGCGATAAAACATCAGCGTCAGCAGCAGCAGCATCCCCAGATGAACACCCCACATTCCGGCAAAAACGTTGATGCGATCCTGCGCAATCGAAGCCTGCATGATCGACAGCAGATTGCTGTAAACCATATAAACCAGTATGGCCAACACGATATTCATCGAACGACCGGCACGAGGATTAACGAACGACAGCGGGATCGCCAGCAGGCAGAGAATCAATGCGCTCGCTGGAAGACCGATGCGCCATGACAGCTCGCCAAGGTTGCGCGATGTCGGCTCTCTCAGAAGATCCGGTGTCGACATCGTCTTGGTCGTAGGCGCACGTGCGGCAGGGTCGGCAGACTCTATGCGCATGGCATAACGTTCAAACTCGAATATCTTGTAATCCGGGGCACCGGGATCGCCCTCGTAACGACGACCATTCTGCAGAACCAGAAATCGATCGCCGTTTTCGGCGGTTTCCTGGAATCCGCTCTGCGCCACCATGATGCCAAGCTTGCCGTTCTGAGTGGAACTGACAAACACATTTGCAACAAGATTTGTTTTCCCGGAAACCTCCTCGACCAGGTACACGCGATCAGCCCGCTTGGACTCGTGAAACACCCCCGGCGTCACCTGCGCAACGTCATCACGACTGTCCATTTGTCGCCGAAACTCCTCGGCTTTTTCCACTGCCCAGGGAGACAACAGCAAGGAGAGCGTGGCAATCGTCAGCACCAGCGGCAGAGCAAAGGTCAGTACCGGCCTAACCCATTGCGTAAGCCCCTGCCCGCTGGAAAACCATACGACCATCTCGGAGTCACGATAACTCCTCGTCAATGTCATCAACACTGCGATAAACAACGTTACCGACAGCAGGATTGGCAGGTAACCGACCAGCGTGAAGCCCAAAAGCGCCACAACACCGGTGGATGTGATCTGACCGCCCGCGGCCTGACCAAGGAGACGTACCAGTTGCGTAGTGATCGATATGCCGAGCAAAACCAGAAAAGTCGCAATGGCCGAAGTGGCCAGTTCGCGGAGCAGTGAAGACCGGAAAATCATGCCGGCGTTTTGCTTTTTGAAAGGAACCCGCAGATAATCAATGAGCGATGCCGGAAACCGGCCATGCGCTGGGAGTGCCGCAGCATTTCAGCACCGACCTGAAGATCGGCGCCCCAGCTTCCGAATTCGCATCGCACGACCGCCAATCATATTTTTGACAAACACGAAATGCGCAGAGGAGTCGACGCGTGGAATTTAGCATAAAACCCCTGGTTCCGGGACAAAACGCCAGCGGCTGTACCGTTGCTGGCGTATATGCCGACGGAAAACTGAGTGAAGCTGCTGCGGCAATCGACAAAGCAGCGAAAGGTTATCTGCGGCGCGTGATTGAACGTGGCGACATGAAAGGCCTTATCGGCAGCACCTTGCTGCTCCACGATGTGCCGGGGGTCGCCAGCACGCGCGTGTTGCTGCTGGGGTTGGGCCCGAAAGCCGAATTCGCGGAAAAACAATTCCGCCGCTGCATCGGTGCCGCTATCGAAGTGCTGGCAAAAACCGGGACCACCGATGCCGAACTGCATGTCGCCGAGCTTTCAGTCGGGCGCCGGGACGTGGAATGGCGTGTCATGCAGACCGCACGCGCTGCGCGTGAAGCGACCTACCGCTTCGAACAGATGAAAAGCGCGCCTTCGAAATATACCTCGGCGTTGCGCCGGATCGTCCTCGCCGTTGCCAAAAGCGACGAGAAACGCGCAGCCCGCGGCCTGGCCCAGGGCCTGGCCCTGGCACACGGTGTCAGCCTGGCACGTGATCTCGGCAATCTTCCCGGAAATATCTGCACCCCTGCCTACCTCGCTGAACAGGCTCGAAAACTTGCGAAACATTACCGGATGAAGTTGCAGGTATTGGAACAGGCC
>CAMAYE010000062.1 GCA_945862135.1 Bordetella parapertussis
AGAACGGCTTTAATTTCTGACTGATGTCAGCTTCTGGCCGCCCCGACCTTGCTGCGCTCCTACTTCATTATTAAAAGCGCGAGTTGGGATTCAAAGCGACGGCAAGAAAGGCGCTGAAGTAAAATTGAAATACCGCCTCAAGCTTCATAATCCCGCTGCTGGGGGCAACAGCGGGGGCAACAGCGCGAATCACAGCTAGAATAGTTATTATCAATCAGACGGTTATTAAATTTATTCAGTAGGGTCCCCGCCACCATCCTCAAATTCCAATCCGCCCGAAAGCATTATGCTTTAAATCCTATGGGAGTCATTGTAAAAAGCCATCTGTTTGAGCGTGGAATATGGGCTCTTATGCTAAAAATTGGGCTGTTTTTATCCTAAAAGGAACAAGCATTCAGCAGCACGATGTTTTTTACGCTGCCGCCATCAACGCAATGACTGCTTTGACGGCTTGCGCATCCAGCCTGTCGAGTTGGGTGAGTTGCTCCAGCAGCTTTTCTCCGGCAGGGCCGGGCAGTCCGTAATTCAGGCAGTCACGGAGTTTTTCTTCATGGTCCGAGTCTTCCATTGGCGAGTTCCATGAGCCGCGTGGTCCGCGACATATCGTGCTGTGCTTCGTGCCGTCTTCCAGCTCGACTTCCACTTCGACATACATGGAATGGAAGTCGCCTTTGATCGATTCATCCTGGCGCAGTTCGAATTTGTTCAGCAGTTCGACCATGTCAGGGCGGAAACGACGCTCATCGGTGAAGCTGGCGATTTTCACGGTGCCGTCGAGCAGTGCTGCGGAGGTGGTGTACTGCAGGCTGAATTTGCCGTCGAGGCCTGTTGCCGGATTCTGGCGGTTTACGTATTTCATCACCGGCGACACCATGCGCACGTGGCGGATGTCCTTGCGGCCGCCGAGTCTGCGGTGGAGTTCAATGCCGGCAGTGATGCCGTAGTGTGTGCCGTATTGCGACGGGAACAGTTTGATGGCGAGGCCGGGATCGACGACGCGATAGGGTTTGCCGTAGTCGAGCAGGCGTTGTTCATCAAAGTGTTCGGGATAGAACGTTTTGATGAAGCCTTTGTGCGCTTCGAAGACATCGGGGTTGGCAGTGAACCCGCGTTTGGCGAGTAACGCGGCATCGAGGCCGGACGCCGCGGCGCTGCCGCAGTGGGTGGCCTTGGTCATTGAGCCGACGTTGGCGAGCAGTGCGCCGGCGCGCGACGCAGCGAGGCCGATGGCGTTGCGCATTTTTGGCAGATCCAGCTGCAGCAGTTCCGAAGCGACCACTGCACTGCCGATGACGCCGGCATAACCCGGCGGATGAAACTTCAGTTCTTCCGGTACATACTGGTTGCCGGCGTATTGCAGGCGGCCCTGGATTTCCAGGCCCTTGGCGACGGCGGTGATCAGTTGTTTGCCGCTGAGGGCGTGCATTTCCGCGAGCGCGAAAGCGACAGGCACAGTAGGTGACACCGCATGTGTCGGCGGGCTCCACATGGGTTCGAAATCCTGCACATGCGTGGCGACCGAATTGACATAGGCGGCCTGCACGACAGATACCTTGCGACCGCTGCCCCAGATCGAGGCCTGCGGCAGGCCGCCCAGTGACAGCAGGTGTTCGGTGAGGATCGTGACAGGTTCTTCCCTGCTGCCGGCGAGGGCAACGGCGACGCCGTCCTTGATCGCCTGTTTGACGCGATGGATACAGTCATCACCCAGCGATTCGTAAGTCGTTGCGTGGATGATTTCGCAGATATCGTGGGTAATTCCCAATGCAATATTCCCGATTTTGTATTGATGAATTCGCTGAAGCCGATGAGAGGGTTACTGTGCTTTCAATCCCAGTTTCTGGGCAAGCTGCTGCCATTTCAGGGCTTCATTGCGGATGTAGAGCGTAAAGGCTTCGGGCGTGCTGGTGACAACATCAAAACCGATCCCGGTGAGACGTTTGTTTACATCCGGCACTTGGGTTGCCTTGATGGTTTCGGCATTCAGCCTGTTGATGATGGCCTTCGATGTTTTGGCCGGGGCAATCAGTCCGAACCAGCCAACCGCTTCAAAATCCGGATATCCGGATTCGGCGATGGTCGGGATTTCCAGCGCAATCGGCATGCGTTGTTTGCCGGTGACGGCGAGCAGCTTCAGCTTGCCGGCCTTGGCATGACCGGCGACGGCGGACATGCCGCCGAACATGACGCCGACATGTCCGCCGACGAGGTCAACAACAGCCTGTCCACTTCCCTTGTAGGCAATGTGGTTGAGCTTGATGCCCGCTGCCTGCTGCAGCAGTTCGGCGCTGAGGTGGCCGATGGTGCCGACGCCGCCGGAGGAATAATTCAGTTGACCCGGCTTGACTTTGGCCAGTGTCACCAGCTCCTTCAAGGATGTTGCGCCGACTGAAGGATGCACCGCCAGTACGTTGGCCGACGCAGTCAGCTGTGAGATTGCGGAAAAATCCTTCAGCGGATCGTAGCCGACATCACCGGATATCGCCGGGTTGATGGCCAGCGTAGCGATGTAGGCGAGGCCGATGGTGTACCCGTCGGGCGTTGCGCGGGCGATGATCTGGGTGCCGAGCGCGCCGCTGGCGCCGCTGCGATTGTCGAGCACGACCTGCTGTCCCATCTGTTCAGCGAGATGCGGGCCGATTACGCGCGTAATCGTGTCTGAACTGCCGCCGGGAGCGAAGGGCACCACGAGACGGATCGGGCGTGAGGGATAGCTATCGGTGGCTGTGGCATTTTGCTGGGCCAGTGCCGGCGCAACAGCGGCAAGCATCAGCGACGCGACGAAAGGTGTTGCTGCTGCGAGCAAGCGTATTTTCATGATCTCCACGGCTTCTGTGAATGGCTGCAAGCCGGAGCGAAGCGCAGATCCGGTCATGCAGCAAAGCGTTATCGCGCGGCCTTGGCGGATGCGGGCCGTCTTCCTAAAATTATGCCCTGCAACCGGAGAATGTTGGCTGCAGCGCACATAGTGTGGTCTTTGCCGGTGAGGTTGTTGTTACTTGATGGGTTCAAACGACAGTTTTGCCGGCACACCATTCTTGTCCGCTTCTTCGATCGCATCCGCCGCCTTGGTCGAAATGCGCGCGGGTTCAAGTTTAAGGCCTGCAGTCATGGCCTGCATGATGGCGTCAGCACGGGCTTTGGCGAGATCATTCAGGGCGGTTGGCGGCAAGGGCTGCAATTCGACCAGCCGCTGATGCATCGCGACGTACAGTGTGCGGTCCCCGGCGCCGCGGCCGACCAGTGCCAATGCCACATTGACGCGCGAAGCCTCGCGCCCGGTGGATTTTGCATGAGCTTCCGCAAACTGGGCAACAGCGTTGCCGCCGGCGCGCGCTTCCAGCATGTTTTCGAGCGCCCGCTGTGTTTTGGCGTTATCGAATGCGACCGGGCCCGGATCTTCGCCCGGCGCCAGCTTGGTCCCTTCGCGCGCGGCAAGATCGGCACGCACGGCTCGCGCCCGCAATGCGCGGGCGTCGATGTCCTTGTGCCAGGTGCCCTGGACCTGCAGCTTGAGCTGCGGCCGTTTCTTCAGACCCTCGGCCACACGCTGAAGTTTTTCCTGTTCGGTCGGCAGCACACGTGCGCCGCCGGCATCAAACACGATGTCACCCAGTGTTTCGGTGTTGCCGCCAAACAGCGAACCTAGAGCGCGGAAAGGCGCAGTCACGATGCGCGTGAGCACGGTGCGGACGGCCTGCCAGATCACGTGGCCGTAGCTGAACTCGGGATTGTCGACATCACCGGCAACCGGCAGCGCCAGATCAATCTTGCCGTCGCTGTCGGTCAGCAGCGCAATGGCCAGGTCAAGCGGCAGGTTGATTGCGGTCGGACTTTCGATCCGTTCGCCCAGCGTGAACTTGTCGAGCACCATCTTGTTATTGCCGAGCAGCTTGCTGTTCTCGATCTTGTATTGCAGATCAAGGGAGACTTTACCCGAGGCAATCTTGCGTCCGGCGAATGTCGCCGAATACGGCGACATCGGGACGAGTTCGATGTTGCGGAAGGCGACGGCGATGTCAGTGAATTTTTTCGGCGCGAACGGCTGGATCGTGCCTTCGGCCCGCGCCAGGCCGTATTCCCCAACTCCGCCTTCGAATTTCAGGTTGGCGCGTGAATCCGGCGACGAAGACAGGCCGTTTGCCGAACCGTTCAGGTCTTTGATAAAGGTCGCAAACGGCAACACCAGGCTGAGGTCCGCAAAATCCATCGCACCCCCTTCAACGCGGACGCGTTCCACAGTGAAGGCCGTCGCAGGCATGGTCGATGGTTCTGGGGGAGCCGCCGCAGGAGCAGACGCTGAAGCTGCGGAAGGAGCGGGAGTGGACGCTGCGGCCGGCGTTGCCGGAGTGCTGCGTTTGATGGCATCAAGGTTAGTGGACTTGTCCTTGTTGATCGTCAATTTGGCATAGGGCTGCGCCAGTTCCACAAGTGCCACTGCGACGCGGTTTTCAGCCGTATCCACATCGATATCGTTCAGCGACAGCCGTTTCCAGCTCACCAGTCGTTCATTGTTTACTGCGGTCTGCACGATCAGGTCGGAGACAGAAGCGGCACCGGTGTAACGCATTGCGGCAGGTGTTTTGTTGCCATTGAGCGTGACCCGTCCAGTGGCACCGGCTTTGCCTGAGATCAGCGTCAGCGTGGTGTCTTTCTTGAGGACCGGGTCCAGCGGGGTTAACGCGAGGTCGACTGCTTCAAATCGCATATCGACGCTTTCACGCAGCATGTCGAGCGCGCCCTTGGCTTTGATTGATCCGCCCTGCTTGATGCCCAGGGACATTTCGAATGGACTCGGGGTTTTTACCGGCGGCAGTGCCAATTTTGAAACTGAAGCATTGATCTGCTCAAGGTCATAGCTGATTGCCGGCTGGAACGACTGGTCGGTCAAGGCCACCGCGTATTTTGAAATCTCCGCGCGGTCAACTGCAATGCTGAAACCCTCTTTGCGCAACTCCTTGATGGCCTGCACTTTGCGAGGGGCGAACATGCTGACCAGGTGCAGGTTGCCGTCAGCATCACGTCTTGCGAACAGGCGCCCCCCGGAGAGGCGAGCCAGCCCGACACGTATGGTTTTTTCCTGCAGATTCACGCCCAAGCCGGTGATTTCGGCCGACTCCAGCGTGACCGGTGTTTCTTTTTCTTCAATGGGAATGACGCTAATCTCTCTCAGTTTTAGCGCCCCGTTTTCGACAAGGGCCTGCAGGGGATCGCCAACAGAGGCACTGGCGGCAAGGGTGATTTCGGTTTTCGCTGCGGTCATCCGCAGAGGCTTGGCCCGGCTGTAGTCAGTCAGTGACAAAGACAGCGGACCGATGTTGACCTGCGGCAGAGAGATGGCCCAGGGTGCGGTTTTCGCAGGTTCTTGTTCCGCATCCTTCGCTGGCTTTTTTTCTTCATCATCCGCGGCGCCCGGAATGGGGTTGCTTCGCACCAGTTTTGCCCAGTCCGGTACGCTGTCTTCATCGAGAATGATGCCGAGGCTGCCATCGGCAACACGGATGTCCTTGAAGGCGAGGCTGCGTTGCGCCAGATTGAAGCTGCCGCCTTCAAAGGCAACGGTGCCCAGTTTGGCCAGCACAGTGCCGCCTTTTTCCTGTGCGATCACCAGATCCTTCAGTCCGAAGGCGAGTTCATCAGCTTCGAATTTCAATGCGCCGTCGCTGTAGCCGAACTGGTAGCGCACACCGAAGTGGTAGTTGCCCTGTGGCTCAGCGATCGTCAGGTGGTCGCGCACGAATTGCCACAGTGTCGACAGGCGGGCGTCCTTGAGCGTAATGGTGCCGCTGGATGCAATGGGCGACAGCGACAGCTTGCCCCGCCATTGCAGTTCACCGCCGCCCGGCAGCTTCGCATGCAAGCGGTGTTCGCCGCTGTGGTCGGGCAGCGTCGATACGTCGCGGATTTCGAAATTGATCGGATCAACGGCCGATTTTGCCGCGGGCTTCAGGGTGTGATCGGTGAATTTGAATACGCCGCCGGCAATCTCGAAATGCTCCACCAACAACCGCGGTAGATTGTCATCGGATTCCTTTTCTGGCGCAGCGTTTTTGTTGATCGCCGCAATCAGCCGCGCCAGGTTCAGGTTTTCGTCGGTGTCGAGGTCGGCGTTGATCAACGGATTTTCAATGCGGATTTCACGGAATGTCAGCGCCCAGCGCAGCAGGCTGCTGGTTTCGAAATCCACCAGCAACTTGCCAACCTGGAATGCGGGCAGTCCGCTTTTTTCATTGATGGCAAGCTCATCCAGCTCGACCTTGAACAGGAAAGGATTGAAGCGCACGTCACCGACGGTTGCCTTTGCACCCAGATGCTGTTCGACCAGTTTGGGTAACTGCTCACGCACCAGCCACGGCGCGCCGACGAATCCTGCCAGTGCATAAATGAGCAACGCCACCACGCCGATCACTACAGGCTTTGATGTGACGATCGCGCGCAGGCGATGGGTTTTTCCGGTCACGCTGCTCATGGTTGTCCCGATTAGCTATTGTCGTCGCGGAGGATGGCGAAACCGGACTGCAGCGCGCGTTCGATGCGCGCCTTTTCCTTCTTGATCTTGTCATCGTCCCAGTCCCACATGCCGGCTTTGGCTTTCATTCCGGTGCGGCCCTTGTCGACCATGGCTTTCAGGGATGCTGGCGGCTTTTGTTCCGTGTGCAGGTGCGGATACAGCGCTTCACCAACGAGGTAGTTGGTATCCCAGCCTGACATTTCCTTCTGCATCATCGGTCCGCAGGCGATGAAGCGGAAACCGAAGCCGAAACGCACGGCGGTGTCGATGCCCTCGGCGTCGGTGACGCCGTCGTCGATCAGGTACAGCGCTTCGCGCATCATCGCGTGCTGCAGTCGGTTGCCGACAAAACCCGGCACGTCCTTTTTCACCCAGATCGGCGCCTTGTTAAGGTCTTTCAACAACTGCACCAGACCCTCGGCCACTTTGGCATCGGTCAGCGGCGAACTGACCACCTCGACCAGCGGCACCAGATGCGCGGGCATGAAGAAATGCAGACCCGCAACGCGCTGCGGATGTTTCAGGCCTTTGGCGATTTCCCCGATGGGAAAGTTTGAGGTGTTGCTGGTCATCGGGATGTCCGGCTTTGCCAGCGCTTCAATATCAGCGAACAGTTTCTGTTTCAGCGGCAGATCTTCGGTGGCGGCTTCGACCACGATACCGACGCTGGACCACGGGATCGACTTCAGGTCGGCGTAACAGGTCACGGATGCCGCGTGTCCTGCGGGGGCGCCCAGCTTGCCGAGTCCTGCAGCAAGACGTGCCGGAAGTGCATCGCGCGTTTTGGCCGATGGGCTCATCACGTGCACTGTCCAGCCGTGCGCGGCGAATACGGTCGCAATGTCGCCGCCCATGATGCCGCCGCCGATGACCACCGCATGTTTGTTTGTTGCCGACATGGTATTTCCTTGCTGTTTGTGCCGGGAGCCCGGCATTTATGGATGATTGGGAGCTTATGATTATATTCCGCTGTGAGGCGGGTATTGGCCGGCGATGTTGGTCGCCGCCGGAATCTGGGACCCCGGATTCCCGGCGTGCGCGATTGCGGCGCGCGCAGCGAACGCACCGTCAGGCGGAAGCCATGACGGTGCGGTTATCCTTACTTGACCAGCGAGGCGCTCCACGAAACGGGAGGCGCATCCGGGCGCGGCCGCATCGTGCCCTGCATGATCGGGCCGCTGACGCGACCGGTGTAGGTCGCAGTGCCGATGTTGAAGCTGATCTGGTCGCCGCGCAGGTTGGTGCTGGTCACGCGCCAGCTCATGCCGTCACCGTTGCGGAATACGCCGCCGAATTCCTGGAATTTCTGGGTGAGTTCGATGGAACCCGAATCCATTTTCCAGTTGCCCTCGACCTTTGCCGGTACGATCCACAGATAGGCCGTGCGCCCTTCCGTCGAATCGGTCTGGTCCGGTTTCCAGTCGTCCATCGTGAACGCATGCGACACCACGCGGGTGCCCGGCTTCATGTCGAGAATGGTCGGGCGCAGTTTCAGATTCAGGTAAGGCAACAGGTACATCGTCAGCACCGTAGCCTTGCTGAAGTCGGTGGCGAAAATATCGCCGCGAATGAACTGCGCCTTTTCAGCAACGCCTTCTTTCTGTGCATTGCGCTTCGACAATTCAACCATGTCCGGGTTGTATTCGATGCCAGTGGCGCGCAGGCCGAATTGTTTGGCGGCGGTGATCACCGTGATGCCGTCTCCGGAACCGAGGTCAAACAGCACATCGGCGGGTTTGACGTCTGCCATTTTCAGCATTTTCTCCACCAGACTCTTCGGCGTGGGAACCCAGATCACGTCCTTGCCGGCCTGACCGACCTGTGGCTTGAAATCGGTACTGGCGGTTTGCGCCTGGGCCGATGACAGTCCGGCCAGCAGGGCTGCAGTAAGCGACAGAGTCAACAAAGCGTGACGGGCAAACAAACGCATGGTGTTCTCCAGGATTGTGAAGCGAATGATTATGCCTGAAGGCCGTGACGGATTTTTGGTTCAGCCCGCCTTTGCGCCCGAGGCCTTGACCACCGGCGCCCAGCGCGCGATCTCGGCCTTGATGTGCGCGGCGAACTGCTCCGGCGTGTTGGCCACCGGCTGTGCGCCGTCGGCGGCGAGTCGTTCCTTGACGTCGTCACGGGCCATGACCTTGACGATGTCGGCATGCAGTTTGGTCACGATGTCGCGCGGCACCGCGGCCTGGGTCAGCACGCCGTACCACTGGTTGGCGTCGTAGCCGGGCACGCCGCTTTCGTTGAGGGTGGGCACCTCGGGCAGGATGGGCAGCCGTTTCAGGGTGGCCACGCCGAGCAGCTTGAGGCGGCCGGATTTGATGTGCGGCCCCAGCGCGACCATGCCGGTGATGGTCATCGTGGTTTCACCAGAAATCATGCTGGTCATCGCGGGTGCGGTGCCCTTGTACGGTACATGCACCATATTGATCTTGGTGAGCAGTTTCAGGTATTCGCCGGCAAGGTGTGAAGCGCTGCCACTGCCGCCCGAGGCGTAAAGCAGTTCGCCCGGTCGCGCCTTGGCCAGTGCGACAAAATCGCGCGCGGTTTTGACGGGCAGTGACGGGTGCACCGCCATGCCGTTGGGCACGGTGGCCAATACCGTGATCGGCGCAAAGTCACGAACTGCGTCATACGGCAGTTTGGGATACAGCGTCGGATTGACGCCGAAGGTGCCGACATGACCCATGACGATCGTGTAGCCGTCGGGTGCGGCGCGCGACGCAAGTTCGACGCCGATAGTGCCGGCCGCGCCGCCGCGGTTTTCAACGACGACTTGCTGGCCCCAGGTTTCGGTGAGCTTCTGCGCGACCAGCCTTGCCAGCAGATCAGTGCTGCCGCCCGGCGGGAATGGCGCAATGAAACGCACCGGTTTGCTGGGAAAGTTCGCCGCAGTCTGCGCCAGCGCACCGTGACTGATCAGTCCGGCGGCCAGCAGGGTGATTGATTGTAAATATTTAATTTTATTCAATTATTTCTCCTCCGCCCCGCAGGGCCCTAGGTTTTGTTAATACGCCCGTCAGTGGTGGCGCCGGCATCGATCAAGGCCTGGATCTGCGCTTCGGACAATCCTGCCTCGCGCAGAATTTCGACACTCTGTTCACCCAGTTTCGGCGCCGGATTCCAGCCCTCGCGTACGCCGCAGGACCATTTGTTCGGCAGGCGCATGTTGCGCGTGCGGCCTTCGGTCGGATGGTCTTTCATCTCAAAAAAGCCGATGTCCTGCAGATGCGGATCTTCAAGCACGCTGTCGAGCGTGTGGTAGGGCATCGCCGGCACGTCCGCCTTGTCGAAAATCTCCAGCCATTCGGCCGTAGTCTTGCCTTTGAGTGCGGCCATGCGCACTTCGAAATAGGCCTTCACGTTGGCGAAGCGCGCCTGCACGCTGCAGAAACGCGGATCGTCCTTCAGTTCGGGCTGGCCGATGGCCTTGAAGAAGGCGAAGGCCTGGTCATTGGTGTTGGCCGAGAGGCAGATCCAGCTGTCCTTGGTCGGGATCGGCTTGCCCAGCGGATCCAGCAGCCGCGGGTCACCGGTTTCGCCGAGCGGCGGATCGAAGGTCTTCAGGTACATATGCTCTTCAAGCACGAACTTGACCAGGTTCTCGAACATCGGGATTTCAATCGAGCAGCCTTCGCCGGTCTTGGCTTTGCGATAAAGCGCCATCGCAATCATCTGCACGGCGATCAAGCCGACGGTCTTGTCGGCCACCACCATCGGCACGAAGCGCGGTTCTCCGGTGGCGCGGTGGTGCAGCGCGGCCATGCCGCCGGAACCCTGAATGATGGTGTCATAAGCCGGCTTCTCGCGATAACGGCCGTCCTGGCCGAAGCCGAACATGCCGCAGTAGATGATGCCGGGATTTACTTTACGCACGTCGTCGTAGGACAGCTTCAGTCGCGCCATCGCCGGCGGACGGACGTTCCAAACGAGAACATCCGCTTTTTCGATCAGCTTCATCAGCGCAGCGTGTCCGTCGGGATTTTTCAGATCCAGCACGAGCGAGCGCTTGTTGCGATTCAGATGCAGAAACTTCGCGCCCATGCCCGGCGTTACCGACTTGCCGTTCATGTTGCGGATCAGGTCGCCGGATTTGGTTTCGACCTTGATCACTTCCGCGCCGTGGTCGGCGAGGATCTGCGTCGCCAGCGGGCCGACCACGACCGAAGTCAGGTCGACGATGCGTACGCCTTCAAGCGGTCCGCCGGACATTATCGGTCTCCCTGCGAACCGTCGTGCGACGGTTCGCAGCTGATTCGAGCAGTTTTGTTCATAGAAACTCCGCTTCAGCTGTCAGCGCCAGCGCGCCGCTGTCGTCCTGCGCCCACAGCTTCGCGGTCTTGTTGTCGGCAGAAGGTTCGCCGCAGACGGTGATGGTGCGGCCGACGAACAGTGCGCGCACATTGCGTGAGGACATGAATTTGATGGCTGTGCTGCCATGGGCGCGCGCCAGCTCATACACCAGCAGCGTCGTCAGGCCGCCGTTCATCACCAGATTGGGATAACCCTCGACGCCCGTGACATAGGGATGGTCGTAATGAATGCGATGGCCGTTGAAGGTCAGCGCGGAATAACGGAACAGCATTACCGGATCCGGCGTGACTTCGTGTGTCCACACGGCTTTGCCCGGCGCGGGTTGCGGCGGGGGCGGCGGCGCGTTTTTATCCGGTTCGCCGCGGTAAACAATGTCCTGTTCCTCGCTGATCGCCACGCCTTTGACGTTGCTGATGTCCGTCTTCACCGTCACAAACACCATGCGTCCGCTGCGACCATCCTTGATGGTGACGTTCTGGATGGTCGATTCGCGATGCACTTCATCACCGATGTACAACGGCGCAATGAAGGTCGTGCGTTTGCCGGCAAACATGCGCCGCGGCAGCGGCACCGGCGGCAGGAAGTCGCCGCGCGCGGGGTGGCCGTCGGGGCCGATCTGCGAATGGCGCACCACGCGCGGAAACAGGATCGAGTGCCAGCCCACCGGCAGCGCGTCGCCCATTTTCGGGAAGGCATCATCGCGATCCAGTGTCGCCGCCAGGCGGTTGACAGAGGGCACGGTGACGTAATCAACAGCCGTTTCAGTGCGACCGATCCATTCTTTAAGGGATTCCAGTTCTGCGGACATGCTTGACTAACCTCGATTGTTACAGGGGAGAGCCCCCGATTTTACGGCACCGCGGCCCTGCGGCGTTGATTCATCGACCGAGTCTGAAGTCGAAGGCCACGCAGTGAAAAGGCGTGGACAGGTTGTAGCGTTTCGCCAGCGCCGCGTCCTGATTCGGTGCGACCGAAACCACCAGCGATTCGCGCACACCGAAGATGGCGTCGCTGTCGAGATAGGGATCGCCTGAAAAAAACACTTCCGTGGTCAGTGGACGGAAGCCGGAGGCGCCGACAATGAAATGAAAATGTGTCGGTCGCCAGGCATGGCGGCCGCCGGCGCGCAGCAGATCACCGACCGGGCCGTCGTAGGGCACGCTGTACGGGGCCGGCTGCACGGTGGTGAAGGCATAGACGCCGTCATCACCGGTGGTCATGCGGAAACGCAGGTTGTGCGGATGCTGCGCCGGGTCCTGCTGCCAGTATTTGCCGTTGACCGCGGCCTGCCAGAAATCGAGTTGAGCCCCGGCAACGGGTTTGCCGGATTCGTCGAGCACACGACCGTGCACCAGCAGCGGCTCGCCGTCGTTGTGCTGTTTCAGATCGCCGCCCACTGCCAGCGCTGGCGAACCTTCGGAATGAAACGGCCCCAGCGCACTGCGTTCGGTGGCGCCGGGGTCGCTTTGCAGCATGTCCACCAGCGAAGACAGGCCGAGCACATCTGAGGTCAGGATGAACTCGTTGCGTTTCTCGTCGGAAATCTGACCGGCACGATAAAGAAAATCGATGCCGGCTTTCCATTCCTGCGGCGTCAGATCGACTTCGCGGGCGAAGGCATGCAAATGGCGTGTCAGGCTTTCGATGATCTGACGAAAACGGGGATCTGCAGCGCCGTCGAATGAGTGAACGACGGCCTGCGTGATGCTGGACTCGCTGACGTTGCGCATGATGGGTTGTCGACTTGAATTCAATCCACGCGCGCGCCGGACTGCTTGACGATCTGCGCATACTTTTCAACTTCGGTTTTCAGACGCGCGGCAAATTCAGCAGCCGTGTTCGGCGCGAATTCCAGCGAGAGCGCCGCGAGGCGTTCTTTCGCCGCAGGCGACTGCAGCGCGGTGGTGAAATCACGGTTGACCTGATTCACGACAGCGCCGGGGATTCCCGCCGGCGCAAACACCGAGAACCATGTGTAATCGTCGAAGCCGGGGAAACCCGACTCCGCGACAGTCGGTACATCAGGCAGTACACCGGAACGTTTTGCCGTAGTGACGGCGATCGCGCGCAGGCGGCCGCTTTTGACATGGGGTACTGCCGGCGGCATCGATGTGGAGCCGACAGGCACCTGATTGCCGACCACGGCGCTTGCCGCCGCTGCCGGGCTATAGGGCACATGGGTGATATCCACCTTGGCCAGCGACTTGAACAGCAGCTCCATGTCGAGGTGTGGTGTTGTGCCGGTGCCTGACGAGCCGTAGCTCAGCGGCGTTGTTTTTGCGAGGGCGATCAGTTCCTGCAGTGTTTTTGCTTTCACCGAGGGATGCACGGTGATCAGGTTGGGCGTCGTCGGGCCCTGCAGGATCGGTGTGATGTCTTTCATCGCATAACCCGGTTTGGCATACAGGCTGACATTGACGGCAATCGCCGAACTGTTCATGAACAGCGTGTGGCCATCAGGGTTGGCGCGCAGTGCGACCTGCGTGCCGATATTGCCGGAGGCGCCGGGGCGATTCTCGACGATGACGTTCTGGCCCCATATCTCCGTCAGGCGTTCGCCGACCACGCGTGCAACGATGTCCGTTGAGCTGCCCGGCGGGAAGGCGACGATGATGCGTACCGGCTTGGTCGGAAATTTTGCTGCGGGCTGTGCCCATGCCGTGATGCTGGCTGCAGATAAAGCGGTAATCAGTAAATATATGTATTTATTGAATATTTTCATGATCTTTCCCCCCCCGGTGCGGCTGCGGAGCGCAGCCGTGACGCGCCATCCTATCCGAGGCGTCGGGGAAAGAGAATCACTGCAGCACACAGGGCTGCATGTAGCCGCAGATCAGCCCTTCATCGCTGCCAGCGTTTGCGCTTCGCGCGCGGTAATCGCTTCATAACGTTTGAGCAAGCGCTCGGCGCGGACGATGATCGGTATATCGATCATCTTGCCGTCGAGCGCAAAGGAACCGCGGCCTGCGGCGGCGGCTTCCTTGTCCATCGCGATGACCTTGCGTGCGTATTCAACCTCGGCTGCGCTCGGCTTGTATTCCTCGTTGACGATGGTGACCTGGCCGGGGTGAATGCAGCCCGCACCCATGAAACCGAAATCACGCGAACGGCGCACCATCTTGCGGAAGTTGTCCCAGTCGCCGAAAGTCGCGACGCTGTCGACGAAGCCCAGCGGCATGATGCCGGCGGCATTGGCGGCAATGATCATGTGCTGCTTCGGGTAGAACAGTGCGTCGCCGGTGGGCTGCATATTGCAGTTCAATGCGAAATCCTCGCCGCCGATGTTGCAGGCGACGATGCGGCTGCTCGCCGTGGTGATGTCGCGGATCTTGAAAAACGCTTCCGGCGTTTCGATCATGGTGATGAATTTGGTGTGGCCGACCGTCATGCCGCGCTTCTGTTCCAGTTCGCTGACCAGTTCGTCGAGCAGCTGCAGGTGCGACACGCCGGTGGCCTTGGTAATGGCGAGGCCGTTGACGTCGGGGCAGATCGAGGCTTCGATGTCGCGCACCGCCAGCGACAGCGGCTGGTTGATGCGCACCACTACATCGGCGCCGCCGCGTTTGACGCGCGCGGCATTTTTTTCAACGAGTTTTCGCGCATTGGCTTTTTCCGCCGGCGGCACGCTGTCTTCGATGTCGAGCTGGATCACGTCGGCGCCGCGGGTATGTGCCTTGTCGACAAATTTTTCAACGTTGACCGGGACATACATCAACGAGCGCCAGACGGGGAGTTCACGATACATGGGGCATCCTTCGCATTGATTGGGTAAAAATAAGCAAAAACCTCAGCAGGGCTGCAGGGTTATTCTTCTTCCGGTTTGGCGGTATTTCCGGCGCAGGCAATGCCGGCAGCCAGCAGTTTGGCATAAGCCTCATCATCGATTCCGGCTTCGCGCAACAGGTCGCGATTGTGCTCACCCAGCTGCGGCGCCGGCGTGCGGATCGAACCCGGCGTGCCCGACAGGCGCGGCACGACATGGTGCATCGGAAACGATTCCATATCGGCGTCGGGATAATCGGCGAGCAGTTCACGCGCGAGGAAATGCGGGTCGTCGAAAATCTGCCGGATGTCGTAGATCGGGCCGATTGTGACTTCAGCCTCTTCAAAAAACGCAACATTCTCCGCCTGCGTGCGTTGCGCGATGAAGGCGCCGATCACGGCATCCAGTTCTTCAGCGTGTTTGACGCGCTCGGCATTGGTGGCGTAACGCGGGTCGGTGATGAATTCGGGATGGCCGATGGAGCGGAACAGGCGTTCGGCCATTTTCTGCGTCGATGACGACAGGCAGACGTAGAGCCCGTCCTTGCATTGGTAGGCGTTGCGCGGACCGGCATTGGTCGAGCGGCTGCCGGTGCGCGGTTTGACCTTGCCGGTGAGGCGGAAGTTGGCCGCCTGCGGGCCGAGTACCGCAAACATCGGATCGAGCAGCGGCAGGTCGATGATCTGGCCTTTGCCGGCGTTGACTTCAACTTCACGCAAGGCGGTCAATACTGCCGCTGCGCCGTAAAGGCCGGCCACGGTGTCGGCGAGATACATCGGCGGCAGCACCGGTTCGCGGTCGGCGAAACCGTTGAACGATGCAAAGCCCGACATGCCT
>CAMAYE010000063.1 GCA_945862135.1 Bordetella parapertussis
CCCTCTCCCCGAAGACTTTCGGGGAGAGGGCAGGGTGAGGGGCGGCAACACACGTCAACACAACCCCACCCATCCCTGTTTCGCTTCAAGTGTGTCCTTATTTCCCCGCAAGCCTGTGGGGGAGTGGGGGGCGGGGAAGTGAATGAATGATGCAGGTCAAAGCAGGCTGGCAGGGTAGGCCGGTTAAAATAGGCGAACGCTGAACTCAGGAGTCCAACATGCAAATGCCCGCCAAAAAACCCGCTGCAGCTGGCAGCCCCACGCAGCAGCTCTGTGCTTTTCTGTCCTCGATCCGTTATGACGATCTGCCGGAGCCGGTGGTCGCCCGCACTGAGGAGCTGTTCCTCGACTGGTTTGCCTCGGCGCTGGCCGGCAAGGGTGCGCGTCCGGTTGAAACATTGCATGCGTTTGCTACGGCGATGGGGCCGCGCGAAGGCAGTTCCGAAGATTTGCTGTCGCGGAAGGGCACCTCGCCGTTTTTTGCCGCACTGATCAATGGCGCCGCATCGCATTTTGTCGAACAGGATGATCTGCACAACAGCTCGGTATTGCATCCGGGTACGGTGGTGTTTCCTGCGGTGCTTGCAGCGGCGCAGGAAGTCGGCGCCACCGGCAAGGAACTGATCGCGGCCTCGGTGGCCGGCTACGAATGCGGCGTGCGCGTTGGAGAGTTCCTCGGCCGTTCGCATTACAAGATTTTTCATACCACCGGCACTGCTGGAAAACTCGCGGCAGCGGCGGGTGTCGCGCACATTCTCAAGCTGGATGCCGAGCGGACGCAGCACGCGCTGGGCTCGGCAGGTACGATGGCCGCCGGCTTGTGGGAATTTCTGCGCGATGCAGCGGACTCAAAACAGCTGCACACCGCGAAGGCCGCGGCCGACGGCCTGATGGCCGCGTACATCGCCCGTGACGGTTTTACTGGCGGTCGCGAGATTTTCGAAGGCAAGCAGGGCATGGCGGCAGGTATGTCCAGCGATGCCGATGCGCGCTGGCTGACGGATGGTCTGGGTACGCGCTGGGCCACTGCGGAAACCTCATTCAAGTTTCACGCCTCGTGCCGGCACACGCATCCGGCCGCTGATGCGCTGCTGACCTTGATGCAGCAGAACAAGGTGAAAGCGGACGATATCCTCAAGGTCACCGCGCATGTGCATCAGGGCGCGATTGATGTGCTGGGACCGGTGACCGATCCGCAGACCATTCATCAGTCCAAGTTCTCGATGGGCTTCGTGCTGGCGCTGATTGCCACACTGGGCCGTGCAGCGCTCGCGGATTTTACTGATAAATCATTAAAAAACAATGAATTACGATCATTCCATGACCGCGTGACCATGGTGCTGGACCCGGAAGTCGATGGCGCTTATCCGCGGCGCTGGCTGGGGCGTGTGTCAGTGCAGACGCGTGATGGCCGCACGTTGGAATGCCGCGTCGAAACGCCGAAGGGCGATCCCGGCAACACACTGTCGCGGACCGAACTCGAAGACAAGGCGCAACGCCTGGTCAGTTATTCCGGCGCGGCAACACCGGAAGAGATGAAACAGGTGATCGCCCGCATCTGGCGATTGCGCAACGAAAGCAGCGTCCGCGACTTCATGGCGGGTCGGTAAGTGCAAAAGCACCGGCTGCTGTTGCTGGTTGTCGCGGCTGTCGTGGCGGCGGCGGTGTTGTTTGCGACATTGCGTACCAAGCCGGTTGCCGTGGACCTGGTGACGGTTGCCGCGGCCGATGTGCAGACCAGCGTGGTCGCCAGCGGCCGGGTGCTGCCGCCATCGAAGGTGGAGATTGGCGCGACGATTACCGGGCGTGTCGAAAAGGTACTGGTGCGCGAAGGTGCGCGGATTGAGGCCAATCAGTTGCTGGTGGAACTCGAGCGCGGTGAACTTGCAGCCGCTGCTGCGCAGGCTCGCGCCGCAGTCGCCCGTGCCAGGGCGCGCATTGCCTCGGTGCAGACGCTGGCTTTGCCGACCGCGCAGGCCGGATTGAAGCAGGCGGAAGCCAATCTGCTGCAGGCCGAGCGTGATGAGCAGCGCAATCGCGATCTGCTGGCCAAAGGTTTTATCAGCCAGGCCCGTGTGGATGAGGCCGTGCGCCAACTCGACGTTGCACGCAGCCAGATGAGCAGCGCAAAGGCACAGGTTGGTGCACAGGCGGCAAGCGGTGCTGAGGCGCAGCAGGCGCAAAGCCAGCTGGCGGAAGCCGTTGCAGCTCTGGAAGCAACTGAAGCCAAACTGGCACAGACACGCATTCGCGCGCCAGCGGTCGGCGTTGTATTGGAGAGGTTGATTGAGCCCGGTGATATTGCACAGCCCGGACGGCGCATGCTGAGCCTTGCACTCGATGGTCCGGTACGATTGATCGTGCAGGTCGATGAAAAGAATCTGCCCTTGATCAAGCAGGGCGCAGTGGCGATGGCCGCCGCTGATGCCTTTCCGGGCGAACGTTTTGAGGCCGTCGTCAATTACATTTCTCCGGGCATTGATGCGGCGCGCGGATCGGTGGAACTGCGGCTGGATGTGGCGAAGCCGCCGGCATTGCTCAAGTCCGACATGACCATATCGATGGACTTGCAGGGCCCGTTGCTGAAAGGCGCGCTGATGCTGCCGGCCGATGCGGTGCGTCAGTTGCAAACCGAAGCGCCCTGGGTGCTGGTCGAGCGGGAAGGCGTCGCTGTGAAGGTTGCGGTGAAGGTCGGCTTGCAGACGCAGGGGCGTGTGGAAATCGCCGACGGACTCAAGGCCGGCGAGCGCGTGATTCTCAATCGCGAAGTGGAAGCCGGCAGCCGGGTTAGCGACCGGCGATGAACGCGCTGGCTAATCAGAACGCCCGGCAATGAACGCGCTGGCTAACGAGAACGCCCAGCGATGAACGCGCTGGGGTTTGAACTGACAGTGGCTCTGCGTTTCCTGCGCGAGGGCCGCATGCAGACCGCGTTGATCATCGGCGGCGCGGCGATCGGTGTGGCCGTTATCTTTTTCATAACGGCTGTACTCACCGGGGTGCAGGGCGATCTGATCAAGCGGGTCACCGGTGCGCAGCCGCATATCGTCATCAAGCCGCCGGAAGAAATCGTGGCGCCGCTGATTGCCGGCAGCGCTGACGGCTCGCGGCTGGCTTCCATCCAGGCGCGACCGCAACGGCTGACCACCATCGATGGCTGGCCGGCGCTGGCGCGCAATACTGAAATGACGGAAGGCGTCCTTGCAGTGGCGCCGGTGGCGACGGGTTCTGCGCTGGGCATCAAGGGCGAGGCGTCACGGTCAGTGGTGATTGTCGGTACCGACCTGGAACGCTATTTGCGCGTGGTGAAGCTGGATGACAAGGTCAAGTCAGGCGTGTTGCTGCTGGAAACCGGGGATGCGCTGATCGGCATTGAGCTGGCGAAGGATCTGGGCGCGGTGCTCGGTGACCGTTTCCGCGTGCAGTCGGCGCTGGGCAACAGTGAAGTCTTCCGCATACGCGCATTGCTGGATCTCGGTTCGCGTGAACTGAACCGCCGTTATGTTTATACCGACCTGCGGGCTGCGCAAAGCCTGCTCGGCATCCCCGGGCGCATTACCAATCTCGATGTGGCGGTGAATGACATCATGCGTGCAGAGATTGTCTCCGCACAGCTGCGTGCGCAATCCGGACAGTTGATCGAAAGCTGGATCCAGACCAATAACCAGGTATTCGCGGCGATCAAGAATCAGGACATCATGACGCTGCTGATCCGGTTTTTCATCACGGTGGTTGTTGCGCTGGGCATTGCCAGCGTGCTGGTGGTGTCGGTAGTGCAGAAGCGCAAGGAAATCGGCATTCTGCGTGCAATTGGTGCCACAAGACGGCAGATGCTCGGCGTATTCCTGTTGCAGGGTGTGATGGTTGGCGTGGGCGGCGCGCTGCTGGGTTCGGCACTGGGCATGATGCTGGTTTCGCTGTTCAGCCGCATCCTGCGCAATGCCGAGGGGCAGGCACTGTTCTCGCTGACGTTTGATTTCAAGCTGATCGGTTATGTCGTGATCGGTGCCGCAGTGCTCGGGTTGATGGCTGCGGTGCTGCCGGCGCGCAATGCGGCGCGGCTGGATCCGGCGCAGGCGATCCGGGGCTGAGATGAGTGCGAACGGGAAAATACCGCTGGTCGATATCCGCGGCCTGCACAAAACATACAACGCCGGCCTGCCGAATGCGGAAGAGGTGCTGCACGGCATTGATCTGGTCATACAGCCGGGTGAATTTACCGCGCTGATTGGCCCCTCAGGTTCCGGCAAAAGCACCTTGCTGAATATTCTGGGTCTTCTTGAAAGTGCGTCAGGCGGCAGTTACCGGCTGGGCGGCCGCGATGTCACCGCTTTTGGCGATGATGAGCGCACCCTGGCCCGTCATGAAGTGCTGGGTTTCATTTTCCAGTTTCACCATTTGCTGCCGGCGTTCACCGCAGCTGAGAACATCATGCTGCCCGGATTGATCGGGCGCAGCCGCGCAGCGGTGCAGAGCGACCTGCGCGAACGCGCGATGGAATTGCTGGATGCGGTTGGCTTGCGCGATGCCTGTGACAAGAAACCTACGGAGCTGTCCGGCGGCATGCAGCAACGGGTGGCCATTGCACGTGCGCTGGTGCACGGTCCGCAACTGGTGCTCGCCGACGAACCGACCGGCAATCTGGACACACACACCAGTGACAGCATCTTCGAATTGCTGCGCCGCTTCAACCGCGATTTCGGCACGGCGTTGCTGATCGTCACCCACGATCCTCGTCTGGCCGCGCGCTGCGACCGCATCGTCGAACTGGTTGACGGTCGTATTGCGGATGACCGGGCGAACAAACGGTCATCCTGAACTGCAGTCCGTGATAGTGCTCACTTGAATGGTGAATTATTAATTTAATGGCAGCAGCCAGGAATTACGTGCTGTGATTTCCGACCCCGGCGTGACTGGTTTATAGTTCGCAAAAAACGGCCCCGGCCTTGGTCGTGGCTTCCAGAGTTGTGACTGGGGGTGATGATGGGCAAGTCAGTGTCAAATGCACGGGTTGTTCATCATGGTAGCCAAGCCAAACTTTTGCCCGGCCGGCGCCTCGCCATCGCCGCAGCGGTGGCCTCCTGCTTCGCGGGCACTGTGCTCGCCAATCCCGCCAATCCCCGGGTCGTTCACGGCACGGCCAGTTTTGCTCAGGCCGGCAACATCCTCACGGTCACCAACGCCCCGAACACGATCATCAACTGGGGCAGTTTCTCGATTGCCGCTGGTGAGTTGACGCGGTTTGTGCAGCAGTCCGCGCAGTCTGCCGTGCTCAACCGCGTGATCGGCCAGGATCCCTCGGCCATCCTCGGCGCGCTGCAATCCAACGGGCGTGTGTTCCTGATCAACCCCAACGGCATCACCTTCGGCGCCGGTGCGCAGATCGATGTCGCCGGGCTGGTGGCCTCGACGCTGAAGCTCAGCAACGAGGATTTTCTCGCCAATCGCCTCCGCTTCACTGATGGAGCTATTGCGAATAATGTTATTAATCAAGGGGTCATAAACTCTCCGGCCGTGTACCTCGTGGGTCGGGCAGTGAGCAATGAAGGATTGATCACCAGCCCGCGCGGCGAGATCGTGCTGGCGGCCGGAAACAGTGTCGAACTGGTCAGCCCTGCCACACCCAATCTGCGCGTGGAAATCGTCGCGCCTGATAACGAAGCGCGCAACCTCGGAACACTCAGCGCCGAAGCCGGACGCATCGGCATCTATGCAGGGCTGATCCGTCACGAGGGCACGGCCCGCGCCGACACCGCGGTGCTGGAAAACGGTCGCATCGTGCTGAAGGCGACACGGCAGGTCGAACTGGGCGCAGGCAGCCTGCTGTCGGCTGCGGCGCCTGCCGGTGGTGACGGCGGCTTCATCGAGACCAGTGCGCAGAACGTCAGCGTGGCCGCAACCGCGCGCGTCACCACGCAGGCCGCCAGCGGCAACACCGGCACCTGGCTCATCGACCCCACCGATTTCACCATCGCCGCCAGCGGCGGCAACATCACCGGCGCAGCGCTCTCCGGCCAGCTCGGCAGCAACAATGTCGTGCTCGCCACCGATGCCGCGGGCGGCGGCAACGGCGACATTTTCGTCAACGACAGCGTGACCTGGGCGAATGCGAACTCGCTCACGCTGAACGCGCATCGCCACATCGACTTCAATGGCGGCGGCCTCCTTGATGGTGGCAGCAGCGGCATGATCCAGCTCAATGCCGGCCTTGGCGGCGCCACCGGCAGCATCGTGGCTCATCCCTCGAACACGGTGCTGCGGGGTGACACCCTGGTTGCGAACGCGCTGACCGGCATCGGCAGTTTGACCGATCCGTTGCGCACGCAGGTGGCGAAGGCGGGACTGTCGAACAGCCAGGGCGGCGGCATTTATCAACTGAATGAGGGTGCTATCACCGTCGCGGCGCATAGCGTCAACGGCGACATCGTCGTACGTACAAAAGACGTTGCGAATGCCACGGGATTCAATAATCCGGGTGGGCAGGCAGGCAGCATGGTCGTTGGCACCGTCGGCATGCTTGATGGTTTGACTGCAACTGATCCAGGAAGCACGGGTATGGTGGGGAGCATCACCCTGGTTACGGGCAATTCGGGAAACAGCAGCGACGGTGATCCCTCGCTACCGGGCAATGGGTCGTCGGGTCCTGCAGGAGGCGGTATCAGCATCAATACCCCGGTACAGGCGGCCGGAGATATCACTTTCACCACTGGCGGTGGAGGACGGGGCGGGGCCGGCTCGAGCAGCGTGGTCTTGGGTAATATTTTTACCGCCGGGGCCGGTGGTGCGGGCGGCAACATTATGCTGAACGCCACGCTGCTGGCTGGCCGCGACGCGAATCTGACCACCGGAGCCGGCGCTGCCGGCGGCATTTGCAGTTTTTGCACTGAAGGTACGGATGGATCGAGCGGCACGATAACCGTAAATGCGGCCATCGGTGCGGGTAATGACATCGGGTTGGTCACCGCGTCCGGGGCCGGTGCAGGCGGTGCAATAGTCGTGAGTGCGGGGATCAGTGCTGCGAGGGATATGGTTTTCAATGCCGGGTCCGGACTGAATGGCAACATGGGCGGTGCGATCAGCGTGGGCGGCGCGCTGAGCGCGGGACATGATCTTGCACTCAGCGCGGGTTCAGGTGCCGGCGGTGCAATCAGCGTAGATGCCGAGATCAGCGCAATGAATGATCTTGTTTTGAGTGCTGGCGGCGCGATCGAGGTGAACTTTGCGCTTGATGCAGTGCGAGACCTGTTCCTCAATGGTGGTGGCGCGGTCAACGTGAATGCCGCACTCGATGCGGGGCGCGATCTGTTTCTCAATGCCGGGTCGGGCAGTGGCGCGATTAACGTGAATGCCGTGCTCAACTCGGGACACGATCTCCTGCTCAGCGCCGGTGGCGGAATCGGCGCAGGCGCGACGGGCGGTGCGATCAGTGTGAGTGCTGCGCTCGCCGCAGTGAACGATCTCACCCTGAACGCGGGCGCGGGAGGTCAGGCGGTTGAAGGCGATAACGGCGGGGCGGGAGGTGCGATCAGCGTGGTGGCCCCGCTTAGCGCAGGGCACGATCTCTTGCTCAATGCCGGCGGTGGTGGTGGCGGTGGTGGTGCTTTACAAGATGCGAGGGGGGGCGGCTCTGGCGGCCAAGGCGGGACGGTCAGTGTTGGTGCCACACTGAGCGCCGGGAATGATTTGCAGATAAATGCGGGGCCGGGCGGTGGAGGCGGGGGTGGCAACGCCAGCTTTGCGGGGGGGCAAGGTGGGGCGGGTGGCGCAGTCAACGTGAACGGGATTCTGGGCGCGGGGCGCAATCTGACCATCGGCGCGGGTTCGGGCGGCGGTGGCGGTGGTGGCGGTGGCGGTGGCGGAATTGGCGGCGTCGTGCAACTGGACAATACCCTGAGTGCGGGTCAGGCCGTGAGCGTTATGGCCGGCATCAATGGAACCTTAGCCGCAGGACTGAATGGCGGCAACGGCGGCAGCGGTGGCGGTGGCTACGGAGTTTCATTTGCTGGTACTGCAAACGGTGGTCAGGGAGGCAGCGCCACGAACGGCGAGGCGGGGGATGGTGCCGGCGCCGGCACCGGGGGCGGCGTCTGCGTTCCGCCTGCTTGTCTGCCGGCCAATCCTGCGTTCGCCGGCGTCACGCTGGGCGGTACTATCACCGCTAACGGCTCAGGCGATGCGATCCGGGTTATTGCCGGTAATGTCATCAACAATGCTGGTGCGGGCGCTTTCTCCACCCCCAATGGCCGCTGGCTGGTCTGGAGCAAATCCCCTGTATCCAATCAATTCGGCGGCCTGCAATCGGGCAATGCGGCCCTGTGGATGACGGATTTCGACATCGCAACGGGCAGCGTTGTGGCGCCAGGCAACCGGTTCATCTTCCAGGATGCCGCGCCGGTGGGGATGGCTGTGGTGAAAGCCAACAACCAGGCCAAGGTTTACGGCGACGCATTCAATCCAGCCGGGTTCACCTGGTCAGCGTTTGCAGCTGATTCAGGCGCCGCTTTCGGCAATGCCTTTACCGATCCCGGTTCGGGCACGGTAACCCTGACCGGGACACCGTTGTTGAGCAGCACGGGGGGCGCGGATACTGCCACCCGCACCGGCGGCAACACCGGCGGCGCGAGCTACGACATCACGGTCGATCTCGGCGGCGTGACCGCACCGGGCTTCACGCTGCAGGGCGTCAACGGCCTGCTGACCATCAACCCTCGAAACGTCTTGGTCGCCGCGGATGCGAAGAGCCTGATCTACGGTGATGCGGCGCTGCCGCTGACTTTCACCGCTGGCAATCTGGCGAGTTTCGACAGCAACGCGACGGTCTTCACCGGTGCGCTGTCCCGGGCCGTCGGTGTTAGTTCCACGGCTGGACATGAGAACGTCGGCGCGTACGCCATCGGCCAGGGCACGCTGGCGGCCAACACCAATTACACCCTGGGTTTCACCGGCGCAAACTACACCATAGCCCCGCGCGCGCTGAGTGTTACTGCGACCGGCCAGAACAAGGTCTACGACGGCGGCACCACGGCGACCGTCACGCTGGCCGATAACCGGCTGGGCGGAGACAGTTTCAGCATCCAGCACAGCGCCGCGTTCGGCGACAAACACGTGGGCACCGGCAAGACCGTCAATGTGACGGGCATTGCAGTGTCGGGCACCGATGCGGGCAACTACAGCGCCAATGCCGCAACAACAACCACGGCGGATATCACCGCGCGGGCCCTCGACGTCAGTTTCGCCGGCGTGAACAGGAGCTACGACGCCACCGCTGCCGCCACGGTCACTACCGCCGACGACCGCATCGCGGGCGATAGCCTCGTCATCAACCGCAGCGCGGCGTTTCTGGACAAGGATGTGGGTGCGGGCAAGACGGTGAATGTGACCGGCGTGTCGCTGTCGGGTGCGGATGCCGGCAATTACACCGTCTCCGGCTCGGGCAATACCACTGCGGACATCACTCCGGCGCTGCTGACGGTTCGAGCCGAAGATAAATCGCGGTTGATCAACCAACCCAATCCGCCGTTGTCGAGCACAATTTCGGGCTTTGTCGGCGGCGAGGGGCCGGGCGTGTTGTCCGGCACTCTGACGCTGGTGACATCCGCGACGGCGGGCTCTTCCGCGGGGAATTATCCGATCACGGTTACGCCCAATGCGTTTTCTGCACCGAACTACACCGTCCAGTTCGTTGACGGTTCACTGCAGGTGAAACCGCTGGATCCGCCCGCAGATGCAATGAACAGCCTGATTATCGCCACCGAGAATCCTATGGCGCCGGACATCGGCATGTCGGTCTTCGTGTTTCAGGCACCCAGTGCCAGTGGCGAGTTGGCTACTGGCGTGACGACCGAATGTAAGGCCGTCAGTCCAGGATTGGAATTCTGTTTCTGAGAGTTTCCGCACTCAGTTAATTCGGACGTTCGCTGCCGCATCGCCAGCAGGAGGTGAACTGGCCTTCGCAGGATTCCCCACAACCCGGACACTGCCAGCGTTCGCCGACGGCGGCCGCGGCAACTCTGCCGTCGAGGAAATCCCTCAGCAAGCGATCCGCTTCATCCAATTGACGGTCATCGGTTACCCATACGGCGCAGGCGTCGACCGGCAGTTCGCCGAACCCGCCGGCCAGCCATTCGCCACGTACCACTGCTGCAATGCCGCATGACTCCAGCAGGCCGCAGATCAGGTGGGCTTCTGCGGCGTGACGCGCGTTATGGATGCGTTTCATAGTGTCTTCAAGACTAGGGGATGCCTCCTTTCGGTGCAAGCCGGCATTGCAGGGGTAGGAGCACCGCGGTCGGGCTGGTAACATCGGGCGCTTGTACAACGCGAGGGGATAACCAAATGGCGGTATTGCGCTTGCTGAGTGCCGGTGCGGCTCAGGCGGTCTGTGAAGAGGTGATTGCTGCATTCGAGCGCGAAACGGGACATCGCGTCGAGGCTGCATACGGCGCGGTCGGCGCGATGAAGGCGCGCATGGTTGGCGGCGAAGCGGTTGATGCGATCATCCTCAGTGCGCAGTTGATCCAGGATCTGGTGTCTGCCGGCATGGTGGCCATTTCATCGGTCAAGGACATCGGCAAAGTCGGCACCGGTGTTGCAGTGCGTGCCGGCACACCCTTGCCGGAGGTGCGCACGCGCGAGGCGCTGCGCGCCAACATTCTCGCCGCATCGGTCATCGTATGCCCTGATCCGGCAACGGCTACCGCAGGCAAGATCGTGATGAAACTGATGGAGCGCCTCGGCGTGGCCTCGCAGGTTGAGGACCGCATGCAGTTTTTCCCCAATGGCAATGCGGCAATGCACTGGCTGGTGGCAAGCAACGGCAATTTCGAACTGGGCATTACCCAGAACACTGAAATCCTGCCGATCAAGGGCGTGACTTTTGTCGGTCCGCTGCCCGATGAATTCCAGATGAAAACCGTATATACCGCGGGCGTTGCCGCACTCGGGGCACAGCCCGAACTGGCCCGTGAATTCATACGCCGTCTGACCGCGCCGGAATTCCAGCCGCAGCTGCGTGCTGCAGGCTACGAGATTGACTGACTCTGCAACAAGCAAACCGCTTCATTGCGGCAACGCTGCTGTATTCCTGGAGGGGAATGTGTGACAAAAGCAAAACATTTGAACGGCGACCTGATCTCGGGTGTGGCGCTTGCCGCACTCGGCGCCTTTATCATCAGCGAGGCCTGGGCGTGGAATTACATGAGTGAAGAAGGGCCGGGTCCCGGCTTTTTTCCGCTCTGGTACGGCATTGCAATGGTGGTGCTGTCCTTGATGCTTGTCGTGCGTTCGGCCGTGAAGCCCGGTTCCGCAGAAAAAATTGACTGGCCGGGTATCGGGCGCGCACTGATCTCGTGGCTGGCATTCGCAATCGCGGTGGTTTTGCTGAAGCCTTTGGGTTTTCTGCTTTCCTTTGCGCTGCTGACGCTGTTCGTGGTTGCGGTCATGTACGGCCGGCCATTAAAAATCGCTATGGCTGCTGCGGTGGGCAACGCCGTTGGATTCTATCTTCTGTTCGTACTGGCGCTGGATATCAGCCTGCCGGTCGGACCCCTGGGGTTCTGACATGGATGTATTGCTCAGTCTGGGACATGGTTTTGCTGTCGCGTTCGAGCCGCTGAATCTGTTCTGGTGTTTTGTCGGCGTGTTTCTCGGCACCGTGGTCGGCGTCATGCCCGGTCTCGGGCCGGCCGCAACCATCGCGATGCTGCTGCCGCTGACCTTCAACATGCCGTCCACCAGTGCCGTGATCATGCTCGCCGGCATTTATTACGGCGCCAAATATGGCGGTTCAACAACGGCAATCCTGCTGAACGTGCCGGGCGAATCGGCGTCTGTGGTGACCTGTCTGGATGGTTACCAGATGGCGCGCAATGGCCGTGCCGGCGCAGCTCTGGGCATTGCCGCGATTTCATCGTTTGTTGCCGGTACCGTGGGTGTGATCGGATTGATGCTGCTGGCCCCGCCGCTGGCAAAGTTCGCGCTGTCATTCAGTTCGCCGGAATATTTCGCCCTGATGTCGCTGGGTCTGGCGATGGTCGTGCTGCTGGGCGGGGAGTCGCTGGTCAAGGCGTTGCTGGCGATGCTGGTGGGGCTGTGGATCGCCGGCATGGGCATCGATCTGTTCAGCGATACTTCGCGGTTTACATTCGGTCACTCCGATCTCCTCGACGGCGTTGATTTTGTGATCGTGGCCATTGGTGTGTTTGCCCTTGGCGAAGTCTTGGGCAATATGGAAAAGCGCGGTGAAGGTACGCTGTTGCCGGTGCCCAAGGGATTACGCAACCTGCTGCCGACGATGGCGGAACTCAAGGCCTGCCGCTTTGCGTTTCTGAACGGATCGGTGGTCGGTTTCATCATCGGAGTGTTGCCCGGCGCCGGGTCGACCATCGCATCCTTCATTTCCTACGGCATTGAAAAGGCCGTTTCAAAACATCCGGAGAAGTTCGGGACCGGCCTGCCTGAAGGCGTTGCAGCACCCGAAGGCGCCAACAATTCGGAGACCGGCGGCGCGCTGGTGCCCTTGCTGACCCTCGGCATTCCGGGGTCAGGCACGACTGCAATCCTGCTGGCTGCATTCATCCTTTGGGGGCTTCGGCCGGGACCGCTGATGATCCAGGAGAATCCGGATCTGTTCTGGGGGCTTGTCGCGAGCATGTACGTGGGCAATATCATGCTGCTGATCCTGAATCTGCCCCTGATCCCGCTGTTTGCACAGATTCTGAAGATTCGCGAGTATCTGCTCTATCCGATCATCTTCGGCATTTCCCTGGTCGGTGTTTACGCGGTTTCCGGCAGCCTGTTTGACTGTTTCCTGCTCGCCGCATTCGGATTGCTCGGCTATGGCATGCGCCGGCTGGATTTCCCGTCTGCGCCACTGATACTCGGCCTGGTGCTCGGTGATTCCATGGAGCGCGCCTTGCGTCAGTCCTTGATGATGTCGCAGGGGGATCCCTCGATCCTGGTGTCTAGACCGATTTCCGCGGTAATGTTATTTTTTGCCGTCCTGCTGTTGTTCCTGCCGTTGTTCCGCAAAGTGAATTCCTGGCGCTTGCAGGCGCTCGAAGAAAACGGTTGAACGGGGCATCCCGCGCAACTCATGTTGTTCATAACAAGGAGGAGTTGAAAATGAAAGTGCGTGCATCAATCCTGTTTGCGGCTTGCGCCGTTGCCCTGGCGGCAGCACCCGCGTGGGCCCAGTTCAAACCCACCAAACCGGTGGAGATCATTGTTCATACCGGGCCTGGCGGCGGTGCGGATGTGCTGGCGCGTTTTATTGCGCAGACCATCGAAAAGGAAAACCTCGCGCCGGTGCGTTTCCAGGTCACTAACAAGACCGGCGGCGGCGGTCTGACGGCGATGGCCTATGTTGCCGAGAAAAAAGGCGATACCCATGCCATCGCGGTGTTTACCGGCAACTGGTTGACCAATCCGCTGACACGCGCGGAAGCCAAATTCACGATCAAGGACATGACCCCGGTGTCGCGCCTGGTGCTCGAGCCGGCGCTGATCGCCGTCAAGGCCGACTCGCCGTTCAAGACACTGAAGGATTTCCTCGACGAGGCGAAGGCAAAACCGAAGACGCTGAAGCAGTCCGGCGGTTCAACCACCAGCCGCGACAACGTCGTGCGTCAACTGTTGATGAAAAGCACCGGTGCTGACTGGGCTTACATTTCCTTTCCGGGCGGCGGCGAGCGTATTGCTGCGCTGCTGGGTGGTCATGTCAACATGATGGTGATCGAGCCGCAGGAAGCGGGTGAACACATCAAGGCCGGCAATATGCGCGTGATTGCGCAGGTTTCGGATGCACGCCTCAGCGGCTATCCAAATGTACCGACGATCAAGGAAGCGGGTTACAACATTCCCAATGTGCCGCAGGTGCGCGGCATTGTGATGCCGCCCGGCGTTGCCCCGGAAGTTGTTGCCTACTACGAGGATCTGTTCCTGCGTCTTTCGAAAACCCCGACCTGGCGCAAATACCTGGACGAACAGCAGTTCGTCGATGGCTACCAGAAGTCGGCTGATCTGGCGAAATTCTTCGACAGCTTTAGCGATCAGATGCGCGTGATCCTGAAAGAGGCCGGCGCGAAAGTCGTTCGCTGATCGGTCTGGGATCGAAGTAAATATACCGGGGGTGCAAACCCCCGTTTTTTTGACCTGTCGTGGATTAAGCAATGAGTGAAAAGCTGCCTGAAGTCGCCATCGCCGAGAAACTCGCCGATCAAGCGCTTGCATTGAACGTTGAAGGGATTCCCGCCGTCGTGCTGGCGCGGGCCGAGGAATTGCTGATTGATGTGGTCGGCCTGTGTGTGGCGGCCCGCAATACCGATTACATCAAGGCCGTGATCGCCGGCGTCGATGCCGGCGGTCCGTGCACGGCGATTGGTCACAAGCAGACTTTTTCTGCTGAGGCGGCTGCGCTGATCAACGGCACGGCGACGCATGGCGAAGATTTTGACGATACCTTCGAAGGCGGTCCTGTGCATTCCAGCACGGTGATTGGCCCGGCGGTGCTGGCAGCGGCGGAGCGTTTCGGTTGTGACGGTCGCGATGTGCTGGCCGGATTTGTTGCCGGCGTTGAAACGCTGTGCCGCATGTCTATGGTGATACCCAAAGCCATTCACAAATCCGGTTTCCATCCTACAGCCATACTCGGCGCCATGGCGGCAACGCTGGCAGTGGCGCGCACGATGAAGCTGAACAAACAGCAGACCGTCGATGCACTGGGCATTGCCGGCAGCATGGCCAGCGGCATCATCGAATATCTGGCGGAAGGCGCCTGGACCAAACGCCTGCATGCGGGATGGGCGGCGCAGGTGGGCATCCAGGCGGCACGATTCGGCCAGCAGGGTTTCCTCGGACCACGCACGGTGTTTGAAGGCACCCATGGCCTTTACTACGCGTTTGCGCGTACGGCGACCGGCGATTACGACGTGCTGACCCGTGATTTCGGCCGTGACTGGTACATGTCTCGCATCACTTTCAAACCGTATGCGACGGGCACGATGAACCAGCCCTATGCTGACTGCGCGCTGCGGCTGTCTAAAAAGGGTTTTGCTGCAGAGGATGTGGTCGATGTGCTGTGCGAGACGGCTGAGGGTTATGTGCACCGCCTGTGGGATCCGCTGCCGGCCAAACAACGCCCGGCCAACGACTACGCCGCCAAGTTCAGCGCGCCGTTCAATATTGCAGTGGCTTTTGTCACCGGTGGTGCGGGGTTGGCGGCATTTACCGAAGAGACTGTGCGAGATGAACGCATCCTTGCATTGGCCTCGAAAGTGAAATACGTCGTCGATCCGAACAATCCCTATCCCAAGGCTTACACAGGCCATGTGCGCATGACCTTGAAAGACGGCCGTGTGTTTGAGGAGCGCCAGCCGCATATTCGCGGCGGCGCGCAGGAGCCGCTGACGCGTACGGAGAT
>CAMAYE010000064.1 GCA_945862135.1 Bordetella parapertussis
GGTGAATGCGCCACGACCGAAATCCGGGGTGTACGCGGTGCGCCAGGGTCCGCCACTGACGGAAAATCTGCGTCGCGCGTTACGCGGCGAAACTTTGGTGGAATATCGCCCGCAATCGCGTGCACTGGCGCTGATCAGTGCCGGCGATCGTTATGCCGTCGCTTCGTACGGACCGTTTGCTTTAAGCGGCGCATGGGTGTGGCGCTGGAAGGATCGCATCGACAGAACGTTCATGCAGCGCTACCGCACCACCGCTTGAGATCTTCTGGAAAAAATTATAACTAATTGATTTAATTGATAATTTTTATCTAACGCTGACGCGCGCGAACTTGCGCTTGCCGACCTGCAGCACCACGCTGCTGCCGCGCGCGAGTTTCACCGACTTGTCAGTCACCTTCTCGCCGTCCATTTTGACGCCGCCCTGCGCCAGCATGCGCAGCGCATCCGAGGTGCTCGCCGTCAGTCCGGCCTGTTTCAGCACGGCGGCAATCTGCAGTCCGTCGCCGTCGGCCTGCAGCGTGACTTCGGGCATGTCGGCGGGAATTTCGTCGCGGCGGAAACGCGCTTCGAAATCGGCCAGCGCTGCGGTTGCGGCATCGGCGCCGTGGAAACGCGCGACGATCTCCTGCGCAAAACCGACCTTGATATCGCGCGGATTGCGTCCCGCCTTTACTTCATCGCGCCAGCCGTGGATGGTTTCCAGCGGTTCGAAGGACAGCAGTTCGATGTAACGCCACATCAGTTCGTCGGAAACCGACATCAGTTTGCCGAAGATTTCATTCGGCGCTTCCTGGATACCGACGTAATTACCCAGCGACTTCGACATCTTGTTGACGCCGTCGAGGCCCTCGAGCAGCGGCATGGTCAAGATGCATTGCGGCGACTGCCCGTGGTGTTTCTGCAGTTCGCGGCCCATCAGCAAATTGAATTTCTGGTCGGTGCCGCCGAGTTCGATGTCGGCCTTCAGCGCCACCGAGTCATAGCCCTGCACCAGCGGATACATGAACTCGTGGATGGCGATGGGCTGGTTACCGCGATAACGCTTGGAAAAATCGTCGCGCTCGAGCATGCGCGCCACGGTATGGGTGGCGGCCAGCTTGATCATGTCGACCGCACTCATCTGGTCCATCCAGGTCGAGTTGAACACGACCTCGGTGCGTGAACGGTCCAGGATCTTGAACACCTGCTCAGTGTAGGTCTGCGCATTGCGCGCGACTTCTTCGCGGGTCAGCGGCGGACGGGTGGCGTTTTTGCCGGTGGGATCGCCGATCATCCCGGTGAAGTCGCCAATCAGGAACAACACGTGATGCCCCAATTCCTGGAACTGGCGCAGCTTGTTGATCAATACCGTGTGGCCGATGTGCAAATCCGGCGCCGTCGGGTCAAAGCCGGCTTTGACGCGCAACGGCCGACCAATTGCCAGTTTTTCGCGCAATTCCGGTTCGCGCAGCAGCTCGTCGCAGCCACGGCGGATGATTTCGATCTGGCCGTCGATGGTGATCATGGGGTTTCGGATACTTTTTCGGGGTTATTCAGGGCTGAAATGAGGCAAAAAACGGGTTTTCCCACGGCGGGGTTTCTGCTAAGCTCCGGGCTGATTTCCGTTGCAAATCCGGCCGCAAGTCTGGCCTAAATCCGTTGCAAATCAACAAGGAAGCGCATGTCACAAGTGCGATTCGCGATTTTAACGCAAAAGCTCCGCGCCCTGCTCCATGGCAGCGCCTTGCGTCGCGTCTTGCTGGCACTTCTACTGCCGTTTGTCGGCATTATGGCCGCCTTCGGTATTGCCCCGGATACCGCTACTGACACCATCGAACGCAACAGTGTTGTCGAACAGATTGCCCTGCCGGCGTTCTCGGCCACCAGCGATGGCACTGAAAGTTACTGGCGCGAAGCGCGCATCGAACGCGGCGACACCATTGCCTCGGTATTACAGCGACTGCAGATCGACGATTCCAGTGCCGCCCAGATCATGCAGCGCTCTTCCGAAGCCCGCGCCTTGTATCGCCTGATCCCGGGCCGCACCATCCGGGCGCACACAACCGCCGCTGGCCAGTTGCTGTCACTTCGCTATCTCAACGGTACGCACTTGCTGAAAATCGACCGTGACGGTGATGCGCTGTTGATTTTCGAAGGCGCAGCCGATGTCGAAACCCGCATCCACATGCGTTCTGGCGAAATCCGCTCGTCGCTGTTTGCGGCATCGGACGCAGTCGGCATGTCTGACGCCGTGGCCGTGCAGATTGCCGAAGTGTTTTCCACCGATATCGACTTCCACCGCGACCTGCGCAAGGGCGACCGTTTCGCCGCAGTGTATGAAGTTCAATACCATTTGGGTGAACCGGTGAAAACCGGGCGTCTGCTCTCCGCCGAGTTCGTCAATAACGGCAAAACCTTCCAGGCTGTCTGGTTTCAGAACCCCGATGGCGAAGGCGGCTACTACACACCTGACGGAAAAAACATCCGCAAAGCGTTCCTGCGCTCGCCTCTCGAATTTTCGCGTATCAGCTCGGGCTTCTCGATGTCGCGCTTCCATCCCGTGTTGCAGACCTGGCGCGCCCACAAGGGCGTCGATTACGCTGCGCCGACCGGCACACGAGTCAAGGCCACAGGCGACGGCATCGTCGAATTCGTCGGACGGCAAGGCGGCTACGGCAACCTGGTCGTACTACGTCACCAGTCGAAATACACCACTTGGTACGGACATCTGTCGGGCTTTGCGCAGGGTATGCATAAAGGCAAACGTGTAACCCAGGGCGATATCATCGGTTTTGTCGGCAGCACTGGCGTGGCCACCGGCCCGCACCTCCATTACGAATTCCGCACCAACGACGTTCATCAGGACCCGCTGCGGGTCGCGATGCCGCCGGCACCACCGCTGGCCCCGCAACACCGTGCAGCCTTCGATGAAAACGCCCGCCCCCTGGCCGAGCGCCTTGCCCTCGTAAGGCAAGTACGCACCACCTCAGCACAATAATTTCCGTCGTGCAGCCCGGCCTGTATATCGGGTTGATGTCGGGCACCAGCATGGACGGCATCGACGCCGCGCTGGTTGATCTCGGCACCGGACCCGCCCTGCGTGCTCTGGTGCACCAGCCCTTCCCGCCCCAATTGCGCGAAACGCTGCTGTCATTGAACAACCCGGGTGACAACGAACTGCATCGCGCTGCGCAGGCAGCCAATGCACTGGCACTGGGCTATGCGGCGATCGTGACCACATTGCTTGCACAGACAAGTGTGAACCCGAAAGACATCGCCGCCATCGGTTGTCACGGACAGACCGTACGCCACCAGCCGCAGAAGGGTTACACCACGCAGCTGGTCAATGGCGCACTGCTCGCCGAACTCACTGGCATCAGTGTTGTCTGTGATTTCCGCAGCCGAGATATCGCTGCCGGGGGTGAAGGTGCACCGCTGGTACCGGCGTTTCACCAATCCGTTTTCGCTTCATCGCAGACTTCCCGTGCGATCGTGAACATTGGCGGCATCGCCAACATCAGTTATCTGCCGGTGAATGGTGAAGTGATCGGTTTCGACTGCGGACCCGGAAATGCGCTGATGGATGCATGGATCATGGCGCACCGTAATCAGGCCTACGATTCCGGTGGCGCCTGGGCTGCAAGTGGACGCATATTGCCTGAACTGGCACAGCGTTTGCTCTCGCACGATTTTTTTACCCGGCTTCCACCTAAAAGTACCGGTCGCGAAACTTTCAATCTGGATTGGGTGCGCAGTGCGTTGTCCGGTCATGAACTCCCGGAAGACGTACAAGCAACGCTGTGTGAACTGACAGCCACGGGCATTGCGCACGCACTGGATATGCATTGCGCAAATGCACCGGAGATTTATTTCTGCGGTGGCGGCGCGCGCAACGATGCCTTGTTGAAACGGATTCGCGCACTGCTGCCCGGGCGCCGCATTGCACTCACCGACAACCTCGGTATTACCGCTGAAGCCGTAGAAGCCGCCGCATTTGCATGGCTGGCAGGCCGCACACTGGCTTACGAACCCGGCAATCTGCCGCGGGTCACCGGTGCGCGGGGGCCGCGTGTGCTGGGCGCGATTTACCCCGCCTGAGCCAAAAAAAACGGGGACCTAAGCCCCCGTTTGCTTGAATCTGAATCGCCGCTTACGCAGAAAACGAAGAACCACAACCGCAGGTGGAACTTGCGTTCGGGTTCTTGATGACGAACTGCGCGCCCTCGAGATTTTCCTGATAATCGATCTCGGCGCCGGTGAGATACTGCAGGCTCATCGGATCAATCAGCAGTGTGACGCCGCCTTTGTTCAGTGACGTGTCGTCATCATTGACAGTTTCATCAAAGGTGAAGCCGTACTGGAAACCGGAGCAACCGCCGCCGGTAACGAATACGCGCAGCTTCAGTTCGGTGTTGCCTTCTTCATCAATCAACTGCCGCACTTTTGCCGCAGCGTTTTCGGTAAAGACCAGTGGTTCGGGCATGACAACTTCAGAGACTGCATTCATGGCTTGCTCCTGATTCGATAATGCTGACGAAGATCATTATCCTCGCCGGGGTGACTGCGGGTCAATCCGCCGATGCGGGCTTGAACTGAACAACCTTGTCGGTCTTGTTGCCATCCTGGTAAACCAGCAGGCCCTGTACGACTGCTCCCAGATGCATCTCCAGCGTGCGGTAATAGACATCACCAGTGACATTGGCTTTGCTCTGGAGTTCCACGTAATCGGCGGCGTGCACCGGCCCGACCACGGTCCCGTTGATAACCACATGCGAAACACGGATTTCACCTTCAATCCGCGCTGCCTCTGAAAGCACCAGCGTTCCGGGCTTTCCCTCGACCGAAACAACATTTCCCTGAACATGGCCATCGATACGTAAACCACCGTCGAAAGTCATATCGCCCTTGATTTCGGTACCGGCCCCAATCAGGCAATCGATACGGTTCTGGGGCTTATTGGGTTTGTTCTTGTTGCCAAACATGGAAACCTCCAACTAGGAAATGGTGACGTTGTGCGTCAACTTCGGTGTATCGGAATCACCTTCGAAAATCCGGACTTGCAGCCCCTTCACGGCGGCATTCGGTGCAATTCGGAGCAGTCCTTCAACCCGCTGGAACAACTTGAAATTGACCTGATACTCCTTGGAGGCATTAGCTCGCCCCGTCTCGGGAATCATCAGGGTGACTTTACGACCATCCTGCTGCAGGTTCAATACAAACTGCAGGCGACCGCGAAACTCCTTGGAACGCTCACCGGCCTGCACCAGCAACAGCTGGTAGCGATATTCACCCGGGACTGAGTCCGGCATCATGCGGAAACGGTTGACACTGATGGCGCCATCCTTACCTGTCGCTGTCAGTGATTGGAAAAACGCGAGATCCTCCTTCAAGGTCGCGTTTTCCTGCGCCAAGGCCTTGACCTGTTTTTCCAGATCACCATACGTGGCGCGCTCGATCTGCAATTGCCGCTCGGCTGACGCAGTCCGCGCATTCAGTTCATTCAATTCAGCTTGCTGGAGTCTCACGGTTTCATCCAGTTGTTCACGCAACTTTGTAGCTTCGCCTTTGCGGAACCCGGCGTATTCGAGACCAAAGTCATAGGTAAACCACGCCACGCCGCAAGTCGCAGCAACAATCGCTGCCATGCCCAGCCAGCGCCAGTACCAGGGCATGTGCGGACGTACCGACAGATGCGGCGCATCAATGCCGAAGCGGCGCGCAAACGTTTTGAGTTTGCGTTTCATGCACTTAAGGCAGCAGCGCGACCTGTTTGAGACCAGCGTCTTCCGGCAAACCGAACATCAGGTTCATGTTCTGCACGGCCTGACCCGCGGCCCCCTTGACCAGATTGTCGATCACCGACAGCACGACCACAGTGTTGCCTCCCTGCGGGCGATGCACGGCAATACGACAATGGTTGGCACCGCGCACCGAACGCGTTTCCGGATGGCTGCCTGCGGGCATTACGTCGACAAAGGCTTCGCCGGCATAACGCTTTTCGTACAAGGCCTGCAGATCAACTTCTTTCGTCAGCTGCGCATATAACGTTGCGTGTATGCCGCGAATCATCGGCGTCAGATGCGGCACAAACACCAGATTGACGTCACGACCGGCAGCACGCGCCAGCCCCTGGGAAATTTCGGGATGGTGGCGATGCCCCGACACACCGTAGGCCTTGAAATTATCGGCAGCCTCGGCATGGAGAATATGAGTCTCCGCTTTGCGCCCTGCACCCGACACACCGGATTTCGCATCGGCAATCAGGTGCGCGAGGTCCACGCAGCCCGCTTCGATCAAGGGCAGGAAACCGAGCTGCACGGCAGTCGGATAACAGCCGGGGTTGGCAATCACCCGCGCCTTGCGGATCTGTTCACGATTGACTTCAGGCAGCGCATACACGGCCTCCGCCACCAATTCCGGGCAGGCATGTTTCATCTTGTACCACTGCTCCCACACCGAGACATCGCGGATGCGGAAATCAGCTGCAAGATCGACGATGCGCACACCGGCATCAACCAGTGCACGTGCCTCCTGCATCGCAACGCCGTTGGGCGTGGCGAAGAACACGACATCACAGCTTTCTAGACCTGCCGCCGCCGGCTCACTGAATTTCAGATCGACATGACCGCGCAGGTTGGGAAACATCTCGGCCACCGCCATCCCTGCTTCCTTGCGCGAGGTGATCGCACGCAGTTCGGCCTGCGGGTGCTGCGCCAGCAGTCTAAGCAGTTCGACACCGGTATATCCGGTGCCCCCTACGATGCCAACCTTGATGGTCTTCCCAGTCATGCCTGCTCACTCCTCAACCGGTCAAAAACGCAAAATGTGAACGTCACACTATGGCGGGAGTACCGCCAGAGACGACAAAGCCGCCCTGAGGCGGCCTTGTCCGAACTTCGGTTCTTCCAGAACGCGTTAACGCTTGGAGAACTGCTTGCGCCGCCGCGCCTTGCGCAAACCAACTTTTTTGCGCTCCACTTCGCGGGCGTCACGGGTCACCAGACCCGCTTTACGCAGGACGGGCTTCAGTGTCTCGTCATAATCAATCAGTGCGCGGGTAATGCCATGGCGAACTGCGCCGGCCTGGCCGGACTCGCCGCCGCCGGTCACGTTGACCGCAATGTCAAAGCTGTCAAGTTTTTCGATCAGCGCGAGCGGCTGACGCACAACCATGCGACCGGTTTCGCGCGAGAAAAATTCGTCGACCGGTTTGCCGTTGACGACGATACTACCCTTGCCGGGCTTCAGGAACACACGGGCCACTGCGCTTTTGCGCCGACCGGTGCCGTAGTTCTTTTGAACAGCTGCCATGTTGTCTTAGTCCTAGATTTCGAGTGTCTTGGGCTGCTGCGCGGTATGCGGATGATCCGTACCGGCATAGGCCTTCATTTTCTTAAGCATCGCGTAGCCCAGAGGGCCCTTGGGCAGCATGCCTTTGACCGCCTTCTCAAGAACACGCGCCGGGTGTTTGGCTTGCATCTTCTCGAAATTGGTCGTGTAGAGGCCACCGGGATAACCGCTGTGCCGGTTATACAGCTTGTCCTTGGCTTTGTTGCCGGTGACACGCAGTTTTTCGACATTGACCACGACGATGAAATCGCCGGTGTCGATGTGGCGCGTGAACTCAGGCTTGTGCTTGCCACGCAGGCGGTGTGCGATTTCAGAGGCGAGACGTCCCAGCACCTTGTCGGATGCATCGACGATGTACCAGTCGCGTTTGACTTCGCTCGGTTTTGCGGAATAGGTCTTCATGCTTGTTCCTGCGTGTTCTTGGCGTTTCAGGGAAACCGCGAATTCTATGGGAAATCAAGCGTCTGTGTCAAACTGCTGTACTGCAACAAAAGCCGTAAAGCAACCCTCTGGTTATATTAAAATCCATTTAAAAACAATTACTTGTGTATGCTGTTCTGGCAATTGACCAATGCACTGACCGCACTGCTGATTCCTCCCGGCCTGCTGATTATTGCGCTGGGCGCCGGTTTGGCGCTCCTGCGCACCCGCCCGCGGACCGGTCGCACGCTGCTGATTACCGCAACCGCCGGCCTCTACCTGCTGGCCATGCCGCTCACCGCGACCTTTCTGTTGCAACAGTGGGAAGCGCCTCCACTTGAAGCCGGACAGTTAAAAACCGCGCAGGCCATCGTCGTGCTCGGCGGCGGCAAGTATCCGCAGGCCCCGGAATATGGCGGCGATACCGTTGCCGCCATGAGCCTGGTCCGTCTGCGCTACGCTGCGGTATTGCAACGGCATACCGGCCTGCCGGTTCTGGTCAGCGGCGGCAGTCCTGAGGGCAGTGCCACCGACGAGGCGCAGACCATGCGCCGCGCTCTGGAACAGGAGTTTGCGGTGCCCGTACGCTGGAGCGAAGGCCGCTCGGCCAATACGCTGGAGAATGCGCACCTCACGCGCGAACTGCTCCACCAGGAAGGCATCCGCCGCATTTGTCTGGTCACCCATGCCTGGCACATGCCGCGCGCCCGCCTCGCGTTCGAAAAGGCAGGGTTTGAGGTCTTCGCCGCACCAACCTCACACGCCACGCGCCACCCGCTTGCGTTGCCGCATTTCCTGCCCGATGCGTCTGCGCTGCTCGACAGTGCGTTGTTCTTTCGCGAAGTGATCGGTACAGTCTGGTATCGTTTGCGCCTGCTGGCGCAAGGCTGACGGGAGATTCCATGAAAGCACGCATCAAATGGGTTGAAAATGTTTCATTCATCGCCGAATCAGGCAGCGGTCACGCGCTGGTAATGGACGGTGCGCCAGAGGGCGGCGGCCGCAATCTGGGCCCGCGACCAATGGAAGTGGTGCTGATGGGCACCGGTGGCTGCACTGCGTACGACGTGGTTCACATCCTGCGCAAATCACGCGCGCCGGTCACCGATTGCGTGGTTGAAATCGATGCCGAACGTGCGGAAGAAGACCCCAAGGTCTTCACCAAAATCCATTTTCATTTCATTGTCACCGGCACCGGGCTGAAGCCGGCGCAAGTCGAGCGCGCCGTGCATCTGACCGCTGAAAAATATTGCTCGGCATCAATCATGCTCGGCAAGACCGCCGCGATCACCCACGATTTTGAAATCCGCGAAGCGGGCGCTGCCTGATCCGGTAACGCCGTATCAGACGATGTAGGCCGCGCTGGTCATCACTTTTGATGACGCCTGCATTGCCGCCTTGACCGGCGCGGGAAGTTCGGAGCCGCCATGCTCAAGCGCGGTGGCCGCATGGCGCGCCTCGTCGTCGCGCATCTGTTCGACAATCGCGCGGCTTTTTTCGTCAGCTGCGGGCAAACGGGCAAGATGCCCCTCCAGATGACGCCCCACCTGGCGCTCGGTTTCGGCCAGAAAACCCAGATTCCATTTGTCACCGAGCAAGCCTGCTACAGCACCAATGGCAAATGACCCGGCATACCAGAGCGGGTTGAGCAGGCTTTTGCGGCCACCCAACTCATTGATGCGGCTCTCGGTCCATGCCAGATGTTCAGTCTCTTCCCGCGCAGCCTGTTCCAGCGCCGCGCGTGCGCCGCTGTCGCGCGCCGTCATCGCCTGACCCTGATACAGCGCTTGGGCGCAGATTTCACCGCTGTGGTTGACGCGCATCAGCGCGGCGGCCTGCGCGCGCTGCGCGGCATCCATCTCCGCCTCGGGCAGAGACTCCCCGGGGACCGGCCGCACGCTGCGCGCCTGTGCAAACACCGTGCGCAGGCCCTTGTCGAAACCGATGATCAGATCGTCGATACGCAGCATCTCAGTCCGCCTTGTTTCAATTCATTTTTCCAAACAACCGTTCCAGCTCCGCGCCGGGATCGGGTGCACGCATGAACGCTTCACCGACCAGATAACCATGCACCTGGTGGGCGCGCATCCGCACCACATCCTCGGGTTTCAGGATACCGCTTTCCGTAATCACCAGACGGCCTGCCGGCACTTTCGCCAGCAGGCCGAGGGTCGTGTCGAGCGTAGTTTCAAACGTACGCAGATTACGGTTGTTGATACCGATCAAAGGCGATTTCATTTGCAGCGCGGTTTCGAGCTCCGCACCCTCGTGAACCTCGATCAGCACCGACAAACCGAGTTCGAAAGCCACTGCTTCGAGTTCGTGCAGTTTCTCCGGGCTCAGTGCGGCGACAATCAGCAGAATGCAGTCGGCACCGGCCGCCCGGGCTTCATAGACCTGATAAGCGTCCATCATGAAGTCCTTGCGCAGTACCGGCAGTTGGCAGGCGCCGCGCGCCGCTATAAGATCATCGAGTTTGCCCTGGAAAAACTGGCGGTCGGTCAACACCGACAGGCAGGCCGCGCCGTGGCGCTCGTAACTGGCGGCAATCGCTGCCGGATCAAACTGTTCACGCAACACGCCCTTGCTCGGGCTGGCCTTCTTGACCTCGGCAATCACGGCAGAACGGCTGGCGCTGATTCTGGCACGCATCGCGCCGGCAAAATCACGGGCCGGTGCAGCGGCGCGGGCAGCGGCCTGCACCTGCGCCAGCGATAACTGCGCCTGCGCGGCGGCAACCTCTTCGGCCTTGACCGCCATGATCCGCTGCAGGATGTCAGCCATTACTTTTTGTGAAAGCGACGAACTGTTCGAGTTTCTGGCGCGCTGCACCGCTGGCTAGCACTGCGAGCGCCTGCTTCACGCCATCCACCAGAGTCGACGCCTTGCCGGCGATGTAAATACTGGCGCCAGCATTCAGCGCGACGATATCCCGCGCAGCACCTTCCTTGTTGTCCAACGCCGCCAGCATCATGTCGCGCGACTGCTCGACGCCGTCGACACGGATCGCGGCATTGTTATGCGTTTTCAGGCCGACATCCGCCGGTGCCACCATGTATTCACGAACGGCACCTTCCTTCAATTCGCCAACCGCTGTCGGACCGCTGATCGACAGTTCATCCAGTCCTTCGAGCCCGTGAACGATCATCACGCGGCGGCTGCCCAAACGCTGCAACACGCGCGCCTGGATGCCGACGAGGTCGGGATGGAACACACCCATCACCTGCTGTTTGGCGCCCGCAGGATTGGTCAAAGGGCCGAGAATATTGAAAATTGTTTTGACGCCAAGCTCGCGGCGCACCGGCGCGGCATGTTTCATCGCGCTGTGGTGGTTGGGTGCGAACATGAAACCGATACCGGTTTCAGCAATTGACTGCGCCACCGCTTCGGGTTTCAGATTGATATTGGCGCCGAGCAGTTCCAGCACATCGGCGCTGCCTGATTTGCTGGAGACCGACCGTCCGCCGTGTTTGGCGATTTTTGCACCGGCTGCGGCCGCCACGAACATGGCGGTCGTCGATACATTGAAGGTATGCGCTGAATCGCCGCCGGTGCCGCAGGTGTCGATCAGTTCCGGGGTATCCGGAACCGGCACATGGGTCGCAAATTCACGCATCACCGTCGCCGCGGCGGCGATTTCGCCGATGGTTTCCTTTTTGACGCGCAGGCCGGTCACCAGTGCGGCGATCAGCACCGGCGAGACTTCACCGCTCATGATCTGCCGCATCAGCGACAGCATTTCGTCGTGGAATATTTCGCGGTGCTCAATGATGCGCGTCAGCGCCTCCTGCGGCTTCATCGCGGTACATCCTCCAGGAAATTGTTCAGCATCTGATGACCGTGCTCGGTCAGGATCGATTCGGGATGGAACTGCACACCCTCGACCGCCAGCGTCTTGTGGCGCACGCCCATGATTTCACCGTCATCCGTCCATGCCGTCACTTCCAGGCAATCAGGAATGCTGGCGCGCTCGATCACCAGCGAGTGATAACGCGTCGCCGAGAAGGGCTGCGGCAGGCCACGGAACACACCCATATTTTTGTGCTGGATCAGCGAGGTCTTGCCGTGCATCAGCTGTTTGGCGTGGATGATTTTACCGCCGAAGGCCTGACCGATACTCTGGTGACCGAGGCACACGCCAAGGATCGGGATCTTGCCGGCAAAAGCCTTGATTGCCGGCACCGATACCCCCGCCTCGTTGGGCGTGCAAGGTCCAGGCGACACCACGATGCGTGCCGGTTTCATCCGGGCAATATCGTCGACCGAAATCTCGTCGTTGCGATGCACGGCGACTTCTTCACCGAGTTCGCCGAAATACTGGACGAGGTTGTAGGTGAAGGAATCGTAATTATCGATCATCAGTAACATGGCGATCCCCTCAATCCAGGCGTGTATCGAGGCCGGCTTCGGCCATTTCCGCCGCTCGCAGCAGCGCACGCGCCTTGTTCTGCGTTTCCTGCCATTCAGCCTCGGGCTGCGAATCGGCAACCACACCGCCGCCCGCCTGCACATGCAGCTTGCCGTCCTTGACCACCGCGGTACGTAAGGCGATGGCCACGTCCATATTGCCGTGGAATCCGAGATAACCGACGGCGCCGGCGTAAATGCAGCGTTTCACCGGCTCCAGTTCATCGATGATTTCCATCGCACGTACTTTCGGTGCGCCCGAAACGGTGCCGGCCGGGAAGGTCGCGCGCAGCACGTCAATTGCGGTCAACCCCGGCTTCAGCCGCGCCTCGACGTTGGACACGATATGCATCACATGCGAATAACGCTCGATCACCATCTGTTCGGTGACGCGCACGCTGCCGGTCTGAGCCACACGGCCGGCGTCATTGCGGCCGAGATCGACCAGCATGATGTGTTCGGCGCGCTCCTTGGCATCGGCCAACAGCTCTTCGGCGAGCGCGGCATCTTCTTCCGGCGTCGCGCCGCGGCGGCGGGTGCCGGCAATCGGCCGTACCGTCACCGTGTCGCCTTCCAGCCGCGCAAGGATTTCGGGTGAGGCGCCAACCACGTTGAAATCGCCGCAGTCAAAATAGAACATGTACGGCGACGGATTCAGCGTGCGCAATGCCCGATACAGCGACAGCGGCGTTGCGTGAAAAGGCTTGCTCATGCGCTGCGACGGCACCACCTGCATGATGTCGCCTTCAAAGATGTAGTGCTTCGCGCGATCCACCGCCTTGTAATAAGCCGCCTCGCCGAATCCGGATACCGCCGGCTCCGACTTTGCCGGCAGGCTTTCCGGCAGTTTGACCGGTGCACGCAGCCTGGCCAGTAAATCAGCAAGCCGCTGGCGTGCGGCAGCATAGGCGCCGGGCTTGCCCGGTTCGGCGTAAACCACCAGCGAGAGTTTTCCCGACAGGTTGTCGACGATGGCGATTTCTTCCGACACCAGCAGCATGATGTCCGGTGTGCCCAGTTCATCACTCTTGTTCGCGCCGGCAGCCAGGCGTTTTTCGATATAACGCACGGTGTCGTAGCCGAAATAACCGACCAGTCCGCCGCAGAAACGCGGCAACCGAGGATCGGTCGCCACCTTGAAGCGCTGCAGATACTTCTCGACAAAGGTCAGCGGATCGTCGGCGTGCTCGCGCAACACTTCGCGGCCATCGGTAATTTCGGTGCAGTCAGATCCCCGCACTTCGATGCGGGTGCGCGCGGCCAGTCCGATGAAGGAATAACGGCCATGACGTTCGCCACCGACGACGGATTCCAGAAGATAGGTCTGCGGCTGGTTGGCGAGCTTGAGATAGATCGACAGGGGGGTGTCGAGATCGGCGTAGGTCTCGAGCACCAGCGGCACGCGGTTGTAACCCGCTGCGGCGAGGCGATTGAATTCTGATTCGGTCATGTCTTGCTCCACGAAAAAAGTACGAAAGGGCGGTCCGGCGGCAAACGCGTGTTCAGCAGCGCCAGCGCCAGGCTCCGGTCCGGGTTTCGCACTTCATCGAGAGCGGCATGATTAAGGCTTTCTAATCAACGGGATACAATCAGTCAGCGCGCCTACTATAGCATCAACATCAAGGCTCTGCACGTCGTGGCCTTCGTTGTAGCCGTAGGGCACGCAGAACACGGGACAGCCGGCCGCACGCGCTGCCAGTGCGTCATTGCCCGAATCACCGACCATCAGCATGCGCGCCGGCGCAATGCCGAACTGCTCGCAGACATGCAATAACTGCATCGGGTCCGGCTTTTTGCGCGCCAGCGTATCGCCGGAAACCGTCTGCTCAAAAAATGAAGCAAGGCCCATACGTTCCAGCAGCGGGAGCGTGAACGCGCCGGCCTTGTTGGTGACGCAGGCCAGCCGGAAACCGGCGTCGCGCATCTGCTCCAGGCCTTCCCTTACGCCGGGATACATCGTGGTGTAACGGCCATTGACCTCTGTATAAAAACGCTCGAACACCGGCATCGCGCGCGCCATTGCTTCGGGACCGGCCTTTCCGTCGATATCGCGTGCCAGCGCACGTTCAACCAGTCGGGGAATGCCCTTGCCGACAAAATTGCGCACTGTATCCAGCGGCAGCACGCCTTCACCCAGTGCTTCAAGCATCAGATTGGTGGCTGCTGCGAGATCAGGAATGGTGTCGAGCAATGTACCGTCGAGATCGATCATGACGGCCTCGATGGTGAGCGGAAACTGTTTGTTCATTTTTACGCTAACAAAATAGGGCTTACGCGAAGGTAACCGCGTATTGCGCAAGGAAAATCAAGTCAGGATTTAGCCAGCGCTGCGCGCATGGCTGTGATCGTGGCCTTGTAGTCGCCAGCACCGAAAATGGCCGAGCCGGCAACGAAGGTGTCGGCGCCGGCTTTGGCAATTTCGGCGATGTTGTCGGTTTTGACACCGCCGTCGACTTCAAGCCAGATGTCGCGGCCACTGCGCGCGATGCGCTCGCGCACCGCCTTGATCTTGGCCAATGCGCCTGGAATGAAGGACTGGCCGCCGAAGCCCGGGTTAACCGACATGATCAGCACCAGATCCAGCTTGTCGAGCACATGATCGAGGTAATTCAGGGGGGTCGCCGGATTGAACACCAGTCCGGCCTTGCAGCCCTGCTCCTTGATCAGCCCGATGGTGCGGTCGATATGCTCTGAAGCCTCAGGGTGAAACGAAATGATGTTGGCGCCAGCCTTGGCGAAATCCGGGATGATGCGATCCACCGGCTTCACCATCAGATGCACATCAATCGGCACCTGCACCAGCGGGCGGATCGCCTGACAGACCATCGGACCGATGGTCAGGTTTGGCACATAATGGTTGTCCATCACGTCGAAATGGATGATGTCTGCGCCGGCCGCGACAACGGCCTTCACTTCTTCGCCGAGACGGGCGAAGTCGGCGGACAGAATGCTGGGCGCAATACGATGGGTCATGGTGATATCCGGGTTCAGTTCAGGGGGATTTTACCCGTTCTGGCGACGATCCGGCCGCAAAGGCAACTTCCGCCGCCGCGCCCCGAATGCGAGAATACGGCCATGACCGAATCCAAATACCAGATCACCGTACTGCCGCGTGCCACCTACATCGCTGAACAGTCGGACAGCCATGCGGGACGCTACGCCTTTG
>CAMAYE010000065.1 GCA_945862135.1 Bordetella parapertussis
AACACCGGTGACTGTGACAAAAAAGAAATGGAATGACGAGCCGAGCAGGAACGAGGCAATGTAGAGCATGGTCAATGTCGGCCACAGCACGTTCAACAGCAGCGCAATACCCAGACCAGCGCTGCCCAGGAGCATCGGCAAGCGCGGCCCGACACGATCCGCCAGCCGTCCAATGGCGATTGCAAACAACATGGGGCACAGGGCATACAGCGCCATCAGGAAGCCCACCTGCATCTGTGTCGCGCCGGATTCGAGCGCAAACAAGGACACCACCACCCGGCTGCCGCCGAATGCGATGTGATTGAGAACGATCACGACCAGCGTGAGGTATATGGCCATCAGATATGCGGCGGGCACAAAAAAGGTGCGCAACGTGCCTGTCGAGTCTAGCATCGCGGGCGGCCGAATCCGCCTTGCATTCCACACTGTAACAACCCGCTGCAGGCTGCATCACAGGTAATTTCTGCGGTCGTCCTCCACAACCCGCGAAGACGTCCGCATCATGTCATCAATCAGGTGGTGAGCAGATGCACCGCAAAGTGCCGCTGCGGATCGCTCCACACCTGCTGCGGCCGGAATCCGGCTTTACGCGCAAGGTCTCGGAACTCGTCGATCGAGTATTTGCAGGAATTCTCGGTATGCATGCGCTCGCCCTTGGCAAATTCAAACGCCCGCCGGCCGACCGTTACGCTCTGTGCGCACAGGCTTTCAAGATGCATTTCAATCCGCCCTGCGACTTCGTCATAAAAGGCAATATGGCGAAACTGCGACAGCTCGAAATCTGCACCCAGTTCGCGGTTGATGCGACGAAGCAGATTGAGATTGAATTCGGCTGTGACACCCTGGGCGTCATTGTAGGCGGCATGCAGTACGGCAGGATCTTTTTTCAGATCAACACCGACAAGCATCGCGCCGCCGAGCCCCGCCAACCGACGGGCATCCCGCAAAAACATCAAAGCGTCATCAGGCGTCAGATTGCCGATTGTTGAACCGGGGAAATAAATCACCCGGCGCGATGCTTCGTAGGCCGTCAGACCGGGGATCTCCAACGCTTGCATGTAATCCGCACAAACAGCAATGACCGGCGTATGCGGAAACCGCTGCTCGAGCCGGGCAGCAGCACCTCGCAGGGCATCAACAGAGATATCAATCGGCACATAGGCCGCGGGGCGCAAGGCCTGCAACAACACCTCGGTCTTGATGCCGGCACCACTGCCAAACTCAATCAGCAGGCAGTTTTCACCAAGTTCGGCGGCCATCTCAGGGACGCTCTCCCGCATCAGCCCAAGTTCGGTCCGTGTCGGGTAATACTCAGGCAACTCGCAGATCGCCTCAAACAGCAGGGAACCGCGGGCATCATAGAAATATTTTGGGGATAGCGCTTTGGGCGTGCGGCCCAGACCAGCGATGACATCATCCAGAAACCGGCCCGTGTCAGGATGAAGATCGACAAACATCATTGGACTGCCGGAATTCAGGCGAAACAATGCAACCGGCTGGAGCAGCGCTCAGCCGGAAGTGTTCCCGAAAGACCGGGTTTCCATCCATCGCTTGATGCGATTGGCATCACCGATGCGGGTCATCTTGCCCCATGAATCCAGCAAAACGATGATCACCGGTTTGTTGGCGATTTTTGCCTGCATTACCAGGCAGCGGCCTGCCTCGGAAATATAACCGGTCTTGGAAAGGCCGATTTCCCATTGCGGACTGCCGACCAGCCGATTGGAGTTGTGATAATTCATTGTCCTGCCGCGTTTGACACGAACCACCGCGCCGGTATCAGTCGTGAAGTCGCGAATCAACGGATATTTGTAAGCCGCCGATACCATTTTGGTCAGATCCTGCGCGGTCGATACGTTATCGCTGGACAGGCCCGTGCCATCGACAAAGCGGGTACGCCACATGCCCAGTTCAATCGCTTTCTGGTTCATTGCCGCGACAAAGGCGCGTGTTCCACCGGGATACACCCGGGTCAGTGCTTCAGCGGCACGGTTCTCCGACGCCATCAAGGCCAGTTGCAGCAGTTCGCGGCGGGTCAGCACCGTACCAATCATCAGGCGTGAACGAGTACCCTTGATCGTATCCTTGTCGGCTTCGCTGATCGCAATACGCTCGTCCATGGGCAGGGATGCATCCAGCACCACCATGGCATTCATCAACTTGGTGATGGATGCGATGGGCACGACGTTATCGACGTTTTTTGCAAACAGGGGGCGGCCATCGGTTTGGTCTATGACCAGCGCGGCAGAGGATTTGAGCTCCGGCGCGTGATCCCGCCCGGCAACGGCAGATTTCACCTTGCGGGCCGTGCGTTCCGGGGACTCTGCCCATGCCGGAGCCACCGCTATCAAAGCCACCAAGGCTGCAACCAGCCATCGCATCATAAACGGGCTCACCAAAGGATTTCGTTAAAATCCTTTGTAAAATACAGCCTTACGCTGTTATTTTCAACCAGTTCAGCGAATTGGTCATGAGCAATACGGACAAAAAAAACTCCGCTCAGGACCGTTTGAGTTGTCCCGGCGGAGCTTAAAGAGGCCTTGCAATCATCCGCTCAGCACAGATCACTGCACTTACCAGGCCTCCGAGGAGGAAAAATCAACATTGTTAGCAAATTGTGCATTGCGCAAGTTGCTGGCAATGTTGGCAATCACAGTAGCCCCGCACCCTTACGCCAAACTTACGTACGTTCACGGCAATTCGCGAAGCCGACTGTGCGTCAGTATGATGTGGCTCCTGCAGCACACTTATCGGCATAGCCCATGCGCTTACTTGTCATTGAAGACCATCCAATACTGGCCGACGGCCTGATCAAAGCATTAAAAGCTGCCGATTACGCGGTCGATCATGCCAACACCGGTGAGCAGGCGGACCACATGTTGGCGACGCAGCAATATGATGCCGTCATCCTGGATATCGGGCTTCCCAAGGTCGATGGGTATGAAGTCCTCCGGCGCATGCGTCGCAAAGGCTCGAAGACCCCGGTACTGATGCTGACCGCGCGCGACGCCCTGGAAGACCGGGTCAAAGGTCTGGATCTCGGTGCTGATGACTATCTGACCAAGCCGTACGACTTGCCGGAACTGGAAGCCCGCGTCCGTGCGCTGATCCGACGCGGCCAGTCCGGTGGGGGCGCGGATCTAGTCCATGGCGAACTCATGCTCGATACGGCTGGACGACGCGCCACCATCAAGGGCGCACCGCTTGATCTGTCGGCACGCGAACTCGGCGTACTGGAAGTTCTGATGCTGCGTGTCGGCCGCGTGGTCAGCAAGGAACAATTGGCGGAACAGCTTTATGGCTGGGGCGAAGAAGTCGGCGCCAATGCCATCGAAGTTTATGTGCATCGCCTGCGCAAGAAACTGGAACCTGCCAGCGTCAGCGTGCGCACGATCCGCGGATTAGGCTACCTGCTCGAACGCGCGGCAAATGACTGAAGGTCGCCATCGACTGCGCACGCTGCGCAGTCAATTGCTGTTGTGGGTCAGTGCACCGCTGCTGGCCTTGTGGATCATGAGTACGGTCGTCGATCACGACGTCGCCACCGGTTTCGTGAACCTGAACTATGACCGCGCGCTGCTCGACACTGCGCTGGACCTCGGACGCAACGTACGCGAGGCGAACAACCAGCTTTATCTCGATCTGCCGCAGCCTGTGATCGAAATGCTGATATCCGGCGAACAGGGCCGCTTCTATTACCGGGCCAACGGCCCGTCCGGCGAATACATTACCGGCGATCCCGATTTGCCGGACCCACCGGGAAATGCCGGCGATGACCGCGTTAGTTATTACGACGCGATTTACCGTAACGAACCCGTCCGTGCCGTAGCCCTGCGCGTCCCGGTTCGTCCCGGCTCAGGCAAGGGTGCCATCCTGATCCAGGTCGCAGAAAAGGCCACGTTGCGCACCGACTTCGCCCGGCAAATCATGCTGCGCATGATGGTGCCACAAGCAGTGCTGGTCATCCTTGCTGCGCTTGCGGTTTGGTTCGGTGTTGGCCTCGGCTTGCGTGCGCTGACGTCGGTACGCACGGAAATCGAAAATCGCTCACATGTGGATCTCAGTCCGATCCGGGAATCCAACATTCCCTATGAAGTACGGCCATTGGTGCGCGCAATGAACGATCTTCTGTCCAGGCTGAGCGCGGCGCTCGCCGCTCAGCAGCGATTTATTGCCGACGCCGCCCATCAACTGCGCACGCCCGTAGCCGCCCTGAAAACTCAGGCGGAACTGGCCGTGCGGCAGGTCGGCAATGGCGAAGCCCAGGCTACGCTGCAGCAACTGCATACCGCCGCTGATCATGCAGCGCGCCTGGTCACCCAATTGCTGACGCTGGCGCGTGCGGAACCGGGATCCCACCGCAGCCTGTTGCGAAAGCACATCAATCTTGCTGAGCTGGCAAGAGAAACAGCCGGTGACTGGGTGCCGCGGGCGCTTAACCGCCAAATTGATCTGGGCTTTGATGATACGTCGGCCGATGAAGAGATCAATGCCGATCCGTTCCTGGTGCGAGAACTGCTCAACAATCTGATCGACAACGCCATCAACTACACACCGCCAGGCGGACGCATCACAGTACGCATCGTTAAAGACAACGAACACACCAATCTGGAAGTCGAGGATGACGGTTGCGGCATCCCGGAAGACGAACGTGAAAGGGTATTCGAACGCTTCTACCGGCGCATCGACGGCTCCCCCGAAGGCTGCGGTCTGGGTCTGTCAATCGTCCGAGAAATTGCCCAGGGACACGGTGCCACAGCAATTATCTACAGCGGGGCCGCTGGACGCGGCACTCGCGTAATCATTGCATTTCCGTCGTTGAACTGACCGCACCTTCCTGCGCCGCCTCCTGCTGCTGCAAGGCCCACATCTGTGCATAGGCGCCGCCACGGAGCAGCAAATCGGAATGGCGCCCGCGCTCAATAATGCGGCCTTGCTCAAGAACCAGAATCTCGTCGGCATCCATGACCGTCGATAGACGGTGCGCAATTACCAGTGTCGTGCGCCCCTGTGCAATATCATTGAGTTCACGCTGTATCGCCTGCTCAGTACGGGAATCCAGCGCTGAGGTCGCCTCATCAAATATCATGATGCGCGGATTTTTCAGAATGGCGCGTGCGATGGCCACCCGTTGCTTCTCGCCACCGGAAAGTTTGAGACCGCGTTCACCAACCATGGTGTCGTAACCATCGGGAAGGCTGAGGATGAAGTCATGAATATGTGCTGCCTTTGCGGCAGCGACAACCTCTTCCTGCGATGCCGCGGGACGCCCGTACTGGATGTTGTAATGAATCGTATCGTTGAACAGCACGGTATCCTGGGGAACAATGGCGATCGCGCCGCGCAGGCTGGTTTGTTTCAGTTTTCGCAAATCGACGCCGCTGATGCTGACCGCCCCGCCGGTGACATCGTAGAAACGGTACAGCAAACGCGCCAGCGTCGATTTGCCGGCGCCGCTGGAACCGACCACCGCCACTTTCGCAGCCGGCGGAATCTCGAAGGACATGCCGTGCAGGATCTGCCGCCGCGGGTCGTAACCAAAATCCACCGCTTCGAAGCGCACCGCGGCTGGTCCGTCCGGAAGGTCCAGCGCGTCCGGCGCATCGTCCACTTCGCGGTTCTGTTCGAGCAGGCCGAACATGCGCTCCATGTCGACCAGCGCCTGTTTGATCTCGCGATAGGCCATGCCGAGAAAATTGAGCGGGATGTAAAGCTGGATCAGCAGGCCGTTGACCAGCACCAGGTCACCGATCGACAGCTCCCGCGCAACAACCCCCTGCGCACACAGCACCATCAGCGCCGTTGCAGCCACCGCGATGATCGCCGCCTGACCGACGTTCAACAGGCCGAGGGATGCTTCATTGCGCACCGCCATCACTTCGTAGCGCTGCAGGCTGTCGTCGTAACGCCGCGCCTCAAAGTCCTCGTTATTGAAATATTTGACCGTCTCGTAATTGAGCAGGCTGTCGATCGCGCGCGTATTGGCCTTCGAATCGAGTTCGTTGGCGCGTTTGCGGATGGCCGTGCGCCATTCGGTGATGCCGATGGTAAATGCGATATAGACAATCACCGCGGCAAACGTAACCGCAACAAAACGCCAGTCGAACTTGGCAAACAACACGGCGGCAACAAGGACGAATTCGAGAATCACCGGGATGATCGAAAACAGCATGAACGACAGCAGCGTCGAGATGCCGCGCGTGCCGCGCTCGATGTCGCGCGACATGCCGCCGGTCTGGCGGTCGAGGTGAAAACGCAGCGACAGCGCATGCAGATGGCGAAATACGGCCAGCGCGATACGACGCGCCGCGCGCTGCGTCACCGGCATGAACACCACATCGCGCAACTCGGCGAACAGAACGGTCGACATTCGCAGCGCGCCGTAGGCCACCAACAGTGCCAGAGGCAGCACCAGAACTGCCTTCGATGAATCAAGGCCGTCGACGATGTCCTTCAGCACCAACGGAACACCGACGTTCGCGACTTTGGCGGCAACCAGGAACACCAGCGCAACCACCACCCGCCATTTGTATTCCCACAGATAGGGCAGCAGCATCGGCACCACGCGCCAGTCACGCCCGGCGCCGGGTTGCGGCTTGGGTTCCAGTCCTGCAGCAGCGCGTGCGGCTTCAGCGGTCATTGCAATAGACGCATTGGAAGGTGGATATATTTTTCATTAAAAACAATAGGTTATATGGACTCTCGCAAGACGGAATTACTGCAAGCGCGCCTTGTAAATTTCTGTAACGCTTGCAGCCACGGCGTTGTGCCTGCGTTCTAATTATCGCATCCGGCACCAGTTTCCCGGTTGTCGACCGATGAATATAACGAGGAACAACTTGATGATTACCACCAACCTGCCCCGTCTGTCTGTCGCCCTTGCAGTGCTGGCCGCGCTGCCGGTGCAAGCAGCCGACTACACTGACACCGCACGAGTGGTGTCCACCACGCCGATCATTGATCGCGTCCGCGAACCACGCCAGGAATGTGCGCCGGAAATGGCGCCTCAACGCGTGCCGCAGGCCGAACGCGGTGTCATTGCACCGATCATCGGCGGCGTGGCCGGTGCGTTGCTGGGTAGTACGGTCGGACGCGGCAGCGGACGCGACGCCGCGATGGCGGCTGGCGCTATCGCCGGTGCAATTGTCGGCGACCGTATCGACAATCAAACGGTTGCGGAAGCTCCGGTGCAGCGCTGCCGTACCGTGGAAACAATCCGTGAAACGACGCGCGGCTACACCGTGGTCTATCACTACAATGGCCGTGAAGTCACCACTACGCTGCCGTATGACCCCGGCCCGACGGTCAGGGTCGGCGTCGGGGTGATCGGCAGTGATAACGTCGCCGTTGCACCGGCCTATGCGGTGCCGGCGCCACGCCATCCGGGTCCAGGACGATATGCGGTGCCACCCGGCTACGACTACCGCTACTGATCAGCCCGGCAATCGCTCCAGTTGTGCGGTCAGTGGCGCGTGATCGGAAACACGCCCCCACTGACGGCCATGATGGACGCGGGCTTCGCGCACGCTGAAACCGCGCACGTAAATCCGGTCGAGCCGCAGCAGCGGCAGCACGGCTGGAAAACTGCGCGCGGGTGAACCGCCCGACAACTCAAAAACCTCGTGCATGTTCAGCGGGTGCGCAAGTTCATGGGTTGCGCGATGTCGCCAGTACCAGTCGTTGAAATCACCTGCAACAATCAGCGGCGCATCCTCAGGTACCAGCCGCTCTATGCGCTGACGCAGGCGCTCCATCTGCCGGCCGCGGCCGCGCGCCGTCAGCGCCAGGTGCACACACACGCAGTGCAGCGCCTGGCTCCAGCCCGGTACAGCAATTTCACAGTGCAGCAGTCCACGCTGCTCGAAGCGATGCGCCGAAACGTCCTCGTTGTCCCAGCGGGTGATCGGATACCGCGATAGCAGCGCATTGCCGTGATGGCCGGCGTCGTAGACGGCATTCTTGCCATAGGCGTGGCTTTGCCACAGACGGTCAGCCAGATATTCGTACTGCGACTCTGCAGGCCAGTCGGCATGACGGGCGGCATGTCCGGTGTGTGCGCCGACGACTTCCTGCAGGAACACGATGTCGGTGTTCAAAGCCTGGAGTTGTTCGCGCAGCGCATGCAAAGCAGGCCGCCGCGCGAACAGCGGCGTGGCCGGAAAACCCTTGTGGATGTTGTAGGTCGCGACGCTGAGTTGCAGCGGCGCGACAGTCATGCCGTGCTCAGGAAATTGCAAGCATTCGATCCAGCGCAATGCGCGCCAGTTCGGCTTCGTAGGCGGGCACCTTGATCTGGTTCACCACCTTGCCGGCAACCAGGTTTTCCAGCGACCAGGCCAGATGCTGCGGATCAATGCGCTGCATCGTTGAACACATGCATACCGTCGGCGCCATGAACTGCACCGATTTGCCCTGCGAACTGAATTCGGCAGCCATGCGGTTCACCAGATTGAGTTCTGTACCGACAAGCCAGCGCGAACCTGGCGCACTCGCGGCGATAGTTTTGTAGATGTAATCGGTCGAGCCGACATAATCCGACAGCTTGCAGACCTCGAAATTGCACTCGGGATGACTGATCACCATGCCGCTCGGATGCTGCTGTCGCCAGCGCAGGATGTGCTGCGCCTGGAACATCTGGTGTACAGAGCAGTGCCCTTTCCATAGCAGTACTTTGGCCATCTTGATCTGCTGCGGCGTCAGCCCCCCCATCGGCAGATCGGGATCCCAGACCAGCATTTCCGACAGCGGAATGTCCATCAGGTAACCGGTCCAGCGACCCAGGTGCTGGTCGGGGAAGAACAAGACCTTCTCACGACGGCCGAAGGCCCAGCTCAGAATCTGGCGCGCGTTGGACGACGTGCAGACGATGCCGCCATGTTCACCGCAGAAGGCCTTCAGGTCTGCAGCGGAGTTGATGTAGGTGATCGGTGTGATGGTTTCATCGGGGTTCAGCACTTCCGACAGCTCTCGCCACGCGCGTTCAACCTTGCTCAGGCTGGCCATGTCGGCCATCGAGCAGCCTGCATTCAGGTCGGGCAGTATCACCTGCTGTGTCGGGCGGGACAGGATATCCGCCACCTCGGCCATGAAATGAACGCCGCAGAACACGATGTATTCGGCATCGGTCTTCGCCGCCAGTTTGGCCAGCTGCAGGGAATCGCCCGTCAGTTCGGCGTGCTTGTAGACGTCAGCCCGCTGGTAGTGATGGCCGAGCAGCACGACCCGATCGCCGAGCTTGCGGCGCGCGGCAACAATGCGTTCCTCGCAAGCCGCATCGTCCAGCGGTTTGAAACCTTCGAAAGTGATCGTTTGCGTTTCCATCATCCGGCCCTTCTCCAGATCAACTTGCTGCAGAGGAAAACTTTGACTATTACAGTATTTTGACAGAAAAACCAGTCTCGAATTCCCCTTGCAGCCCGGGGTTATGAATCACGCACTGCAACACGCAGCGGCAACTGACGTATGGCCTCTGCATTGCTCCAGGAAAACACACAGTCAGCCGCTTCACGCCATGGCAGCCACTTCTTTGCCAGATGTTCACGCGGTGCGAGTACCACATCCCGCATTGCAGGAAGGGTCAGTGCAAAGACATGTTCCGTATTGTGGGTAACCCCCGGTGCATAACGGCTGCGCCAATGCGGATAAATCTCGTATTCGTTTTGAAGTTTCCAATCGGCTAACTCTTGCGGCCCAGTGACAATACCGGTTTCTTCCGCCAGTTCACGCTGTGCCGTTTCTGCCAAGGTTTCCCCCGGATCCTGACTGCCGGTAACGGATTGCCAGAAACCCGGCCGATCGGCACGCTCCAGCAGCAGCACCTGCAGATCCGTGGTGTGCACCAGCACCAGAACCGAAACCGGAATCTTGTAGTTCATGATTTCGACCATGTCGGCCGTTCACCGGCATCATCGGTCAGCACGGCAAACAATTTCTTGCGTCCACGCCAGTATTCCGCGCTGCCCTTGAGAATTTCGCATAACGTTGCGTAATCATCAGGGGAAGCAGCGGCAAACGTGTCTGCCCCGCGCATCAAGACGATGCGACCCTGCTCGGTACGCCAAGACAAATCCTGCAGAGAGTCGGCAAGCGCATCCCAGTTGCCGCCGAAAGTCGCTGGAAAAGAAAACTCGCGGGCAAAAGCCGTAAACAATGCCCGTTTGCCGCGCGCACGCTGCAGATCAACGACATGCCACGCCATTCCGGCATCCCGTGCAGCGCGGCGCAGCGGCGCCACATCGGCCGGGGCGGCGTACAGTCCATTCTGTTCTGCTGGAGGCAGTGTGGGTTTCATTCGACGATGCGCCTGAACGAGCGATAATGATCCGCAGTGTAGTAAAACACGCCGCCATCGCGGCATTGCGCAAGACGCAGCGAACCTGAAGGAGCGGCAGAAACGCGCTGACGCTCACACCCGACCACGATGCGACGTGCACCTCGGTGCTTGATTCCCGGCGTTGTTACGGTGTATTCGCGATAGTGGCCACGAGGGGCGGGCGGCAACAACTTTTCGTAATTGCCGAAGGTAACGCCGTCGCGCTCATACGGGAACGGACCACCCTTCCGGATCAACTGCAGCGTCTGATGCGCCTCCGCAGGAAGTTCCTGGAGCTGCACATCACGCAGCAGCGAAGGATCGCCCCGCGCAAACACCACTGCGGCAAAAAGTGCCGAAGCCAGCAGCAGGAGGTTCTTTGCAGCGTTCCGCAAGGCTCAGTCCAGCGGTGAATCGGTTTTCGTACTGCTGCGGTTCACGCCGCCGGCGTGGTGTTGCGCAGCCGGATGTGCAACTCGCGCAGCTGTCGCTCGGGCACAGCACTTGGCGCTTCGACCATCAAATCCTGGCCGCGCTGCGTTTTCGGGAAAGCAATCACTTCGCGGATCGATTCGGCACCGGTCATCAAGGTCACCAGCCGGTCAAGACCGAAAGCAATGCCGCCATGCGGCGGCGCGCCGTATGACAATGCGTCGAGGAGGAAGCCGAACTTTGCCCTCGCCTCCTCCGGCGAAATACCCAGCGCCGCAAACACCTGCGACTGGACTTCAGTGCGATGGATACGCACCGAGCCACCACCGATTTCCCAGCCGTTCAGCGCGACGTCGTAGGCTTTGGCGAGCACTTTGCCCGGATCCGTTTCGAGCAGGCCGAGATGATCGTCTTTGGGTGCTGTAAAGGGATGATGAGCGGCAACCCAGCGTTTTTCTTCCTCGTTGTAATCGAATGCCGGGAAATCGACGACCCAGCACGGACGCCAGCCGGCCTCGGCATGGCCTTTTTCATGGCCGACCTTGACGCGCAGCGCACCCAATGCATCACACACCACCTTGCGGCGATCAGCGCCGAAGAAGATCAGATCGCCGTTGGCAGCGCCAGTGCGCTTGAGGATTTCGGCGAGCACAGGCTGCGGCAGGAACTTGACGATAGGCGATTGCAGGCCTTCGTCATTGAGCTTGGTGACATCGTTGACCTTGATGTAGGCCAGCCCTTTGGCACCGTAGATGCCGACAAACGCCGTGTACTCGTCAATTTCCTTGCGCGTCAGCGCAGCGCCGCCGGGCACCCGCAACACCGTTACGCAACCGTCCTTCAGCGCCAGCGCCTGCTTGAACACCTTGAACTCCACCTGCGCCATCAGGTCGCTAAGTTCGGTCAGTTCCAGCTTGACGCGCAGATCGGGCTTGTCGGAACCGTATTTCGCCATCGCCTCGGCATAAGTCAGCCGCGGAAACACGCCGAGATCGACGTCGAGCACCGATTTGAACAGCTTTTGGATCAGCCCTTCCATCAGATCCTGGATTTCGCGTTCACCGAGAAACGAAGTCTCGATATCGATTTGCGTGAATTCGGGCTGGCGGTCCGCGCGCAGGTCCTCGTCGCGGAAGCACTTCACGATCTGGTAGTAACGATCGTAACCGGCCACCATCAGCAGCTGCTTGAACAACTGCGGCGACTGCGGCAATGCATAGAACTGGCCGTCATGCATGCGCGAAGGCACCAGGAATTCACGTGCGCCTTCGGGCGTGGATTTGTAAAGCATCGGGGTTTCGATGTCGATGAAACCGTTATCGTCGAGATAGGTGCGGACGGCGCGCGCCGCCTGATGACGCAGACGCATGTTTTTCTGCATCTGCGGACGTCGCAGATCGAGAAAGCGATACTGCAGGCGGACGTTTTCCGACAGCTGCTCATCGTCCATCATGAACGGCGGGGTCTGCGATGCGTTGAGCACTTCCAGCCCCATTGCCAGCACTTCAATTTCACCACTGACCAGATTGCTGTTCACCGTGCCGGCGGGACGCTCTCGCACCTTGCCTTCGACACGCACCACGAATTCATTGCGCAGACTGTTGGCCACCTCAAAAGTTTCGGCACGATCGGGATCGCAGACGATCTGCACCAGGCCCTCACGGTCACGAAGGTCGATGAAAATCACGCCGCCGTGATCGCGACGCCGATGCACCCATCCGCAAAGGGTGACGGTCTGACCGAGGTATTTGCGATCGATCAGACCGCAGTAGTTGGTACGCATGGACATGGGTTTTGTTTTCAGTGATTTATTTGATTTTTGCCAGGGTGCCGTTGTTGGTTGCGACCACACCCATTGAGACAATATATTTGAATGCAACGTCAACCGGCATGTCGAGCTCAATCGCCTCGTCGCGCCGCACATAAAAATAGAAGCCGTTAACAGGACTGGGGGTAGTCGGAATGAATACCGCAACATGCTCGTCCGGGAGGTGTGCCGCAATTTCCGCCGGCACATTGGTCTGGAACGCCAGCGACCAGGCTTGCGGATGCGGGTAACGCACCAGCAGCACTTTGCGGAATGCATGACCGCTTCCTGAAAACAGCGTATCGCTGACCTGCTTGACGCTGTTGTAGATGGTATTGACCACCGGAATCCTTGCCAGGATGCCTTCCCACAACAGCACCAGCCGCTGTCCCAGAATGTTCGTGGTGAACACGCCAGTAATGAGAACGATCAGAACTGTCATGATCACCCCCAAACCTGGCACATGGAATCCAAGCCAGTTTTCGGTCAGGAACGACTGCGGCAGCAACTGCAGGGTCTGATCAAGAGTCCCTACCAGCAGATTGAGCACCCAAAGCGTAATCACCAGCGGCACCCAGATCAGCAGGCCGGTGATGATGTAGCTCTTGATGGAGGATTTTATGAACATGAGGATGGATGGCGCACAGTCAACTAGAGTGCGCGATTACTGCAAACATCAGCGCGGCGAGATTTACGGTCCCTGCCAGCGGCCGCCCAGCAAATCAGTTGCAGGCAGGACAGGCGCCAGTACCGCAGGCAGGCGTCTCTGACTTGGCTTCTTCTTTATTCGCCGATTCTGTCGGCTTGGTGCCACCCTTGTTCTTGAAATCAGTCGCATACCAACCACTGCCCTTCAATTGAAAACCGGCGGCTGTCACCATCTTGGCAAGTGATTGTTTACCGCATTCCGGACAATCCTTGAGCGGCGCATCGCTGATTCGTTGCAGGAATTCCTTCTGGAACCCACAGGCCTCGCATCGGTATTCGTAAATAGGCATGGCAAACCCCAAAATGCTAAAAAAGCATTATACCTTAGACGGTTACACTGACTTTCAGCGGAAATATGGGCGTTTCCCGACGTTTTTCAAGGTCTCCGTTCGCCTCCGCTTGGCGCAATGCAGCACTCGCGGCACAATCGGGGCAACATAGATCATTGAAGAAAAAGAATTTTTCCGGAAAATCCAGCCATGCTCAGCCAGATTCTCGTCCTCAATGCCGGCTCTTCCAGTATCAAATTTGCCATTTATGAAGAGGGGGAACGGCTAAATCGAACGGTGCAGGGGATGATTTCCGGCATCGGTTCAGGCACCGCCTTCAGTGCGCGCGATGGTCAAGGCGCATTGCCAGGCAACTTGCCGCCGGACACGGTTAATCACGAAGGTGCGCTCGCCTGGCTATTCGATTGGCTGGAGTCAGGCCGCCACGCGCGTCACCTGCTTGGTGCCGGACATCGCGTAGTACATGGCGGAGAACATCGTGACGCTCCGCTCATTGTTGACGACTCAAGCATAGCCGAACTGGATGCGCTGGCGCCGTTGGCCCCCCTGCATCAGCCGCACAACCTGGCGGCAATCAAGGCGCTGCGCAAGTTGCGCCCCGAACTCGCTCAGGTCGCCTGTTTCGATACCGCCTTTCATCGAACGCAATCCGCACTGGCTCAATCGTTCGCACTGCCGCGCAGCATCACCGAACAGGGTTTGCGGCGATACGGGTTTCATGGCTTGTCGTACGAACATATTTCAGAAACCCTGCCGGCGGCACTAGGCTCGCGCGCTGAAGGTCGCGTCATAGTGGCCCATCTCGGAAACGGCGCCAGCCTGTGCGCGATGCGCAACCGTCGCAGCATCGCCACCACCATGGGCTTCAGCACGCTCGACGGACTCATCATGGGCACACGCTGCGGCACCATTGATCCCGGCGTGCTGTTCTATCTCATGCACGAGCGGGGCATGACGTCGATTGCCGTTGAAGAACTGCTTTACCGCCAATCCGGTCTGCTCGGCGTCTCGGGCATCAGCAACGACATGCGCACCTTGCTCGAGAGCAAAGACCCGCGGGCTGCCGATGCCGTGTCACAGTTTGTGTATCGAGCTGTTCTGGAAATCGGGGCACTGACAGCCGCGCTGGAAGGACTTGATGCTCTGGTGTTTACCGGCGGCATTGGCGAACATGCCGTAGCGATTCGTTCAAAAATCTGCGAAAAACTCGGCTGGCTGGGTATCACGCTGGATTCCACCGCCAACTCGCACAGCAGTCAGCAGATTTCGCGAAATGACAGCGCTGTCGTGGTCTGCGTAATCCCCACCGACGAGGAAGCCGTGATCGCCGCGCATACGCAACGCTTGCTTCGAGTATCAGCCTGACCCAGTAAAAAGCCGGGCTGAGCCCGGCTGTTATGCAATCACCGCAATAGCTTAGAACGGGATATCGTCATCCATGTCGTCAAAGCTGCCGCCGCTTTTTTTCGCAGGCGCCTTGGCACCGCCACTTGAAGCTGCCGCGGGTTCGCGCATTCCACTGCCGCCCTCGCCGCCCCCCCGGCTACCCAGCATTCTCATCTGATCAGCCCGAATCTCGGTCGTATAACGATCCTGCCCTTCTTTGTCCTGCCATTTCCGGGTGCGCAGAGAACCTTCGATGTATACCTGGGAGCCTTTACGCAGGTACTCACCGCAGATCTCAGCGAGTTTGCCGAACGCACTGATGCGGTGCCACTCAGTCGCTTCTTTTTTCTCGCCACTGGTCTTGTCTTTCCAAGTC
>CAMAYE010000066.1 GCA_945862135.1 Bordetella parapertussis
GTACCGCACTTCATTATCGCGATCATCCTGATCCTGATTTTCGGGTATCACCTGAACTGGCTGCCCACCACTGGTGCCCAGTCAGCAGCACATTACATCCTGCCCGCCATCACACTGGCATTACCGCTGATCGCAGCCATCGCCCGCTACATGCGTAGCGCCATGCTTGACGTCATGAATCAGGACTATGTCCGGACTGCACACGCCAAAGGAGTGACTGAACCGCGCGTGTTATCACTGCACATCATGCGCAATGCAATGCTGCCGCTGATCACCGTTCTGGGACTGGAAGTCGCAGGGCTGATCAATGGCTCATTGATCATCGAGACCGTGTTTTCATGGCCCGGACTTGGAACAGTACTAACCGGATCGGTGACACGCCGGGATTTTCCGGTACTGCAATTCGGCGTGGTGATTTATGCAGTTGCAGTCTCCGCCATCAACCTTACTGTGGATATTCTCTCCGCAATAGCTGATCCCCGGGTCAAGGTGGAATCATGAATATCGCAACAGCCTCAGCTCCCGGCGCCGCCGAATTCGCCATTCGCCGGCGCTTTGCATTCAGTCACATGCCGCCCTCCATCAGAGCATGCATTATTGTCGCTGCGTTGATCGCGGTAGCTGCGTTGTTTGCGCCGTGGATCGCCCCACACGACCCGGACACCATCAGCTTCATGAACAAGCTGAAACCCCCGTTGCTGATGGAGGGCCATGTTTCACAATACCTGCTCGGCACGGACCAGCTTGGGCGCGATTTGCTGTCACGTTGCATCCACGGCATCCGGGTCAGCATCGGCATCGCTGCACTGGGCCTTTTCATCGGCTGCATGATCGGCACCACTCTGGGCATCGTCAGCGGACTAATGGGAGGGCTGACCGACCGCGTGATCATGATGATGGTCGATGTGTTCATCACCGTGCCCAACCTGCTGATCGTGATGGTCGGCGTTGCCGTATTCAGCAACGATACCCTGGTGCTGGTCGCGCTGATCGGAATTGCCCGGTGGGAGTCCTATGCACGCGTGGTGCGCGGCCAGGTGTTGCAGGTGCGGGAGATGCCATTCATCGAGGCGAGCCGCGCGCTCGGCGCCGGCAATCTCTGGATCTCGCTGCACCACGTATTGCCCAACATCGCTTCGCCGCTGCTGGTATTGATGACCCTGAATTTTCCTTCGATACTGCTGCTTGAATCCTCATTGTCCTTCCTCGGCCTCGGCGTACAGCCTCCCACCGCCTCCCTAGGCAGCATGGTTGGCGACGGCCGTGATCACCTGATCTTCGCATGGTGGGTTGCAATCGTACCGGCAGCGGCAATCGTCGTGATTACTTTTGTCGTGCAGACGCTGGGAGACTGGTTGCGAGACGTATTGGATGTGCGCATCGATGACTGAACGCAATCTGCTTGAGGTAAGCAACCTGCGGGTGCGCCTCAGTACCGGAGAAGGTGTGATTGACGCAGTGCGCGGCATTTCGTTTGTTGTACGCCACGGCGAAACTCTTGCTCTTGTCGGCGAATCAGGCGCCGGTAAATCGGTCACTTCTCTGGCGATCATGCGTCTGCTGCACACAGAAAGCCAGTCGCACCCGGTTGAAGTCGAAGGGGAAATACTGTTCCGCAATGGCCATTCACCGGATGTCGATCTGCTAGGCCTCGAGCCCGTCAAGATGCGCAGCATGCGGGGGCGCGCCCTGTCGATGATCTTCCAGGAGCCGATGACTTCGCTCAATCCGGTTATGCGGGTGGGTGACCAGGTCGTTGAAGCAGTCCGTGCACACGAAAAAGTCAGCAAAACTGCAGCACGAGCCCGCGCAGTGGAAATGTTGCGCCTGGTCGGGATTCCCGATCCGGCATCCCGGACACGAGCCTTCCCCCACGAACTCTCGGGAGGCATGCGTCAGCGCATAATGATCGCAATGGCACTGGCCTGCAGGCCGCAACTGCTGATTGCTGACGAACCGACCACAGCCCTGGATGTCACGGTGCAGGCACAGGTTCTCGACTTGATCCGCGGCCTTCAGCGCGAATTCGCAATGGCTGTGTTGTTCATCACCCATGATCTCGGTGTGGTTGCCCAGATGGCCGATCGGGTGGCGGTGATGTATGCAGGACGTATCGTGGAAGAAGCTCCCGTGGATTTGCTGTTCTCCGATCCGCAGCACCCTTACACCCGCGGCCTGCTGGCCTCAATCCCGGATGCCGGTAAAGCTGGCTGCGCGGTACAGCCGATTCCGGGCACGATTCCAGGGTTGGCCAGTCTGCCTTCAGGCTGTTCCTTTCATCCGCGCTGCTCCGCCGCCTTGGCATCGCAATGTGACCGGGAGATGCCGCCCGCCTTCACCGCAACGGCGATGCGCAGCGTACGTTGCTGGCTGCACGCGCCATGAATGCCCCCGATCTGCTGAACGCCGAGTCCCTGAGTGTCTCCTTCGAGCATGGACGCGGGCTCTGGCGCCGTCAGAGGCTGCAGGCCGTGCGAAACGTCGATCTGGCGATCCGCGAAGGCGAAGTTCTGGCACTGGTGGGGGAATCAGGCTCCGGAAAGACTACGCTCGGACGCGCGCTGCTGCGCCTGATTGAAGCCGATGCCGGACGAATCCGGTTTGCCGGTACCGATATCAGCCGTTTGTCCCCGCAATCGCTGCGTCCACTGCGACGGAACATGCAGATGATTTTCCAGGATCCTTTTGCGTCGCTTGATCCGCGCATGACCGTCGGCAACATCATTGCAGAAGGCCTGAAAGTACATCGTATCGGTGATCGCGATAATCGCATCGCCCGCGTCGCCGAGTTGCTAATCCAGGTGGGACTTGAGCCAGTCCATGCTTGGCGTTATCCACATGCACTTTCAGGCGGCCAGCGCCAGCGCGTCGGCATCGCACGCGCTCTAGCAGTAAATCCACGCTTTATCGTCGCCGACGAGCCGGTATCCTCACTTGATGTTTCGGTTCAGGCGCAGATCATCAGCCTCCTGATGGAATTGAAGTCACATCTCGGTTTGACGATACTGTTCATCACGCACAACCTTGGAGTCGTGCGAATGATTGCGGATCGTGTCGCCGTGATGTATCTGGGCCGCATCATCGAACTGGCGGATACTGAGACGATATACACCTCACCGCGACATCCTTACACACGCACTCTGCTCAGTGCGGTGCCCCAACCAGATCCCCGCGCCCGCAAACCTTTTGCCATCCAGCCTGGTGAACCTCCGAGCCCCGCTGCCCCGCCATCAGGTTGTGGATTTCGCACCCGTTGCCTGTTTGCCCGGGCAGCATGCGCTGCGCAGATGCCTGTGCTGGCCACACTGCACGAAGGTCATGAAGTCGCTTGCCTGCGCTCGCAGGAATTATATTAACCTATTGTTTTATATGGACAATTAAATGTCTTCGCAACCGATGAATATACTGATGATCGTAGTCGACCAGTGGCGCGCCGATACGCTGGGCTTTCTCGGTCACCCCTGCGTGCGCACGCCAAACATCAACCGTCTGGCGGCCGAGGGCGTGACATTTACCCAGCACTATGCCCAAAGCTCACCCTGCGGGCCGAGTCGCGCTTCCTTGCTTACCGGCCAGTATCTGATGAACCACCGCGTAATCACCAATAACACCCCGACATCACGTCACCTGAAAACGCTGCCCTGGTTCATGCGCGAGTCCGGCTACGAGCCGGCGCTGGTCGGTTACACCACGACGGTGCCGGATCCGCGCACCACCGACGCAAATGATCCGCGCTTCCGCACCAACACCATTGCCGACGGTTGGAACATCGTGCGCGACTTTGAGGGTGAACGCGAGCACTACCTCGCCTACCTGTCGGGACTGGGTTACGCCATCCCAGCCAAGTATGAGGAACTTTTTCACCCTGCTCCGGGCAGTGATGAGTCACTGCGCCTGGCGGCCTCCCCCATTCGTGCCGAACACTCCGAAACGGCCTGGTCTGTGGACGGCGCGCTTGATTACATCCGCATACGCGATGATGAACCCTGGTTCATGCACTTGGGTACCTTTCGCCCGCATCCGCCGTTCATGGCACCGGCACCTTTCCACGAAATGTACGATCCGCAAAAAGTGCCCCGACCGATACAGGCAGAAACGCTTGCTGCGGAAAAAAAAGTGCACCCACTGACGCACCTTCTGCTGGACACCATCAAAGCCAAAAGCGGAGTGCAATACATGGAAGGACTTGCAGCTGACGTCAGCATTGAAGACTGGTGCAGGATGCGCGCCGCCTACTACGGACTCTGCAGCGAGGTGGATCACCACCTGGGTCGTGTGTTCCAGCTGCTGCGCGACACCGGCCAGGATGAACGCACGCTGATCATCTTGACTTCCGACCACGGCGAGCAACTCGGCGATCATCATCTTGTCAACAAACGCGGCTACTTCCCGCAGTCTTATCACATTCCCTGCATCGTACGCGACCCGCGACCGCAGGCTGCGGCCACGCGAGGTCGAAGAATTGGCGCCTACACAGAAAACATCGACGTACTGCCGACCATCTTCGAATGGCTGGGCCGGGAGCAGCCCCACCAGTTCGACGGCCGGTCACTGCTGCCTTTTGTTCATGGCGACAAGCCCGAGGAATGGCGCCGTGAAGTGCACTGGGAATATGACTTCCGCGACATGGCCGGCGGCGAAGCAGCTGCCAGACTCGGCATCGACCCGGATGCGACCAGCCTTGCCGTAATCCGTGATGAATCTTTCGCCTACGTACATTGCGCCGAACTGCCGCCGCTGCTGTTCGATCAATCAAAAGATCCGCACTGGCTGCACAATGTCGCCGATGACGATGCCTATGCCGGAACTGCGCTGCAGTATGCAAGGCGCATGCTCGACTGGAGGCTGCGCAACGCGGACCGTACGCTGACCGGACTGTCGATCAGCAAAAATGGTCTGATTGGCCGTCATTGACAGTTAAAACGGGACAACCATGAAACTTGGCACCCTGACCACCATTGTCACGCTGCTTATAGCCACGCCGGCGACCGCTCAACTTCTTGCCAGTGGCGACATCACTGAAACATCAGCCGTACTGTGGATGCGGGGGGATACTCCCGGCAACTATCGTTTTGAAGTGTCGATTGATGCAGGATTCGCAAACATTGCCGTACAAGCCAGAATCCAGACTACCGCCGGTCAGGACCATACAGGCCAGACTGAAATCACCGGGTTGTCACCGGCAACACGTTATCACTATCGAGTCCGCAATAACAACGGAACACTTTCACGAACCGGCATATTCACCACGGCACCACTTCCACGCTCGGCAAGCACGCTGACGCTGCTGTTTGGCGCCGACCTTGGTGGCCAAGGTTACGGCCGTCTGCGGCCTGGCAGCGGCCTGCCGGTTGACGGCTGGCCGATTTTCAAACCGATGGCAGAAGAAAACGCTGACTTGTTTCTGGCGCTGGGTGACATGATCTACTCCGACCGTCCGATTTCCAGCGAGGCACCGGATTTCCCTAAAGGCAACGACTACCAAATACCCAAACCTGGCCCCGGTTACGTCACCAGCGCAGACGATTTCAGACGAGACTGGCACTATCATCGCAGCGACCATCGTTATGCGAATTTCCTGGAGCGCACACCGATCATCGCCACCTGGGATGATCATGAAATCGTCAATGACAGCGGCGGACCGGAACTGACTCGCGGCCCCTCAACAGAAGAACTCGCACGCGACTCAAGGCTTAAACAGGGTGATCCGTCACGCCCTCGCGGCGAGTTCATGCCTTGGAGTACAACAAAAAGCGCCGAAGGACGACGTCGTTCAGTATTTTTCAATCCGGATTTGTTTCGTAACGGACGCCAGGTCATGCTGGAATACAACCCGATCCGGATTCTGCCTGACCCTTCTGGGACGCATGAGCGCAGGCTTTATCGCAGCATCCGCTGGGGAGCGCACGCTGAAATCATCATGCTGGATACCCGCAGCTACCGCGATCCACGCTACCGGGTCGACAGCATCAATCTTCCGAAAACCATGCTTGGCACAGAACAGAAGCGATGGCTGCTGGAACGGCTTGAAAAATCAGATGCCACCTGGAAAATCATCGTCAGTTCAGTCCCGCTGTCAATCGAAGGTGGCAATGAGCGTGATCCTCAAGGGCACTGGTACCGCGACGGCTGGGCTGCGGTGCAAGCGGACAATCCTTACGGTTATGCCCGCGAACTTGCCGAGATTGTTGGCCACATCAAGAATCGCAACACAAAAAACGTGTTGTTCATCACTGGAGACAAACACTTCTCCAATCTGTTTGCCTACGACGTTGATCGCGACGGCAAGCCCGATTTCCATGAGGCCAATATCGGACCACTACGCGCCGGTGCAGCCTCGGGCAAGGCACTGATCGACCAGTCCCTCAATCCTCAACAACTGGCGACCTATGCCGGACGTGATCGCTTTGCCTACGGACGCCTGCAAATCGATCACTCCGGCCGGCTTGCCGTGGAAATCAGGGACGTTGAAGGCCGCACGGTGCCAGGCGGCCTGCTTCGACTGGACCCGGTCAGACCGGATCCCAGCTGAACACATCCTGATTACGCTCCAGCGGATAAAAATCCGGCTTGAACGCGGGCAATACCTGCTCGGCAATGGCCCGGGGCGTCCAGCCTTCGCTGCGCTGCATGCCGCGGATCGGCCGCGACTGGCTCATCAGGAAAATCTCGTTCATGCGCGTGTAGAAGATCTGGCCATTGACGTCCTTTGCCGCATCGCTGGCCAGAAACACGGCCAGCGGCGCATTCTTGTCCGGCGTGACCAGCTGGCGCTGCGCCACACGCGCCGCCTTGTCTGGCGTATTGGAAGGAATGGAACCCGTCATGCGGGTCCAGGCCGAAGGGGCGATGCAATTGGAGCGCACGTTGAAACGCTGCATGTCGAGTGCGATGTGTTTGGACAGCATCACCATGCTCGCCTTGGCTGCGCCGTAGTTGGCCTGACCGACGTTGCCGGCAAGGCCGGAATTGGAAATCATATGCACAAAACTGCCGCCGTTCTGGTTGCGGAAATGCGTCGCTGCGGCGCGGCTCATGTTGAAGGCACCGTAACCGATCACCTTCATCACAGAATCCCAGTCGTCAAACGTCATCTTGTGGAAAATCACGTCGCGCAGGATCCCGGCATTGTTGACCACGCAATCGACGCGACCGAAGGTATCAACCGCCTTCTGCACGATGCGTCCGGCCGCATCAAAATCAGCGACGCTGTCGTAACTGGCCACCGCTTCTCCGCCGCTCTTCTTGATCAGTTGCACCACCTCTTCTGCCGGCGTCTGATCCGTGCCCTCGCCGGCAAGCGAAGTGCCGATGTCGTTAACGACAACTTTTGCGCCCTCCTTCGCCATCATCAGCGCAATCTCTCGACCGATACCTCGTCCTGCCCCCGTCACCACGACTACTTTGCCTGCAACAATGCCTTCACTCATGGACCTGCTCCTTGTTCAGGAATGATGCTGTATCGCGCCTCAAACGAAAAGCCCGCGCGACGCGGGCTTTTTGTACGCTGCTTTTCTGATCAATGCAGCTTCAGGTTCGCAGCCTTGGCCAGCGCGCGCCACTTGTTAACTTCCGACTTGATGTGCGCGCTGAACTGCTCCGGTGTCGATCCCACCGGTGTCGATCCATCAGACGCCAGGCGTTTGGTTACGGCGGGATCCTTCAAAGCCACCACGATGCCATCGCGAATCTTGTTGATGATCGGCTTCGGAATCTTTGCGCTGCCGATGATGCCGTACCACTGGTCCACTTCGTAACCGGGCACGCCCGCTTCATCGACGGTGGGGATGTCAGGCACTGCAGGAGAACGCTTCTTGGCGGTGATCGCCAGCACGCGCAGCCGGCCGCTCTGCATGTGCGGCCGGACACCGAACAGCGTGCCGAACCCGACCTGTACTTCACCGGCGAGGTTGGCGACGATGCCCGCAGCCGAACCCTTGAACGGAACGTGGATCATCTTGACCTTGGCCAGATGGTCGAACATCTCGCCGGCGAAATGCTGCAGGCCGCCGGTACCGGAGGAACTGTAGTTCAGCTTGCCCGGGTTGGCCTTGGCATAGGCAATCAGTTCCTTGATCGATTTCGCCGGCACCTTCTCATTGACATAGACGGCGTAGAACAGCGAAGTCGCCTGGGAGATGCCCTGCAGATCCTTGGTCAGGTCATAGGGCAGGTTGGGATTGGTCGCCGAGTTGACGCTGTGCGAAGCGGAAATCAGGCAAATCGTGTAACCGTCGGGAGTGGCTTCGTTGGCGATGCTCACGCCGATCGCACCGGCGGCGCCGGTGCGGTTGTCGACGACGACCTGCTGGTTCCACTGGTCGCTGAGGTGTTTGGCCAGCATGCGCGCCGTGGTGTCGGTGCCGGCACCCGGCGTGAACGGTGCGATCAGCCGTACCGGCTTGTTCGGATAATCCTTGGCTGCGTCGGCAGCCTGGCCGGTAATGGCGGTCGCCGCGAGCACGGCGACGGTGATCGCGCCGGCGGCGCGTTTGAAGTTCAGCAACATGGTGTTTCTCCTCTGTAAAAAATGGTTTTCCGCTGTATATGGGCGGGCAATCAAACCGCAGCGCGCCTGTACCGCCATGCGGCCTGCCATAGCACCACCGTACGCGCATCGATGATTTAATTTAAATAACTGATTTAATTGATATTTTAACCCATCGCTGCCTTGGCCTCACGAATCCATGCAGCCACTGTTGCGGCATTCTGCCCCGGCGGCATCAGCGGCGACATCCGTGCATCGGGCAGCAGTTCGCGCAGGGCATGTGCGGAAGAACAGGAATGCGAAGCATCGTCGCCGGGCATGATGAACGCCGGTACATTCATCGCCAGCAGTTCTTCAGCATTCGCACCCGAAGGCATGGTGTCGCTGAACAGGTTGTCGCGCGACTGCGCAACCAGCGCACGGTAGGCTTCAACATCCTGCTTGAGGTAGCGGTCGGCAAACGCGGCATCGTATTTGATCGGTGCCGACCACGGACCGGCTTCGGGATCGTTCCAGAACAGTCCGGACTGCTTGGCACGGGCCGCAACACCCGCGAAACCGTGCTCACCCAGATAAGCAAGATGTTTGTCGAAGTTGCTGCGCGCTTTAACCATCCAGCGATAACCGCCTACCGGCCAGTGCAACAGCAGGCCGCGCACACGCTGGGGATAATGCACGCCGATGGCCAACGCAACAGATACGCCCATGCAACCGCCGACGATGAAAGCCTTGTCGATGTTGAGATGGTCGAGCAGCGCGACGGCATGGCGCGCGTAAGCCGCCCAACTCAGCGCTTCGATGCGACCTCCGGATTCGCCAGCTTCGCGGCGATCATAGGCGATCATCATGAAATCCTTGCGCAAGGTGTCGAGCGGCTGCATGTCCTTCCACACGCCGTTCAGTCGCCAGCGGGAAATGGATGAATCAAAACCCGCGGGCGCCAGCATCAGCAGGGGCGGCCCCTCGCCTGCGATTTCATACTGGGTGCGAATACCATCAATTTCGGCAAAAGCCATGCAAACTCTCCACCAATCAAGACGCATATTTTACTGCGACAGCACATCATGGATGACTTCCTTTGCGATCATGTGGACTCACAGGCATTACCGCAATCCGGATTACTAACTCCGGCAGCAGCAGGCAAGCCGTATACTTTTGCGCATCTTCCCGGATTAAAAGGCCACATCATGAAACACCATTTCGCACGACTGCTGCGGGCATCGCTGCTATTGTCCGGCGCGTTATTGTCCGGCGCGCCGCATGCACAAGGCGCGGACGCCTATCCCAATCGCCCGCTGCGCATGATCATTCCCAGCGGCGCCGGCGGAATCACCGACATCATCGGCCGCACCATTGCGCCCAAACTCTCGGACAGCCTTGGTCAGCAGGTCGTCATCGACAACCGGCCCGGGGCCAGCGGCGTGCTCGGTTCAAGCATCGTTGCAAAATCCGCCCCCGATGGTTACACGCTGCTGATGGTATTCCCGTCGCATCCGGTCAATCCGGCGCTGTATCCGGACATTCCATTCGATACCGAAAAAGCCTTCGCGCCGATAACACTGGTCAGCGCGGTGTCGCCGGTGCTGATCGTCGGCAGCGGATCACCTGCACGCTCCGTCAAGGAACTGCTGGATCTCGCAAAAGCGCGCCCCGGCAAGCTGAACCACGGCTCAGTTGGTGCCGGCAGCATGGGCTCGCTCGGGGCGGAATTATTGAGGACCATGGCCGGCATCCAGTTCACCCAGGTCGCCTACAAGGGCTCACCGCAGGCGCTGACGGCTGTGATCTCGGGTGAAATCGATTTCTACCTGATCGGCTCAGCCGGTGTAGTCGGCCCGCAGGTCAAAGCCGGACGCATCCGCGCGCTGGGCGTCGGCTCGAAGCAACGCCTCGCGGTCATGCCCGATGTGCCGCCCATCGGCGACACCCTGCCCGGTTATGAAGCCCGCGGCTGGAACGGCATACTCGCACCAGCCGGTACGCCCAAAAGCATCATCGACAAGTTGAACCGCGAAATCGTCAAGATCGCGCGTTCGCCCGAATTTGCGCAGGTGCTCACCGGTGAAGGTGCGACAGCCGTCGGCAACACACCGGTCGAGTTCGACGCCATCATCCGCGCCGACATCCGCAAGTGGGCCAGGATCATCAAGGACAACGGCATTCGCCAGTAAGCGATGCCATCGAACAAATATTCAGGAATCAGGAGACGCCATGCCCTACCTCGACCTGCCCGACTGCAAGCTGCACTACATTGTTGACGACCACACCGACGGCTGGACGCAGCCGGAAACCGTGCTGTTTGTGCACGGCTTCACCGAATGCACCGAAGCCTGGCGCGCCTGGGTGCCGCACTTCTCCCGGCAGTACCGCATGCTGCGTATCGACCAGCGCGGTTTCGGACTATCGACGCCTGTGCCCAATGATTACCCGCTGAGCAACGACCGTTACATCGACGACCTGAGCCAGATCATCCAGCAGACCTGCAACGGCGGTCCGGTGCATATCGTCGGCGGCAAAAGCGGCGGCATCAGCGTGCTTGCGCTGGCTGCGGCACGCCCGGAACTGGTTAAGACGGTGACGGTGTCCTGTTCACCGGTAACGCCACCGAATGCAGCCGGCTGGGTCGATGAAATGGAACGCACCAGCGTACGCGCCTGGGCAAAACGCACCCAGCGTGAACGCATGGGCAGCAAAATGCCGGACGCCGGTATCGACTGGTGGTCGGACATGATGGGCCGCACGCCGTTGTCGACCATACACGCCTATATGCGCTGGGTCAGCGCCATCGATATCCGGGAAGACCTGAAACGAATCAAGGCACCGACACTGGTGATCGGCACAGACACCGCGCGGCGCGGCAAGGAAATCTTCGAGGGCTGGCAAAAAACCATTCCCGGTTCGGAACTGGCGATTCTGCCGATCGACGGTTATCACGCCGCTGGCACCGATCCCGACCTGACCGCAAAAACCACGCTGGAGTTCATCAAGCGGCGCAGCCGCTGAACCGAAACGCCTGACGGAGAATCGCCGCGTCTCAGCGCGGCGGCATCGCAAGGTAAAAAACCAGTCCACAGTAGGCCGAAGACATACCGGTGATGGCGGCAAGAAATGCCCAGTCCAACCAATAACGCAGGTCACCAATGCCGCCACCGATGACCGCAAAAGCGAGCATCGGCCCAAGCACCAGTCCGCCGATGAAACCGCCCAAAGCCGCCAGACGCCGCCGCGGATGACACCATCCGCGATGGCGCAGCGCGTTTATCAGCAACAACAGCGGCAGGCCTGCGGCAGCGAGTGCTATTGACCAGACACCGATGACCATCATCACGCCGACCGGCAGATTGTCGAGTATTCCTTCCATGATCGCTTCCTTCAGGTCCAGCCCTTGAGCATCGCGAGGTAAGCCGGCTTCAGCATGCGCTCCTCGAGGAACCAGGCAAACCAGCTTTCGGTGAGCGGCTCCACGCCGGGCAACGTTGGCGTCAAACGACCTTCGTAATCAAATTCGATGAGCATTGCGCGCCCGATCGAAGTGACCATCGGGCAGGAGGTATAGCCGTCGAACTTGAGCACCGGCTCCCGCCCTGCAATCACGGATACCAGATTGGCCGCAGCAACGATGCCGCTTTTCTTGACGGTCGCCGCGGTTTTTCCGCGCGGCGTACCGTTGATGTCGCCACAACCAAAAATTTCTGGAAACCGCGTATGACGCAGCGTGCCCTTGTCGACCTCCATCCAGCCACCGTCAGCCATCGGACCGCTCTTGATCGACAGGGGACTGTTGCGCACCACCGCAGGCGCGCGCATCGGAGGCACGACATGCAGGAAATCGTAAGTCTGTTGGATATCACCGTCATTAGTGGCGAATGTAGCAATGCGTTTTCCCTGATCAACCGCCTTCAGCCGACGGCCATAGGCAACGCCGATGTCACGCTGCTTCCACAGTTCGAGAACGCGGGTGTTGACTGCAGGCACGCCGAATACAGTGGACAAAGGCGACAGAAAATTCACCTTCGCGCGGCTGCGGCCACCGTGACGTCGCAGAAGATCGTCGGTGATGAAGGTCAGCTTCAGCGGCGCGCCCGCACATTTAAGCGGCGTGTGCGGCAATGTCATCACCGCATCACCACCTTTTTCGGCGAGCGCCATGATCATGCGGTAGGTGCCCAGTGCGGCCTGCGGACCGGCATAAACACAGCCGAGACCGTCTTGGCCGATCATCTTCGGGTCGAAACCGGCGATTTGATCAAAGGCGAGCTCCAGTCCCGTCGCCACCACCAGAAAATCGTAGGAAATGCGTTTACCGCCGGTGGTCACCACAGCCTTGGCTACCGGATCGATCTCTGCAGCATATTCCTGCAGCCATTCGATGCCTCGCGGCATCCAGTCCGCTTCGGATTCGATGACCTGTGCCGGATCCCAGGTTCCCGCGGCAACCAGCGTCAGACCCGGTTGATAGATATGCTGCTGCGCGCCGTCGATCAGCGTGATCCGTGCGCCTTCCAGTTGTGCGGACAGGCGCGCCGCCATGCTGATGCCTGCCGCGCCGCCGCCAACGATGACAATGTTGGCAGTAGTACGGATTGCCGCACGCGCTGGTGCCGGCAACACGGTTGCCACACTGCCGCAACCGAAGGCCCGTAAAAAACGGCGCCGGCTGATAACTGAATAATCTGGATTGTTCATTGAACAATCCTAATACATGAAGACGGCCTCGTTTTGATGCAAATCAAATTCCGGTCATACCTTCAAGTACAAAAAGGAAATCAATCTCGGCGGGCAACACCCTCTTCCCAGGAATAAGACACCCGCTCATCAGGACCAAAGGGGATTTCTACCGGGCTGCCGGGCGGATATTCCCGGCTGTGCTGCTCAAGCAGCCGCAGACGTTGCGCCTCACGGGCATGAACCAGAGACAGCGGATCGGAATAACCGAGTTCACGCGCCGCATGCAGCGGCCAGTTCGGGTTGTCCATCAGGCCGCGCGCGAGCGCGATCAAATCGGCATGGCCTTCACGCAGAATGGCCTCGGCATGTTTTGCACTGCTGATCATGCCGACCGCAACCGTCGGCATACCCGTTCCAAGTTTTACTTCGCGCGAATAGCCAGCCTGGAATCCAGGCACACGCGGCACCGCAGGCATCGCGCTGTCGCCGCCAACACCGCCGGAAGAACAATCGATGACATCAACGCCACGCTCCTTGAGCGCCCGTGACAGCGCCAGCGTCTCTTCGATGCCCCAGACACCGCCAGGGCCCTCGACTGCAGAAGTACGGAACCACAGCGGACGATCTGCGGGCCACACTGCACGCACCGCTTCAGCCACTTCGAGTGCGTAGCGCATGCGGCCTTCGAGGTCGCCGCCGTAGGCATCCTTGCGCAAATTGGACAGCGGCGAAAGGAACTGATGAATCAGATAGCCGTGGGCGCCGTGGATTTCACAGATGTCATAGCCGGCATCGACCGATCGTTGTGTGGCCTCGCGCCAGGCAACGATGGTTTCGCGGATATCCTTTAAATCCATCTCGCGGGGAATCGCACCGTCCGGCGTCGGCGGCAGCGGACTGGGGGAAATACCCTGCCATGGACGCTCGGCGTCGCTCAGCAGCGCGCGGTCCTTCAGCGGACCGTGCTGCGACGCACGGCGGCCGCAATGTCCGAGCTGGATCGCCGGCACGGCGCCCAGCGACTTGATGAAATCGGTGATGCGACGGAACGCCGGCACATGGCTGTCCTTGTAAATGCCGGCGCAATGATGGGTCTTGCGGCCGCGTGCTTCGACTGCAGACTCCTCACCGAAGACGATGCCGCAGCCGCCCATGGCGAAACGACCGAAATTGACGAGTTGCCATTCTTCGGGACCACCGTCGTCAGATGCGTACTGGCACATCGGCGAAGACACGATGCGGTTGCGCGCAACAATCGAACGCAACTGGATGGGGGTGAACAGCAGCGGCACTTCGCGGGAATCGTTGTTCATTTTGTGGAATTGATTAGAGGCAATGATGCCGGAGTGTAATCGAACATACAGGGGCCGGAACGCCGGGGACCAATTGGTGAATCCTGAAGACCGGATGCAGATGCAGCTTGGAGGCGCTAGCCCATCGCGCCCCATAACTTGTCTAGGCGTTTGTAAGACACCGGATACGGCGTCTTCAGTTCCTGTGCATACAGTGACACGCGCAACTCCTCGATCTGCCAGCGGAATTCCAGCAGGCGCGGATCAACCAGTCCGGCTTTTTTCTGCTGGTCGAGACGCATTTCAAAACGCCCCCACAGCTGGGCGATGCTCGCCGCGTGTTTGCCGTCGCGCTCGGCATTGGCCGGATATTTGGCGAGGCGCATCTGCATCGCCTTGATGTAACGCGGCAGGTGGGTCAGCTGCGACCATGGCGTAGCGCTGAAAAAGCCCTTGTGGATCAGGCGCTGGCTTTGCGCGCGGATGTCATTGGCGGCTCTGGCGACATTGCCCTTGGCCGCACCCAGTGCCAGCGAGAGCTGGTGCACATCGGCGGCAATCGTCACAAACAGGCGGCAGGCTGCTTCAGACACCGCCGGAAGCCGCGTGCGCGCGCGTTTGACCTGGTCTTCAAACGCCTTTAATCCGCGCGGCAGTTCATCATCACCGATGAAGGCGCGGTCGCAGATCGCCGTGATCAGATCGGCGCGCAGGTCATCAGGACTGGCGATGGTGCGCAACTGCAGTGCCGCCTGATCGAAGCCCTTCAGATTTTTTTCGAGCTGGCGCATCTGTTCCTTCAGCATCAGCCGCATCAGGCGCACGAT
>CAMAYE010000067.1 GCA_945862135.1 Bordetella parapertussis
GACACTGCTGATGCTGGTGTCGGCGTTCGGCGGCGTCGATAACATCCGCCACGCCTATCGGCACGCGATTGAGCAGCGTTACCGGTTTTTCAGCTATGGTGACGCCATGCTGATCGACCGGGCGCCCTGAATCAGATACAAATCAACCATGCAATTCAACGTTTCCGCCACGGATGGCGCCGCGCGCCGCGGCGTTCTGCAAACCGCGCACGGCAGCATCGACACACCGGCATTCATGCCGGTCGGCACCTATGGCGCCGTCAAGGGCATGAGCCCGGTGGAAGTGCGCGAACTGGGCGCGCAGATCGTCCTCGGCAACACCTTCCATCTGTGGTTGCGTCCGGGGCTGGATGTCATCGGCGCGCATGGTGGTCTGCATCGCTTCATGGGCTGGGACGGCCCGATCCTCACTGACTCCGGCGGTTTCCAGGTATTCAGCCTGGGCGAGATGCGCAAGATCAGCGAGGAGGGCGTCAAGTTCCAGTCGCCGGTGAACGGCGACGCCTGTTTCCTGACGCCGGAAGAATCGATGCGCATCCAGCGCGTGCTCAATTCCGACATCGTGATGGCGTTTGATGAATGCACCGCGCATCCGGCGACGCTGGAGCAGGCGCGCGATTCGATGCGGCTGTCGATGCGCTGGGCGGCGCGCAGCAAGGCGGCGCACGCCGGCAATCCGAACGCGTTGTTCGGCATCGTTCAGGGCGGCATGTATGAACCGTTGCGCGACGAATCGCTGGCCGCACTGACGGACATTGGTTTTGACGGTTATGCCATCGGCGGGCTGTCGGTGGGTGAACCCAAGCCGGACATGCTGCGCATCCTGCGACACACCGCGCCGCGGCTGCCGGCGGACCGGCCGCGCTATCTGATGGGTGTCGGCACCCCGTCGGACATCGTTGCTGCGGTGACTGCCGGCATCGACATGTTCGACTGCGTACTGCCGACCCGCAACGCCCGCAACGGCTGGCTTTATACCCGTCATGGCGTGATCAAGCTGCGCAATGCCCGTTACCGGGATGATCTCGGGCCGCTGGACCCGGATTGCGGCTGCTATACCTGCCGCAATTTCACCCGGGCCTATTTGCACCACCTGCAACGAGTGAACGAAATGCTCGGCGCACGACTCAATACCCTGCACAACCTGCACTATTACCAGGAACTGATGGCGGGGTTGCGGACGGCGATTGCCGGGGGCCGGCTGGCGGCTTTTGCGGCCGCTCACGGAACCGACCGCGAAACGGAATCATGTTAAAATACAACACTTTGGGCGCACCCGGTCGCGGCACGGATCGAGGCCGGGGCGCTTGCCAACACCACGGAGGTTTCACTTGTTAATCAGTCCAGCTTGGGCGCAGGCCGCGCCCGCAGGCGCGCAAGGCGGCGGCATCGAAAGCATGCTGCTGATTCTCGCCATGTTCGGCGTGCTCTATTTCCTGATGATCCGCCCGCAAATGAAACGCGCCAAGGAACACAAGGCGATGGTTGAAGGCCTGCAGAAGGGTGATGAAGTCATCACCGCCGGCGGCATTCTCGGCCGCATCAGCAAGATCGATGCGCAGTATGCGACCGTTTCCGTCGCCGAGAACGTCGAGATTCAGATCCAGCGGGCGGCGATTCAGATCGTGCTGCCCAAAGGCACCCTCAAGACCATCCAGTAAGGCGCAGGGCGGGACGCGGCTCCGGCCGAAGTTTCGCTTTGCCCGCTGTCCTTCTACGCCATACCACTCACGCGCCCAAAATGAACCGCTATCCCCTGTGGAAGTACCTGCTGATTGCCGCGGCTGTGGTGATTGGCTTTCTGTATACGCTGCCTAATTTCTACGGCGAAGTCCCTGCTGTACAGGTGTCGCCGCTGCGCAGCAACCTGAAGGCCGATGCGGCGTTGATGGCAAAGATCGAAGACGCGCTGAAAAAAGCCTCACTCGCGCCTACCGGTGTCGCGCTTGATGCCAACAGCGTCAAGGCTCGGTTTGACGGCACCGAAGAGCAGATCAAGGCGAAGGACGCGTTGCAGACCGCGCTGGGTGAGGACTATGTGGTGGCGCTTAACCTGTTGTCGCGCAGCCCGCAGTGGCTGGCTTCAATCGGTGCATTGCCCATGTATCTGGGCCTCGACTTGCGCGGCGGTGTGCATTTCCTGATGCAGGTCGACATGAAGTCCGCGCTTTCCAAGAAACTTGAGGCTTACACCAACGACATTCGCGGCCTGCTGCGCGAACAGCGCCTCCAGTACTCCGGCCTGTCGCGCGAAGGCCAGTCGATCTCCGTGCGTTTCCGCGATGCGTCGCTGCGCGACAAGGCACTGGCCCGCATTTCCAAGGAAATGCCCGACCTTGAGTTGCGTGCGGCGGACGACGGCGGTGAATTCCGCATCAGCGGTTCGCTGAGCATCGAAGCCCAGCGCAAGAACCAGGAATTCGCGCTGCAGCAGAACATCACCACACTGCGTAACCGCGTGAACGAGCTTGGCGTGGCTGAGCCGATCATCCAGCAGCAGGGCGCCGACCGTGTGGTCGTGCAGTTGCCGGGTGTGCAGGACACCGCCAAGGCGAAGGACATTCTCGGCCGTACTGCAACACTGGAAGTGCGCATGGTCGATGACGAACGCATGGACCCGGCGATGCTGCAGCAGGCGAAATCCGGCCAAGTACCTTTCGGCACAGAGCTTTATTACGAGCGCGGTGGACAACCGGTACTGGTGAAAAAACAGGTCATCCTGACCGGCGAACGCATCAACGATGCCCAGCCCGGATTCGACAACCAGACCGGCGAGCCGGCGGTGCACCTGAACCTCGACGGCACCGGTGCCAGAATCTTCCAGCAGTACACACGTGAAAATGTCGGCAAGCGCATGGCCATCCTGCTGTTCGAGCGCGGCAAGGGCGAGGTGGTCACGGCCCCGGTCATTCGTACCGAAATCGGTGGCGGGCGGGTGCAGATCAGCGGGCGCATGACGACGCAGGAGGCGAAGGATGTTTCGCTGCTGCTGCGGGCAGGCGCGCTGGCGGCGCCGATGGAAATCATCGAGGAGCGCACCATTGGACCGTCGCTGGGCGCGGAGAATATTGAGATCGGTTTCCAGTCAATGTGGATGGGTTTTGCAGCAATTGCGGTGTTCATGGTTTTCTACTATGCCGGCATGGGGGTGATCTCGATCATCGCGCTGTCGGCGAACCTGCTGTTCCTGATTGCGCTGCTGTCGATGCTACAGGCGACTCTTACACTGCCGGGTATCGCTGCCATCGCTCTGGCGCTCGGTATGGCGATTGACGCCAATGTGCTGATCAACGAGCGCATCCGCGAGGAACTACGTAATGGCATGACGCCGCAGGCGGCGCTGCATTCAGGTTACGAGAGGGCATGGGCGACCATTCTGGACTCCAATATCACCACGCTGATCGCCGGCATTGCGCTGTTTGCGTTCGGCTCCGGCCCGGTGCGCGGCTTTGCCGTGGTGCATTGCCTCGGCATTCTGACTTCGATGTTCAGCGCGGTGATGGTTTCGCGCGGCATCGTCAATCTCTACTACGGGAACCGCCGCAAGCTAGAACGCATCTCGATCGGCGAGGTGTGGAAGCCGGCGGCTGGCGCGAAATAAGGGGGCTCACGATGGAATTCTTCCGCATCAAGAAAAGCATCCCGTTCATGCGGTATGCGTTGTTTTTCAACGTTATTTCGCTGATCACATTCCTGGTCGCCGTAGGCTCGCTGGCGACCAAGGGCCTTCATCTGGGCGTGGATTTCACCGGAGGCACGGTTATCGAGGTGAGTTATGAAAAGGTGCCCGAACTTGATCCGATTCGCGAGAGCATGATCAAGCTTGGCTTCAGCGAGCCCGCCGTGCAGAACTTCGGTACCGCGCGTGATGTGCTGATCCGACTGCCAGTCAAGGAAGGCATCACCAGCGCCCAGCTGTCCGAGCAGGTGATGGCCGAACTGCGGCAACTTGATCCCGGCGTGAAATTGCAGCGGGTTGAATTTGTCGGACCGCAGGTCGGCAAGGAGTTGCTTGAAAGCGGCGCGCTGGCGTTGCTGTTCGTGTCCCTGGGCATCGTCGGCTACCTCGCGCTGCGTTTTGAGTGGAAGTTCGGCGTGTCAGCGATCATCGCCAATCTGCATGACGTGGTGATTATTCTTGGCTGCTTTTCACTGTTTGGCTGGGAGTTTTCACTGCCAGTGCTCGCAGCGATCCTCGCGATTCTCGGATATTCGGTCAACGAGTCGGTGGTGGTGATGGATCGGATCCGCGAAAACTTCCGCAGCCGCCAGTTCCGCGCCATGGAAGTGCGCGACGTCATTGATGCCGCGATCACTTCGACGATGTCTCGCACCATCATCACCCACGGTTCGACCCAACTGATGGTTTGCTCGATGCTTATCTTCGGTGGCGAAACGCTGTACTACTTCGCGCTGGCGCTGACCATCGGCATCTGCTTCGGCATTTATTCTTCGGTGCTGGTCGGCAGTCCGCTGCTGATGTGGCTGGGTCTCAAGCGTGACGATCTCGTCAAGATGGAGAAGCCGAAGGCAGCCAACGAGGACGGTGCGGTCGTCTGAGGAACCGGCAATGGAGCTGGTCACGCTGTTCATCGACGTCGTCCTCAACCTTGACGACCACCTTCAGGCGCTGGTAGCCGCCTACGGCGCCTGGATCTATCTGATCCTCTTCCTGATCGTATTCTGCGAAACCGGGCTGGTGGTTACGCCGTTCCTGCCCGGCGATTCGCTGCTGTTCGTCGCCGGAGCCGTGGCTGCGGCCGGCGGCATGGATATCCACCTGCTGGTTGTTCTGCTGATCATCGCAGCGATACTGGGCGACGCCGTGAATTACACGGTCGGGCATTACATCGGGCCGCGAATATTCAATCACAACGAATCGCGCTGGCTGAATCCCAAGCACCTGCAGCGTGCCCATGACTTCTACGAGAAGTACGGCGGCAAGACCATCATCATCGCCCGTTTCGTCCCCATCGTCCGCACCTATGCGCCGTTCGTCGCGGGTGCGGCGAGCATGACTTACAGCAAATTTGCGCTCTACAACGTCACCGGCGCCGTGCTCTGGGTAACCTCACTCGGATATGCCGGTTATTTCTTCGGCAACCTGCCGTTCATCAAGAACAACCTGACGCTGGTGATCATCGGCATCATCATCCTGTCGATTCTGCCGGGCATCATCGAGATCCTGCGCCACCGCAAGGCGGGATGAACCTTTATCTGCGCCTGCTCTGGCTGCTGTGGCATATGCGCGGCATGGAACAGCGCGGCTTGTTCGATGAGTCACGGCTGGCGTTTCGCGTGTTGCCCAATGACCTCGATCTCAACTTGCACATGAACAACGGACGTTACCTCGCGTTCATGGATCTCGGGCGGGTGCACCTGATGGCGCAGGCTGGATTGATGGTGCATGTGCGACGCAATCGCTGGATGCCGGTGCTGGCCGCGGCAGAAATCACTTACCTGCGTTCGCTCAATCCATTCGAGCGCTTCGAACTGGTGACGCGTGTGATGACCTGGGATGACAAATACGTTTACATGGAGCAGACCTTTGAGCGTGAAGGCGAGCTGTGCGCCCATGCCTATGTCAAAGGACTGTTTCTGTCGCACGAGGGGCGCGTGCCGAATGCCGAGCTGGTGGGTGCGATGGGTTATCGCGGTGATGCGCCGGCAATGCCCGAAGCCCTGCAGCGCTGGGCTGCGCTGACAATAACCAAACGCGACAGCGTAAAACAATAAATAAAAACAACAACTTGGATTAATTTCGCTTCAGATGCGTTTGGCCAGCTCGATGGCCTTGCCGATGTAGTTGGCCGGCGTCAGTGTCAGCAGGCGTTGTTTCTCCGCTTCCGGAATACCCTTGAGTCCCTTGATGAAGGCATGCAGCGTGTCTCGGTTGATGCCGGCCTTGCCGCGGGTCAGTTCCTTCAGTTGCTCGTAGGCGCCGGCCACGTTGTAGCGGCGCATCACGGTCTGGATCGGTTCAGCCAGCACTTCCCAGTTGTCATCTAGGTCTTCGGTCATTGCTGCGCGATTGGCTTCGAGTTTGTTCAGGCCCTTGAGGCAGGAATCCCAGGCGAGCAGCGCATAACCCAGCGCGACACCCATATTGCGCAGCACGGTCGAGTCGGTCAGGTCGCGCTGCCAGCGCGATACCGGCAGCTTTTCCGACAGGTGACGCAGCAATGCATTGGCGCGTCCGAGATTGCCTTCGGAGTTTTCGAAGTCGATCGGATTGACCTTGTGCGGCATCGTTGAAGATCCGATTTCGCCGGCCTTGGTCTTCTGCTTGAAGTAACCGACGGAGATATAGCCCCAGATGTCGCGATTCAGATCCAGCAGGATGGTGTTGGTGCGGGCGACCGCATCAAACAGTTCCGCCATCGCGTCATGCGGTTCGATCTGGATCGTGTACGGATTGAATTCAAGGCCCAGCGATTCAACAAACTTTTTTCCGAAACCTTCCCAGTCGATCTCCGGATACGCCGAGAGGTGCGCGTTGTAATTGCCCACCGCGCCGTTGATCTTGCCCAGCAGTGACACGGCGGCAATGCGCGCGCGTGCTTTGACCAGGCGCGCCACCACGTTGGCCATTTCCTTGCCCAGCGTGGTCGGTGACGCCGGCTGGCCGTGCGTGCGCGACAGCATCGGCGCATCGGCGAGTTCGTGCGCCAGCATACGAAGGCGGGTGATGATCGCGTCCAGGGCCGGCAGCATGGCGGCTGTGCGTGCTTTCTGCAGCATCAGCGCGTGGCACAGGTTGTTGATGTCTTCCGAGGTGCAGGCGAAGTGGATGAACTCCGCAACCTGGGTGACTTCGGTGTTTTTCGCCAGCCGTTCCTTCAGCAGGTATTCCACCGCCTTGACGTCGTGGTTGGTCGTTGCCTCAATCGCCTTGACCCGTGCGCCGTCTGTTTCCGAGAATTGCTGCACCAGTGCATCGAGTTCGGCGATGGTGGCTTTCGAGAATGGCGGCACTTCCTTCAGCGCCGGTTCGGCGGCGAGCGCCTTAAGCCATTCAACTTCGACTCGCACCCGGTTGTGGATCAGCGCCTGTTCACTGAAACATTCGCGCAGCGTACCGAGTTTGGCGTGATAGCGGCCGTCGAGAGGGGAGAGGGCGGTAAGCGGTGAGGGTGTGGTCATGGGAGGTGATTTCGTAAAGCGTGATTTTATCATGCGGCACACCGTGACTCCGGCTGTGATGAGCCGCAATCGCTGAGACGTTCAGGTCGCCGGGGGCAGCCCGGCGGCTGGTTACTTTCTTTGTGCGGCCAAAGAAAGTAACCAAAGAAAAGCCGCGCCGACTCGTCGGCCCTTCGGGCTCCCTTGCGCTGCTCGCCGCTCCGGGCGGCTGCCACCCAAGGTGACTTCCTTCGGGGTGCGCAACTCGCGATTGCCGCTGCGCGTCAATCACTCAGACAGTCCTCACCGACTGCCCCCGGAGCGTCTGCGCTGCTCAGCGACTCATAGGCAGGACGTCAACACCGTCTGTATGTCGAGGCCATGGTGCTCTCATCAGCAATCAGTGTTTGCGTGTATGCTTCCCCGCAATCAAAACAACTCAAAACCCGTCCTGCTACACGGGTTTATTCTCCTCATGTCCACCCACCGCACCCTGAACGACTGGCTGTTGCTGCTCGCGCTGGTTGCGATGTGGGGTTCTTCGTTCATGTTCAACGGCATTGCGGTATCCAGCTTGCCGCCGCTGATCATCGTCGCCGGGCGTGTCGGCATTGCTGCCATTGTGCTGATCATTTTTGTGTATGCCAGCGGACGCAGGCTGCCGGCATTGGGGAGGAACTGGTGGCCGTATGTGGTCATCGCCGTGATCGGTAACGCGGTCCCGTTTTACCTGATCACCTGGGGTCAGCAGGTCGTGGAGAGCGCGCTGGCCGGCATTCTGATGGCGTTCATGCCGCTGGCAACCATTGTGCTCGCGCACTTCCTGATTGCGGGCGAGCACATGACACGGCAGCGTGCGATCGGTTTTGCCGGCGGATTCTGCGGCATCGTGTTGCTGATGGGGCCGGCGGCGCTGGCTGGCATCGGCGGCGACATGGTGCGGATCATTTCGCAATTGGCCGTACTCGGCGGTGCCCTGTGCTACGCGCTGCAGAGCGTACTGACGCGGCTGATCATCAAAGGCGATGTCATGGTGTCTGCTGCCGCAACGCTGCTGGTGGCCAGTGTCATCGTTCTGCCGCTGGCGTTGTGGCAAATCCCGCTGTCGACGCTGACGCCGCGCTGGCAGTCAGTGGCTGCCGTGTGCTGGCTGGGTGTGGTGCCGACGGCGATTGCGACCGTGTTGTACTTCCAGTTGATCCGTTCCGCCGGCCCCAGTTTCATGTCACTGGTGAATTATCTGAGCCCCGGCGTGGCGGTGATGCTGGGCCTGTGGATCATGGGGGAACATCCGTCGCCCAATGCCTATCTCGGCCTCGCACTGATTCTGGTCGGCATTGCAGTGGCCAACCGGCGGCGCAGCCCTTGAACTGCGGGGCAGGGCGCCCCATCTTTGAAATGGAGTTTGATTTTAATTTTACTTATTAAAATCAATAACTTACATTTTATGGAGATCGCCATGCGCCTGGTCTACAACAGTGAGCAGTATTACGTTGCCGAATATCCCGGCCAGCAAGGCCTGGAGCTGGTGGACAAGCGCTCTTCACGCGGCACGTTTTTCACCGGTGATGTTGCCGAAAAATTTGCCAACGCGATGAACGAAGTGGCAGGTGACGAGGCGACGACCGAAAACATTGATGCCTTTCTCGACAACTTCAGCGTGTTGCTGAACCTGCCGGTGGTCTACCACTAAGGTTCAGAGTCGTTTGAAACGAGCGTCGCGTCTCAGTCGAGGCGCGACCAGCCCGGCTCGTCGCGGTCGAGGATTCGTTTGAGTGCGGTGAAGTGCAGGCGCGCCTGCGTGGGGTCTGTCATCTGCGCCGCGGTTTTCTGCGCGATCACATCCGGCACCTGACGCAGCGCCTTGCCGGTACCCATGCCCAGAACCTGCAACATGCAGGCGCGTTCCAGGTAATACAGATCATCGAAGGCGATGTCGATTGACGGCCCGGTGACGATGATGCCGTGGTTGGCGAGAAACAGGATGTCGGCATTTTTCAGACCCGACACGATGCGCGCGCCTTCGGCAGCATCCAGCGCGAGGCCGTTGTAGTTGTCGTCGTAGGCGTCACGCCCGTAAAACTTCAGTGCGACCTGACTCACCGCTTCGATGCGTCCGCCATGCACCACGGTCAGCGTGGTCGCAAACGGCATGTGGGTATGCAACACGCATTTCGCCTGCGGCTTGCTGCGATGCGCGGCGCCGTGGATGAAAAACGCCGTGGGCTCGACTTCATGTTTGCCTGCGACTTTACGACCCTGGCCGTCGACCATCACCAGATCCGCCGGCGTCACTTCCGACCAGTGCAAGCCCTGGGGATTGATCAGGAAATGATCCGGACGATCCGGCACCTCGACGCTGAAGTGATTGCAGATGCCCTCACCGAGGCCCATGCGCGAGGCGCTGCGCAGGGCGGCGGCGAGGTCGATGCGCGCCTGCTGTTCAGGCGTGGTGCGTCCGGCCATTGCTCAGTCGATGCTGATGTTCGCGGCCCGTGCAACTTTGGTCCAGCGCGCGATCTCAGCCTTGAGGAATGCCGAAAACTCTTCCGGTGAATTGGCCGATACCAGCCCGCCGCGCTTGAGCATCTGCTCGCGCATATTGGGTGTTTTCAGTTCATTGACCAGAATGGTGTTGACGCGGCGGATGATCTCGACCGGTGTGCCGGCCGGGGCGCCGACGCCCTGCCACGAACCGCCATCGAAGCCCTTGATGCCGCCTTCTTCAACGGTGGGCAGGTTGGGCATAGGCGGAAAACGGTCCTTCGACGAAATCGCGATCGCACGCAGCCGTCCGGCCTCGACCTGCGGCAACACGCTGATCGCGGTGTTGAACGCGAGTTGCACCTGCCCCGAAATCTGGTCGACAACCGCAGGCGCCTGGCCTTTGTACGGGACATGGACCATTTTCACCCCGGCCATGAATTTGAACATTTCCATCAGCATGTGCGGGCTGCTGCCGTTGCCGGTGGAGGCATAGCTGAGGCCATCCGGCTTGGCTTTCGCCAATGTCAGCACTTCCTTGACGGTCTTCGCCGGCAATGCCGGGTGCACAGTGAGCAGGCTGGGCAGACTCGCCATCAGGGTGATCGTGGCAAGATCCTTCACCGGGTCATAACTCATCTTTTTGTAAATCGCCGGTGATACGCCCTGTGCTGCAGTGATCATGCACAGCGTGTAGCCATCGGCTGGCGCCTTTGCGCAAATGTCGGCGCCGATGTTGCCGCCGGCGCCGCCGCGGTTGTCGGCTATGAACTGCTGACCGGTGGCCTTGGACAGGATGTCGGTCGCCATGCGGCCCATGATGTCAGTGGGCCCGCCCGGAGGGAACGGGATAATGAAGCGTACGGCTTTCGCCGGGTATTGCTGTGCCGACACGGTAAACGGAAAGACCGCGACGAATGCGGCGACCATGAGTCCCTGCAGTTTACTGATCATGACATTCTCCTCCAGCTGGTTGTTTGTGACTGCGCCGCTGATTATGCCGCAGCTGCGGTCGTCGTGGTCAGCGATACGATTTGTGGCCGGTGTTTCCCGTTCAGCAGGTAACGCGTCAGGATTTTATAAGTATCCAGGTCAAACAGCGGACGTGGCGCGCCTTCCTGCAGATCACGCAGATCCTCTTCGCTGCTGACCGTGCCGAGATGACACCACTGATCGAGTACATGCAGGTCGCAGCGTTCACCGCCGGGTGAGGTTTCGCGGATGCCGATGCGGCCGGGAAAGGGCCATGCGCGGATGCGCAATCCGGCCAGCGCCGCGGCGAGGCGCGCCGCGTGTTCACGCGGCGTCTCAATGCCGGCGCAGGCGCCGCGACAGCGCTTGATCTGGTAGGCGAAACAAGGGCCCTTGCGTTTTTCCAATCCCAGAAGCCCATGACACAACTCATGTTCAAGCGCGATTTCGCGCAGCGCCTCAATGGCCGTTCGTCTCGAGCGGAACAGGCCGTAGAGATCGCGGAATTCACCGCCGGTGAGGTCGCGCGCCGACACCAGTTCCGGCGCTGCGTCGTGACGGTCAGCGGGCCAGTGCCAGGCGCACAGTTCGCTGGCGCGGCGCAACTGGCGGTTGTGCACGGGTGAGAGTTTCTTGATCAGCCGTGCTTCTTCAATCAGCGCACCGAGTTCACCTGCTGTTTCGATCCAGTCGATGCGTTTCACTTCAGCGGCAATACGCATGTCCTTGTTGATGCGATGATCTCCGGAGAAATGCGACATCACCCGCGTGCGCAGGTTGATGCTTTTGCCGACATACAGCGGTACATCTTTTTCACCGTAAAACAGGTAGACGCCGGGACCTTCCGGGATATGGTCGAAGGCGTTGTCGGCGAGTCCCGCTGGCACGGTTGTCGTTTTCAGCAATTTTTCCGTAGCGGTCAGTACCGCTTCTTCGCCGGGTTCCTGTCGCCATTGCTGCGCCAGTTCCCACAGTACGCGGGCGTCGCCCAGTGCGCGATGTCGCGCATCGCAGTTAATGCCGTGGCGGGACATCAGACTGTCGAGGTTGTGACGCGGGTGCTGCGGAAACAACTTGCGCGAGAGTTTGACCGTGCAAAGCACCGGCGCGGTGAAGGTCTTGCCGAGGCGGCGGAATTCGTTTTTCAGGAAACCGTAATCGAAGCGCGCGTTGTGGGCAATCAGCACGCGGCCGTCGATGGCCTGATACAGTTCGCGGGCGATTTCTTCAAAGCGAGGCGCCAGCGCCACCATGTCATTGCTGATGCCGGTCAGCGCCTGTATGCCCGGCGGAATGCTCATGCCGGGATTCACCAGCGAAGACCATTCGCGGATGAAGCGGCCGTTTTCCACTTCAATCAGACCGACTTCGGTGATGCGGTCGTGGGTCGCAGTGGCGCCGGTGGTCTCGAGGTCAAGAAAAACGACGGAACGGTCGTACATTGCGGCGCAGCGGCTTTCGCGGATGCGGTCAGCGCGAAGGCTGGTAGCCGATGGCGCGCGATATGCGCTCCGCAGACTGGCGCACCGATTCAGCCCAGGTCTTGCGGAAACGTTCGGTGGGCGCTGAAACCGAAAGGCCGGCGATCAGCTGGCCTTCATCGTTATGGATGCCGGCGCCGACGCAGCACACGCCGCGCTCGGCTTCTTCGTTGTCATAGGCATAGCGGCGGTTGCGGATGTCGTCGAGTTCGACGGTCAGCTTTTTCGGATCGGTCAGCGTGTTGTCGGTAAAACGCGGCAATTTGGTTCTGGCGGCATAGTCGGCGACCCGCTGCGGCGTTTCCGCAGCCAGAAAGATCTTGCCGACCGCGGTGATGTGGAGCGGGGCATGTGCGCCGATGATCTGCACCACGCGCATCATGCAGCTGTTTTCAGCGGTGCGTTCGATATAAACCACCTCATCGTCACGGCGCACCGAGAGGTTCACGGTTTCGCCGAGTGAACGGTGCAGCTCGTGCATATGCGGCAGCGCTTCCTGGCGCACGCTGATGCGCGACTTCACCAGGCTGCCGAGTTCAACGAGGTGGATGCCCAGCCGGTACATGCCCGGTTCGATGCGGTCCACCAGCCGGCTGTCGACCATCACGCCGAGAATGCGATGTGCCGTGGATGGGTGCAGCTTGGTAGCCGATGCCAACTGCTTCAGTGTTGCCGGCGTGGAATGCTCAGACAGCACGTCGAGCAGGTGCATCATGCGTTCGATGACCTGAATGGAAGGTTTAGCGGATTTTTCAGCCACGGGTCAGAATGCCGGTTGGTCGTTTGTGTAAAGCAGCATTTTATATTATGAAATCTGCCGGGCCAACATTGATTACAACGATTGCCGAAGGCTGTTTTCGCTACACTTTGCGTCATGTCCCGTCCCCCCAAAGCACCTGCAGAGCCCGCAGCACCTGCAACGAAGAACTACATGACGCCTGCCGGCTACGCCCGGATCAAGCAGGAATTGATGCAATTGCTCGACGTCGAGCGCCCGGAACTGGTGAAAGTGGTGGCCTGGGCCGCCTCCAATGGCGACCGCTCCGAAAATGGCGATTATCTTTACGGCAAAAAACGGCTGCGCGAAATCGACCGCCGCATCCATTATCTCGGCCGGCGTCTTGACCAGTCTGTGGTGGTGGATCCGGCTGCGCGCGGTGATACGGACCAGATTTTTTTCGGTGCGACGGTGGATTACGAAGACAGTGACGGCGCAGCGCAAACCGTGACCATCGTCGGTATCGATGAAGCCGATCCGGCGCGCGGCCATGTCAGCTGGGTGTCGCCGATTGCCAAGGCGCTGCTCAAGCATCGCGCCGGCGACACCATCAAACTGCCGACCCCGAAGGGCATTGTGAACATCGAAATCATCGATGTGCGCTACGAGGCGCTTGCGCCGGCTGTCGCATGACGCTCCCATGACGGTGTCCCTGTTCAGCGCCGCGCTCGCTGCATGGCAAGCCACCAACGGCATCCCGCAGCCCGCCTCACCGCCGCTCGACGCGGTGGTGAAACTCTCGATCCGTGCCGTCGAAGGTGCGCGCACCGCGGATTCCCTTGGTTCCGAGCGTGAAGGCACCGGCATCGTCATTGATGACCAGGGCTTGATCCTGACCATCGGTTATCTGGTGCTGGAAGCCGCCTCGGTGCTGGTGATCGACAGCGACAACAGGATTTATCCGGCAAGCGTTGTCGGATTCGATCACGCAACGGGTTTTGGCCTGTTGCGCGCCAAACCTGCACCACCCTGTGCGCCGGTTGAGCTGGGCGATTCCAGTGCACTCGCGGAGCTGCAGGGCCTCGTAGTGGCCTGCCATGAAGGCGGGGGCGGGGTGACCGGCGCAGCGCTGGTGTCCCGGCGTCGCTTCACCGGCTGGTGGGAATACATGATTGATGATGCGCTGTTCACTGCGCCGCCGCGTTACGAACACAGCGGTGCGGCCTTGTTTGACGGCGAAGGCCGGCTCGTCGGCATCGCTTCACTTTGGGTCAGCGATGCCTTGAATGAAGGCGTGGCGTTTCCCGGCAACATGTTCGTTCCGATCAATCTGCTGAAGGATGTGTTGCCTGATCTCGTGCAGTCGGGCCGGCGTCAGGGCAAAAAGCGGCCGTGGCTGGGTCTCAACACCGAGCAGATGGAAGGCCATGTCGTGGTATCGCGCGTGTTGCCGGATTCGCCGTCCGAACATGCAGGCCTGCAGCGTGGTGACGTGATCCTTGGCGTCGGCGGTGACTCCATTGGCGGACAGGGCGAGTTCTACGAGCGCCTGTGGGCGAGTTGTGCGGCGGGGGGCGATGTGACGCTGCATATCGTCCGGGAAAAGACCGTCCGGCACCTCATCGTGCAGACCGGGGATCGGCTGGATTACCTGCAGCCTTGGCAAATTACCTCGTAAAAATTAATTAAGTATTTGATTTTATTATAAAAATAATAAATTTTGAGTCGCAAACCAGCAAGGATTTGCAGAAAAAGCCCTTCTGGCTGGCCCTTGGATTCCTTTTCCGGTTGGCGACTTAATTCACGAAGCTTTTGACGCGGGCATGAAATAATCTCGCACAGACGAAGTTGTTATTTCGCATCAATAAAAAACCGTTGGTCATGATGTGTGAGTTAAGGGGATGGTCATGTATAGCGACAGCAAGAAAAAAAATAACGCGGTGAATTCTCAGGTCTGCGTAATTCCGCGCAAGGCGATTGCCGTTGCAATTGCAGCCTGCTTCAGCGGAACGGCCATCGCGAATCCAACCGGCGGCGCTGTCGCCCACGGCTCCGCGCAGATCACCAATCCCGCGGCCAACATCCTCAACATCAACACCCACACCGCCAAGACCATCATCAACTGGAACAGTTTTTCGATTGGCGCCGGCGAACTGACGCGTATCACCCAGCCGACGGCGCTGTCAGCCGTACTGAATCGCGTAGTGGGCTCCGACCCGTCGGCCATCCTCGGCGCGCTGCAATCGAATGGCCGCGTGTTCCT
>CAMAYE010000068.1 GCA_945862135.1 Bordetella parapertussis
TGGAAACACATGGAAGTGATTGGCGCGCAGATCGTGTCAGTCCCGATGGCCTTGCCGGTGGAGAATGCCAACCGCGCGTTTTACACCTTCATGGCGTCATTGTCTGCGGTGTTTGTCGCGTTGTTCATCATCCTCAACATCATGATGAGTCTGCTGATCGTGCGTCCGATCACGCGCATGTCGAAGGCGGCCGACGAGATCAGCACCGGCAACATGGAGATCCCCGAATTCAACGAGAAGGGCGGTGACGAGATGTCGTTGCTGGCGAAGTCATTCAACCGCATGCGGCGCAGTCTGGAGAAGGCGATCGAACTGATCGACCAGAAATAACCGCCACCAAGCATCAGCGATCGCAATCCATCATGGCCGAAACCTTGAACGCGCTGCCTAACGGTTATGCGCTGCACGAGTACCGCATCGAATCCGTGCTCGGTGTGGGGGGCTTCGGCCTGACTTATCTGGCCACCGACAGCAACCTCAACCTGCGGGTGGCGATCAAGGAATATCTGCCTGGCGAATTTGCGATGCGCAATGCCGATTCCACGGTGGAGCCGCATTCTGGCGCAACGACGGATTCTTTCCTGTGGGGGCTGCAGCGCTTCATGGAAGAGGCCAAGACCCTGGCCTCGTTCCGCCACCCCAACATCGTGCGCGTGATGCGTTTTTTCGAGGCGAACCAGACCGGTTACATGGTGATGGAGTTCGTCGAAGGTGTGCCATTGCCGAACTGGATCGCCAACCGGCGGCCCTTGCCGCGCGATGACTTGTTGAACATCGCAGTGCCCTTGCTCGATGGTCTGGCGCTGGTGCATCGCTCGGGTTATCTGCACCGCGACATCAAACCCGCCAACGTTTTCATGCGTGAAGAAGGCAGTCCGGTGCTGCTCGACTTCGGTTCGGCTCGTGAATTGAAGCTCGGCAACCAGGAACTGACTGCGGTGGTGTCGCCGGGTTATGCGCCGCTGGAGCAGTATCACGCCAACGGCAAGCAGGGGCCGTGGACGGATCTCTACGCCTTTGCCGGCGTGATGTACTGGATGCTCACCGGCAGCAAACCGGTCGAGGCCACTGCGCGGGTGCGGCAGGACGAGATGCCCGCGGCGGCAACGCAATGCAGCGCCGAAACCTATGGCGCAGAAGTTTTGACGGCAATTGACTGGGCGCTGAAACCGCATGAAGACGAACGGCCGCAGAGTGTTGCCGAATTCCGCCATGCACTGACCGGGAATACCGCGCCGGTGGCGCCGCTGCGGCCGGCGGTATCGGCGGATGCGCCAACGATGCTGCTCAAACCGTCGGCGCCGGTGACGGCCTCGGGCCTGACCGGCATGGCCATTGATCGTGAGCAACTGAAAAAAGTCGAAGCCGAACTGGCACGCCATATCGGGCCGATCGCGCCGGTGGTGATCCGCAATGCCGCGAAGAGCAGTGCGACGCTGGAGGCGCTGTGCGATGTGGTCGGTCGTGAAATCACCGACGAAAAGGCGCGCGCCGCATTCATCGCCATGTTCACCGCCGCTGAAAAATCGGCGCCGCCTTCAGGCCGCACCGGGCTTGCCGCGGCACCCAGTGCCGAGGCTCTGGAGTCGATTTCCAGGAAATTTTCACCGGAAGCGCTGGCGCGTGCCGAAAAGGCGCTGGCCCAGCACATTGGCGCGATTGCGCGGATTGTGGTGCGGCGCGCCGCGGCGAAGGCGCGCGACGAGGCCGAGCTTTATCTGCTGATCTCCGACGAGATCAAGGATCCGGCGGAACGCAAGGCCTTCGCCAAGAAGGCCGTGTCGATTTCCACCCGCCTGTAACCATCTATCCGAGCAGGAAGTTACGCACCGCGGCAATCTGGTCGTCCGCCATCAGCGCTGGCGCATGGCCGACGCCGACGAATTCCACCAGCTTCGGTTTGGGGCCGCGCTGCGTCATTTCGACGGCCGTTTCACGCAGCAGCAGGTCTGAGTCGGCGCCGCGCAGCAACAGCGTGGGGCAGCGGATCACATCGTAATAACTCCACAGCACGATGTCCTTTGCCGCAGCCTTGTGGAAGGGTTGTGCGATGCCCGGGTCGTAAATCATGCCCCAGCGGCCTTCGGCATCACACTTCGAATTGTGTTCGGCGAGGTGGCGCCACTGCGCATCGGTCAGCGGGCCGAAGGGGGCCGAGACCTTGCGCACGTATTGTTCGAGCTCGGCAAAACTGTTGAACAGCGGATTCTTTCCGACATAAGCGCCGATGCGTTCCATTGACGCCTTGGGAATCAGCGTGCCAACGTCATTAAGTACCAGGCGGCGGATCGGATTGTTCGGTTTGGCGGCGAGCAGCATGCCGAGCATGCCGCCCATCGAGGTGCCGACCCAGCTGATGTCCTTGCTGCCGCCGGCAGTGATGCGCGCGATCAGCGCCGTCGTATCGTTCATGTACTGCACGTAACCGTAGTCGTCCTTGTTCGGCAGCCAATCGCTTTTGCCGCGTCCGGCCATGCTGATGCTGATGACGCGGAACTGATCCTGCAGTGCTGCGGCCAGCGCATCGAAATCGCGGCAGTTGCGCGTCAGGCCGTGCACGCAGATCACCACGCGCGGATTCGCCGGATCGCCCCAGTCGGTGTAATGCAGCTGGTGAAAGCCGGCGCTGTTGAGGCAGGGCAGTTGATGCTCGGTCATCGATAACCTGTATTTAAGTAATTGATTTTATTTAATTATTTAACACCCAGCAGCACCAATCCCCAGATGCCGAGGCCGATGAAAGCGCTGAGGTGGGCCCACGCCCACCAGCGGTAACGCCGTCCCAGCGCATCGGGCATTTCGTTGGCGAGCAGGAACAGCCGATTGTCGCGCGGCTTGCGCAGCAGATGCACGCCCTCGACGTGATTGCCCAGTTGCTCGAAGCGGTTCTTGCGTACTTCGCGAATGGCCTGCATGCGTGCGAGTTCCCATTCCTTCAGGCTGATGCTGCCGTCCTTGTCGAGATCAAAACGCTGCAACAGTTGCTGCTTGTCGTTTTTCCATTCGGTAATCAGTGCACTGACATCTTCGCGTTCTTCAGCGGCTGAAGGCGTGTTGCCGCTGTGGGTGACAAATTCACCGATGGCATACAGCGTGCTGTCGGGCAGCATCAGCCACTCACTGTAGCGCATGCGGCCTTCTCGCCAGGATTTTTTATGGCCCGCAATCACCTCGGCACCATCCGGTGACACCACACAGGCGCCGCTGTCATCGACCAGCAGGAAATGATCGATGCTGTGGCCTTCGTCCACGGTTTTCCATTTGTTGTCGTTCTGTTCTTCTTCGACCGTGTAACGGTACCAGCAGCAGGCGCGCTGGCTGATCGGGCAAGTCACCGTGGAGCCGGCTATCAGCCGGCCGACACCGAGCAGTTCGACATAACCCTGTGCCGCCGTGGCGACGTTGGAAGTGGGGAGGTCGTGAATCTGCCGGTAACGCCGGTAATTACCCAGCCACGCAAAAAAGCTGACCACCGACATCGCCAGCAGCGCAAGGGGCCAGACTTCGGCGGACTCCGCCTGCCCGGCGATGACGAGGATGATGAAATGCAGGCCGCCCGTCAGGTACAGCGGACCGCGGCCGCTGTTGCTGCCGATATTGAACGAGAACTGCATTCAGGACCGCCGGACGGCGACGATCAGGTGTTGAACAGCGACTTGACGTCGACGTCCTTCTTTTCTTCTTCGGAAAACTCCAGCAGCTGCGCGGCCTTGAAGCCGAACATCGAAGCAACGATGGCATCCGGAAACTGCTCGATGCGCACGTTGTTGATGTTCACCGACTCGTTGTAGAACTCGCGGCGGTCGGCGATGGCGTTCTCGAGGCTGGAGATGCGCGTCTGCAGCTGCTGGAAGGTCTGGTTGGCCTTGAGGTCGGGGTAGGACTCGGCCAGTGCAAACAGGCTTCCGAGCGCTGCGCGCATGCCGGTCTCGGCCTGGCCCAGCGCGGGGACGTTCTGTGCTTCGCGCGCCGTGAACACCTTCGAGCGCGCTTCGATCACGCGGGTCAGCGTGTCCTGCTCGAACTTCATGTATTGCTTGCAGGTCTCGATGAGCTTGGGCAGTTCGTCGTGGCGCTGCTTGAGCAGCACGTCGATATTGGCCCAGGCTTTGGATACGTTGTGTTTGATCTGTACCAGCGCGTTGTAGATCGTGATCACGTAGATGACGATTACGGCGAGTACGGCGAGGGTGATGATGGTGCCTAGACCCATTGTTGTTCTCCCTTTAATCCCTTGGTGGGATGGGGGGATTGTATAGCAGGGGGAGTTGGGGGTTACAGGAACAAAATCAAATTCGCTTGGATCCGCCAATAGCTGTCGGTTGAGTTGACTCAAAGCAAAACACCGTTCGCCCTGAGCTTGTCGAAGGGCGTTCTTGCCACTGGTTTTTATCCGGTTGCGGGGCTTCAAGGTCGCCGGGGGTGGCCCGGCGGCCAGTTACTTTCTCTTGCTTCGCCAAGAGAAAGTAACCAAAGAGAAGGCGACCCTCTTCGCCGCCCCCTTCGGGGGTTCCCTGCGTTGCTCGCGCGGCCGGGCGGCTCCGCAACTCGCCCTCGCAAACTGCGCGAGGGCTCAGACAGTGCTCGCCGACGGCCCCCGGCCGCGCTGTGCTACTCGGCGGCTCGGAAGGGGGGTAACGTTTGAATTCACCGGCCTGTGCGGATTATCGCGCAGGTCTGGTGGAATGAATTGTTAGCTCAAACATAGCTCGTCTAATCGCTCTTCTTGGAATTGCTGACGATCATGAAGGTAAGCGGCCAAGAGAATCCGAACATAGTCGTACGCTACAGGAGCGATATCGTCCAAGTCGTTATCGGCACCGGCATGAACAAGGCGAGACCGAGTTGTGTAGATGCGACGAGCAAGCTTGAATACGTCGCTAATCGACTCGCCTCTAAGTTTTTCCATAAATTTCGCTAGGCGCAAACTAAACCTGTACGACAATTCCGCAGAACTACTCGGCAGCAGAAGCATCTCCAAAATGATCGCCAACTCGATGAAGCGGCTCTCTTTACGCCTATCTCGAGTAAGCGCATGCATATATATCTCGCGCATTGTTTGGAGCTTCTTGTCTGTTCTGGCACGCTCGATTAACTGGACGAGGGTTACAAGCTCTGCCGCTTCACGTTCTTCAACGGGAAGTGCTAGTCGCCCAAAAAAACAAGGGGGACCGATGAAGTATCTAGCGGGAGTGGTTGTTTTAAACCCAATGTAAAGCGCAGATGCTGAGGGGCCCACGAGCTTAAGAGCAAAATTAAACTCCTTAGCGCGCTCAGGTGAGGGCGCAATGAGCATGTAGTTGCTAGAACAAAACTCATCAATCTCGTCAATATCCGGGCCAATGTCCCCCGAGAACAAGCAGCCAGGAAGTGAAGTGAACTTGGTTAGTTTTCCATCTTCTGTGTATTGGGGGTCTTCGATTCGAAGTAAACGACTCTTCGCTTCGCTATTCATCTGGCGAACGTGGAGATCCTCTGCCACTTCAAATTCTGGCAAGACTGAGTTCAGCCGAAATGGAAACTCGACCAAAAAATCAGGAGCCACAACTTGGGGTTCTTGCTGGTTAGATGACATGGGCTTAAGAGGTTAACGTGAATTGGTTGACTTTTTTAGTTGACGTATTGCGCCGTATTGGTTCTCATCATAGTCTTGGCCACTTCCGTTCTCAACCGCATATGCGAATGGCGATTTACCAAGTGTAAGTCACGCTGTAACGCACCACAGCCTCCGCCCCCGCAGCAATCTTCACCGGAAACGTCACCGTCCGCGCATCGTCCTTGCGGTAGTCGTGGTTCTTGCTGGTGATCTGCCAGTTGGTCCAGCGGTAAAGGTTTTCCTTGACCATCACCGTGACCGCATCTTTTTTCTGGTTGCGCAGTTTGACTTCGATTTCCTCGGTCATGGTTTTGCGTGAGCTGTCGACGTTGAAGTTGACCTGGCGGCGTTCGCCGACGACGTCGAAAGCGGAGCCCATTTTGATCAGCACGTTTTCGTTACGCGGGGTGTGGTCGATGATGTCTTCGCCGATGAATTCGAGGGTCTGGTCGGCGTTGTCGAGTTTGGAGACGCGAATGCGGCCCGCCGGCAGCGGCATGCCCATGTTCTGTTCCCTGGCGTTTTTGAAGCCGAGGTAGACGTCGACCTTGCGGTTGCTCTGGATGCCGTAGTTGCGGTCGGTGGCGGGGCCGCCGTAGGGGCGTGCGTTTGCGGCGCCGTAATAGACCAGGGTTTTTTCGCAGGGCACGGCGCGGGCGGCGGGGAAGAGTTCGATCTGCTGGGTGGAGTTGTCGGCGATGGTGGCGGGGCGGCCGAGGGTGTAGAGGTGGTACTCGAAAAAGGATTTTTCCTCGAAGCCTTTTTCACTGACGTCCATCGCCATCGCGCGTTGCGCGGCCGGCGCGGCGTAGACGCGGCCTTGCGGTTGTGGGCGGTGGACGTCGCCGGCGACGAGTTTGAGTTTGGCGTCGGCGTAACTCGCACCGGATTTGTTGACGATGCTGACCCAGGCGCCGACGTCGAGTTTGCAGCTGTTGGCATCCGCGCCGTCCTGATAAGTGACGTTGTAATCCGCCCACCAGGTGATGCCGGTGGTTTGATAGGACACGCGCGTGGCGTGGGTGCTGGCGCGGTCGGCGGCGACATCCCAGACCAGTGTGGGGCGGGTGATCAAGCCGCCGGGTAGTTCCGGAAGACGAACGCCGGCGTTGTGTGGCAGGGTCTGGATGCTGCCGTCGTCGCGCTTCAGAACGATGCCGCCTGCGGTGGAAAGCAGCGTGCCCGAAAAAGATTCCGTGCCGTTGCCGCGCACCTGGTCAACGCTGATGCGGCGGTCGATGTATTTCTCCAGCAGCTTTTGCGTGCTGACCAGATCGAACTGGAAATTCTGTTCAATGACCCGTGTGCCGGCGGGATCGGTCAGGGATTCGAAACGCACCGTAGTCGGATCGATCAGCGCGGCAACGTCGGTAAAACGCACATTGTTGCGCCCCAGGCTGAAGGCAAGGTCGCGCTGGGCGCGGATCACGGCATAGCCCGGAACGGCGGGGCCTACGCCGCCGCGGTAGAGTTCCGGCGACAGGGCACCGGGGCGTGCGGTGCTGTAGATGGTCAGGGCCTGGCCGCCCGTTTCATTGGGGGTGGCAGCGAGTGCGGGAAAAGCGGCGGCAAGTGCGGCGCTGATCAGGACGGCGGACGTTTTCATGGCGGTTCCTTGTGTTGGGGATTCCAGGCTGTAAACGTCCGGCCGCGGCATTCGGGGTTAAGGCTGGCGCGGATCATCTAGAATCCAGTCACTTTTCCCAGTGTCAGGCTTCCAGTCATGAAGAACATCTGCATTTTTTGCGGCTCAAATTCCGGCAACGGCATCGTTTACGCGGACGCGACACGCGCGATGGTGCGGGCGATTGGCGATGCCGGGCTCGGCATTGTTTTCGGCGGCGGCAATATCGGACTGATGGGCGTGGTGGCTGAAGCGGGGCTGGCGGCTGGTGTCAATGTGACGGGGGTGACGCCGCGCCGGCTGCTGGAGCGGGAAATGGTGCATACCGAACTCACCGAGCTGCATGTGGTGGAGTCCATGCATGAACGCAAGGTGATGATGGCGGAGCTGTCCGATTCCTTTATCGCGCTGCCCGGTGGCATGGGTACGCTGGATGAGTTTTTCGAGATGGTCACGCTGAACCAGCTCGGCGTGCAGAGCAAACCCTGCGGGCTGCTCAACGTCGAGGGTTATTTCGATCATCTGCGGGCTTTTCTTGATCACGCGGTTACTGCGCGTTTCGTCAATCCGGCTCATCGCGACATGATTGTTCTGGATGATGATCCGCGACGCATGATCACAAAACTGAGTCGCTGGACCATGCCGCAGACCAGCAAATGGATGGATCAACAGCGCTGAGTCCGCACGGTGGGCGGCTGGCGTCCAGTCCTAATGACCCGATAAGAATTTTTAACCCAGTGTTTCAGGGGCAAACCCTATAATTCGCGCGGTAAATCCCACGCGAAATCAACGGCTAAACCATGACCGCCAGCGCCCAGACTGCAGCCCGTACCGAAACCCGCAATACCACCTGTTATATGTGCGCCTGCCGCTGCGGCATCCGCGTGCATCTGAAGAATGATGAAGTCCGCTACATCGAAGGCAATCCCGAACATCCGCTGAACAAGGGCGTGATTTGCGCCAAGGGTGCGTCGGGGATCATGAAACAGTATTCGCCGGCACGGCTGACCCAGCCGCTGCGGCGCAAGCCCGGTTCCGAGCGCGGTGCGGGTGAGTTCGAGGTGATCAGCTGGGACGAGGCCTTCAAGGTGATGGAAGAGCGGCTGGGCAAGCTGCGGTCCACCGATCCGAAAAAATTCGCCCTGTTTACCGGCCGCGACCAGATGCAGGCGCTGACCGGCCTATTTGCACGGCAGTTCGGCACGCCGAACTACGCGGCGCACGGCGGCTTCTGCTCGGTGAACATGGCCGCGGGCATGATCTACACCATCGGTGGCAGCTTCTGGGAATTCGGCGGTCCTGATCTGGATCGCGCCAAACTGTTTGTGATGATTGGCACGGCTGAGGACCATCACTCGAACCCGATGAAGATGGCGATCTCGAAATTCAAGCGCGAAGGCGGGCGCTTTATTTCGATCAACCCGGTGCGTACCGGTTATTCGGCGGTGGCGGATGAATGGATTCCGATCCGTCCGGGCACGGATGGTGCGCTGCTGATGGCCTTGTGCCATGAACTGGTCAAGTTGGGGCTGTATGACCGCGACTTCCTCGCCCAGTACAGCAACGCCGGTTATCTGGTGAACCTTGACGAGAAGAGCGAAAAATTCGGCTTGATCGCCTGCGACGAAACTGCGGAAGAAAAAAATCCGCACCGTAAGCATCAACAACTGTGGTGGGACCGGCATAGCGGCAAGGCGGTGATCAATCACACGGGTGATTCCGATCCGGCGCTGACCGGCAGCTACCAATTGCCCGACGGCACACCGGTCAAACCGGCCTTTGAGTTGCTGCGCGAACGGCTGACCGAATACACACCGGAGTGGGCGGCAAAAATTACCGGCATCGATGCGGCTACGATTCGCCGCCTTGCCCAGGAAATGGGCATCGCGGCGCGCGACCAGAAAATCGAATTGCCGATTGCCTGGACCGACAGCTGGGGCCGCAAACACGACAAGGTCACCGGCAATCCGGTGGCCTTCCATGCGATGCGCGGCCTCGCGGCGCATTCCAACGGCTTTCAAACCATCCGCGCGCTGTCGATCCTGATGTCGCTGCTCGGTACCATCGACCGGCCCGGCGGTTTCCGCCACAAGGCGCCGTTCCCGCGCAGCACGCCGCCGGTGTATGCACGTAATCCCAACGATCCGGGTGCAGTGAAACCGGATACGCCGCTGGGTGGCGCGCCGCTGGGATTCCCGGGCGGTCCGGAAGACCTGTTCGTCGATGAGAAGGGCGAACCGGTACGGCTCGACAAGGCCTTCTCCTGGGAGCATCCGCTGGCGGTGCACGGCATGATGCACAACGCGATCACCAATGCCTGGAAGGGTGATCCGTACCCGATCGATACGCTGATGCTGTTCATGGCGAACATGGCCTGGAACTCGACCATGAACACCAGTGAAGTGCGCAAGATGTTGAACGACAAGGACGCGTCGGGCGAATACAAGATTCCGTTCCTGATTGTCTGCGACGCCTTCCAGTCGGAGACCACGGCCTTCGCCGACTTGGTGCTGCCGGATACGACTTATCTCGAACGTCACGATGTGATGTCGATGCTCGACCGGCCGATTTCCGAATTCGACGGCCCGGTGGATTCGGTGCGGGTGCCGGTGGTGCCGCCCAAGGGCGAATGCAAACCCTTCCAGGAGGTGCTGATTGAACTGGCGGGGCGCCTCAAGTTCCCGGCGTTCACCAAGCCGGACGGCTCGCGCAAGTTCAAGGACTACCCGGACTTCATTACCAATTTCGAAACTGAACCGGGGTCGGGGCAGGGCTTCCTGATCGGCTGGCGCGGCAAGGATGGCGACAAGGCGCTGGTCGGCGAACCCAATCCAAAACAGTGGGAGATGTACGCCAAGAACAACTGCGTGTTCCACCACGTGATGCCCGAGTCCTATCAATACATGCGCAACTGGAATCTGGAGTATTCGGAGTGGGCGCAGAAAATGAAGCTGCGGCGCTTTGCGGACCCGGTGATCATCCAGATCTATGCCGAGGTGCTGCAACGCTTCCGTCTTGCCGCGCGCGGTCAGGGCAAACGCGTGCCGCCGGTGCATCTGCGTGAGCGAATCACCACTTATTTCGATCCGCTGCCTTTCTATTACACGCCCCTCGAAGTGCAATGCACCGATACCGCGAAGTATCCGCTGTCGGCGATTACGCAGCGGCCGATGGCGATGTATCACTCCTGGGATTCGCAGAATTCCTGGCTGCGCCAGATTCATGCGCATAACTATTTGTTTGTAAACGAAAAAACGGCCGCCACCTATGGCATCGCCGACGGTGACTGGATCTGGGTGGAGTCGATGCACGGCCGCGTGCGCTGCCTGTGCCGCTGCAGTAATGCGGTGGAGCCGGGCACCGTGTGGACGTGGAACGCGATCGGCAAGGCGCAGGGCGCGTGGCATCTGTCGCCTGATGCGAATGAAGCGCGCAAAGGTTTTCTGCTCAATCACCTGATCTCGGAAGAGATTCCGATGGGTGACGGCCGCACGGTTTCGAATTCCGATCCGGTGACCGGTCAGGCCGGCTGGTATGACGTGCGGGTGCGCATCAGCAAGGCGGAAGCGGGCGAGCCGGAAGAAACTTCGCCGCAGTTTGCGCCGATGCCTGCGGCCCCCGGAACCAACAAGGTGAGAAAGCTGTGGCAGGCCTTTGTCGCCGGCAAAGGGGAATTTAAATGAGGAGATTTCAAATGACCGGACTCGATCAGCGGGAGTGCGCGCGATGACTCAGCTCGCTTTGGTGATCGACCTCAACGTCTGCGTGGGCTGCCATGCCTGCGTGACCAGCTGCAAGGAATGGAACACCTCGGGTGAGGCCGGTTTCATGTCGGATGACAATCCTTATGACCGCGATCCGACTGGTACATTTTTCAATCGTGTGCAGACTTTCGAGGTCGGCGAGTTCCCGGATACGCAGACTGTGCATTTCCCGAAGTCCTGCCTGCATTGCGAAGATCCGCCCTGCGTGCCGGTGTGTCCGACGGGGGCCAGTTACAAGCGCCCCGAAGACGGTATCGTGCTGGTCGATTACGACAAGTGCATCGGCTGCAAATACTGCGCCTGGGCCTGCCCGTACGGTGTGCGCGAGCTCGACGAGCACCAGAAGGTGATGAAGAAGTGCACGCTGTGCGTCGACCGCATATACGACGAGAAGCTGCCGGAGTCGGAGCGCAAGCCGTCCTGCGTGCTGGCCTGTCCGACCAATGCACGGCTCTACGGCGACATCCATGACGAAGAGTCGATTGTGTCGAAGGCGATTCGCGAAGCCGCCGGTTATCAGCTGATGCCGGAGTGGAACACACAGCCCGCGAATCACTATCTGCCACGCCGCAAGACCGAAGCCAACCTGCAGGGCGGTGTTGCTGAGCGTGCCGACAATCCGCTGAACATCGATGGCCGGCCGTCCAGCAGTGACGCTGCAGCCCGCTGACGGAGTAACGATTCATGAATCCTGCATTTTCCGTAGTCTTCCTGACCACCTTGCTGGGCGCCGGGCAGGGATTGTTCCTTGCACTGTTCGTTGTTGAAGTCGGCGTCGCCGGCGGTGCGTGGGCGTCGCCTGCAACGGGCTTTTATTCCTGGGGCAGTGCCGTCTCGGTACTGCTGCTGGGCGCAGGCCTGTTAGCGTCGTTTTTTCATTTGGGGCATCCCGAGCGTGCATGGCGTGCGGCGGCAATGTGGCGCACGTCGTGGCTGTCGCGTGAAGTGATCGTGCTGCCGGCATTCATGGCGATTGTCGCTGCCTACGGCTGGGCGCATTGCCAAAACCACGGCATGACGCTAGGCCTGGGCATTGCCGGCGTGGTTGTGTGCATGCTGCTGTTTCTGTGCACGGCGATGATCTATGCCTGCATCAAGTTCCTGCAGGAATGGGCGACGCCGCTGACCATTATCAATTTTGTGGTGCTGGGTTCGGCGTCCGGCGTGATGCTGGCTGCTGCGCTGGCTGCAGTCCGTGGCGAGCCGAACGCTTATGGCCTTGGCGTTGCGGCGATTGTGCTGACGCTGGTGGGACTGGTGACGCGGGTTGCTTCTCTTTATCGCAATGCCCAACTCACACCGCGTTCCAATCTGCAGAGTGCCATCGGCATCAAACACCCCCGCATTGTGCAAAAAGCGCAGGGCTTCATGGGGGGGTCGTTTAATACTCGTGAATTTTTTCACGGTCGTGCGCCGGGAACCCTGCGTGCTGTGAAATGGTTGTTTATAACCGGGACATTTATCCTACCTCTGCTGCTTGCAGGCGGTGGAATGGACAATGGTTCAGCCGTTTTGCTGGTCGCGGCCTTCATAATTCAGTTTCTGGGACTGGTTGCCGAACGCTGGTTCTTTTTTGCTCAAGCGAATCATCCGCAAAACCTTTATTATCAAGCGGTGTCCTGACCTTTCAAGAATTGCCGCTAAATGCCGTCGATCCACCAACTCCGCAGTCGTGCGACCCGTGCGTTCAGTTATGTCTATGAACTGACCCAGCGCGAAAAGCAGAACTTGTTGGTCGAGATCCAACAGACCCGCGGATTGATGCCGATACTGATGAAACCGCGCAACGGGCAGGATTGGTCGCCGCAGGATCGTGCGGAGTTGCGTGATCATCTTGGACGTCTTTCACGGATCAGCCCGTATCTGGTGCTGGTGGTGATGCCCGGCGGTTTTTTCATATTGCCGGTGTTTGCCTGGTGGCTGGATCGACGCCGCGTTCGCGTGCGCAACGGCAACGGGATGCCGCCGCATCATTGATTGATCATCCGTTCATGGCCCAATACAGCGAGTCCTGAACCCCGTGGTTGTCTTCTGGTATCTGCTGATCCTTGCACCGTTCATCGCCATTCCGATCTTGTGGTGGAGTTACCGGCGCAAACAGGAAGCGCGTGAACGGGCGGCAGGTGAGCGCTTGAAGGAAATGCTCAGTAAACCGGCGCGCAGAGACATTGATCCCTCGGCCGATACAACTGCAACCAGTGTTGCGTCTGCTGCGCCTCTTGCTTCAGCGGCAGCCGCCGCGTCGCTACCGTATCGGCTCCAGGCGCGTGTGCTTGATCAAGCTGAAACCCTGGCCTATTACCTGTTGCGGACCAGTCTCCCTGAATACGAGGTGTTGACTCGCGTCGGACTGGATCGGCTGTTGACGCCTTCGGCCGAAGCGGATCGCGAACGGCTGTTGCGAGGATTGTCGCAACACACGGTTGATTTCGTGCTTTGCGACAAGACCATGCGTCCGCTGGTGGCCCTCGATATTCTTGAAGCAGAAGCACCGGCGGCACTGACGGCTACGCCCGACTTCAAGGCGCAGTGTCTGGCACATACAGGCATCCGCTATATCCGCAGCCCGCGTAACGCATTTCCCAAACGGCAAGATGTGCGCTCGGTAGTTTTGGGGGCTGTTGCACCTGATTAAGTGGGGCAGGTGCTTGAACGGCGGCTATTGCAGGCGTACAGGCGCTTGGCTTTTTGTCTGTTAAGAGTACATCGCAAGTATCTGTATTTAAACAATAAATTATTCTACCCCCAAGGCTTTATACATTGTGCTTGACGGGTTACCGGGCATTACGTATAACGGCCACGCGTGTTTGGTTTCCAGGTACTTGAAAGTCAGCTGTTCCGCGTAAAGCAAGTTGTCGGTGTGCGTGCTTTTGGGGCTGTGAGATTTAAATACGATATTCGGCGAAAGCCGGCTTTAATCATCCTCAAAAGGAATGCACAAAATGGCAACAGGTACTGTTAAGTGGTTCAACGACGCCAAAGGTTTTGGTTTTATTACTCCTGACGGCGGCGGCGAAGATCTTTTCGCACACTTCTCCGGCATCGCGATGAGCGGTTTCAAGACCCTGAAGGAAGGCCAGAAAGTCTCCTTCGACATCACCGCCGGCAACAAAGGCAAACAGCAAGCCAGCAACATTCAGGCCATCTGATCGTTGCAGCAGCTGTAGAAGAAACCGGGCGCAAGCCCGGTTTTTTTTCGTCTGCCGATTGCAGCCTTGGCCTGTGCGCCAGGCTTGATCCGCCTCACGGAATCTTCACGGCGCAGACGTTATTCTCAAGCCCGTTTCCAATGCGGGTCCGGCCTCTGCTGCCGGACGAAATGAGGCTGACTTGAAACAGGTGTTGTTTATCGAAAAACGTGCCTCCGTAGGCATGCGCGATCAATCGATCAAGCAGGTCCGGGAGTAAGATGCGGTGAGCCTGCGTTCGTTCATTTTGATCGCGCCGCGGGCGATGTTGTGGACGATGGTGTTGTCGCTGATGCAGGGTGGCATCGCCGTTGCAGCGGATGGCATGATGGTCAATACCGAGTCCCGCGGAACTGCGGTTGCCATTGATATCCGCGCCACCGTCCATGCGTCACATGCCGTGATCTGGAGCACGCTGACCGACTACGGTCACCTGGCTGAATTCGTGCCTGGAATGCAGAGCAGCAAAATTACCGAACGCCGCGGCGCAACGGCCATCGTCGAGCAGCACGGTGAAGCGGGATTTCTGATTTTTTCCTATGGTATCGATGTGGTGGTTGCGTCCACGGAATATTATCCTGACACCATCGAGGTTCGGGTCCTCAAGGGCAATCTCAGGCGTCTCGATGGACGTTATCAGGTGGAACGTGGCGAGAAAGAGGGTACCTGGACGGTGAGTTGGGCGGGGTTAATCGAGCCCACAGTGATGCTGCCGCAGTTCCTCGGTGTACGGCTGATTCGCAGCAGCCTTGTGGACCAGTTCCGCGGCATGATTGATGAAATCGAGCGCCGGGACATGATTCGCCGCACAATACTGTCCAAAGAAAAATGAGTCGTGTGAA
>CAMAYE010000069.1 GCA_945862135.1 Bordetella parapertussis
ATGATCGAACACGAAACGCTGCGCAAGCCCGGCGCCTACGACGAGCCGCGGGTGCATTTCGCGGTGAATTGCGCGTCAACCGGCTGCCCGATGCTGCGTGAGGAAGCCTACGTCGCCGCGCGCCTGGATGCGCAACTGGAAGAGCAAACCAAACGCTTCCTGTCCGACCGCAGCCGCAACCGCTTCATCGTGCAGGACAATGCGCTGGAGGTATCGGAGATATTCAAATGGTTCGCCACCGACTGGAGCAGCGGCTACCGTGGTTTCGAAGGAAAAAGTCCGGCGATGCAGTCGCGAGAACAGTTTTTTGCGAAATATGCAGCACTGCTCGCCGATTCACCGGCACAGCAGCAGAGCATTGCCGATCGCAAGGCTGCAATCCGGCATCTGGATTATGATTGGACGTTGAACGACGCCAAAAAATAACTGCTGATGTCGCTATCACTGATCGTCCCGACACTGAATGAAGCCCACGGCATCATCGACATGCTGCAAGCCTTGCAGCCGTTGCGGGACCGTGGCTGCGAGGTTATCGTGGTGGACGGCGGCAGCACCGATCACACACCGGTGCTGGCGCGACGCTGGTGCGATCTGGTGCTGCGCGCGCCCGGCGGCCGCGCCAGACAGATGAATGCCGGCGCAGCGGCTGCCAGCAGCGAGATCCTCTGCTTCCTGCATGCGGATTGTTTTTTGCCGGAGGGCGCCGACGGACTGATCGTCGCTGGCCTCGCGCGTGGCCGGCGCAGTTGGGGACGTTTCGACGTCACGATCCACGGCTCACACCCGATGCTGCGCGTGGTTGCATGGATGATGAACTGGCGTTCGCGGCTGACCGGTATCGCCACGGGTGACCAGGGCCTGTTCATGACGCGCTCGGTGTTTGAAGCGGCAGGACGTTTTCCAGAAATCGCGCTGATGGAAGACATCGCGCTGACAAAACAACTCAAACGTTATGGCAAGCCGCTGTGTATCGCCCATCGCCTGACCACCTCGGGTCGGCGCTGGGAAAAACACGGGCTGTGGCGCACGGTGCTGCTGATGTGGCGCCTGCGGCTCGCTTACTTTCTAGGCGCGGACCCCAATCGGCTGGCCGCCCAGTATGTCCGCCACAAACCCTGATCTGACGATCCTCGTTTTCGCCAAAGCACCGGTACCCGGCACGACGAAGACACGCCTGATCCCGCTGCTGGGTGCGGAACAGTCTGCGGCATTGCAGTCGCGCTTGCTGCGGCATGCCCTCGCAACGGCATCTGCAGCGGCACCGGCCCGCGTCGAACTGTGGTGTGCACCGGATGCCACCCATCCCGCGCTGATCGCCGCGGCACAGACCTGCGGCGCAACACTGCACGTGCAGCACGGCGACGAACTGGGTGCGCGTATGGCAAATGCGTTCACCAGCGCATTGCAACGCGTACCTCTCGCCATCTGCATCGGGACCGACTGTCCGGCGCTGACCGTTCAGCACCTGCATGATGCAGCCGCGGCACTACGCGCAAACCACGATGCCGTATTCGTGCCGGCGGAAGACGGCGGCTATACATTGGTCGGGCTTTCACGAAATGAACCGCGAGTGTTCGGCAATATCACCTGGAGCAGCGAGCACGTGATGCGGCAGACTCGCGAACGCGCGCGTGCCTGCGGGTTGCGCTGGCATGAAATGGAAACCCTGTGGGACGTAGACCGGCCGGAAGACTGGCAACGCCTGCAGCAATCAGGACTGCTCGATGCAACACCGTCGCCGGCCTGAGCGTCTGCGTGCGCTATTGGCGGCGCTGGCGATGCTAACGGTCGCAACCGCGTACGCGGTTGAGGAGCGCGTCATCGCCGCCGCCTTTTCCGTCGTACGGCCCGGTGCGGCGCTACCCACAGGCTGGGGGCCGCTGGAGGCCGCGAACATCAAGGTGCGCACGCGCTACACGCTGGTGGATGACAACGGCACAACAGTATTGCGTGCCGATTCCGAACGGGGCGCCTCGGGACTTTCACGCCAGTTGCACATCAATCCGACCGAACTGCCGTGGCTGCGCTGGCGCTGGAAAATCAGCAACCTCATCGAAACCGCGGATCTGCGAACGAAGGAAGGCGACGATTTTCCGGCGCGGATCTATGTCATGTTTGATTACCCACTGGAAAAGCTGCCCTTCCTGGAACGCAACAAGCTGCGAATGGCCAGAGCACTCTTCGATCCGAATCTGCCTGCGGCGACACTGTGTTACGTATGGGACGGCAAGGCTGCCGCAGACACCATCGCGTCCAGCGCTTATACCGACCGTGTAAAAATCATCGTCGTCGAGTCTGGCTCCAGCCGGGTCAGGCAATGGGTGAATGTCGAACGCAACATCGCACGTGATTTCCGCGCGGCCTTCGGCGAGGATGCCCCACCCGTCAGCGCCATTGCCGTGGCCACCGACACGGATAACACGGGTACTTTTGCAACAGCCCATTTTGGCGATATTTCTTTTAATAAACATCAAGTTAAGACACCGCCCGCAAGTGCGACAGCGAATCCTTGAGGAAATTGTTGTTGCCTTTTAGGGGGGGCTGGGGAAGAATGGCCCCTCATTTTTGACGCGGCTTCATTGCACTCGAATCAGCGCTAAAAAACTTTAAGAATCAGGCCCTTGAAACCTCATCGACGGCTGACCAACCCGTAACTTTCGCACCTGCTGCATGTCCGATCTATCCAGCGTTTCCGCGTTCGGTAAAACCTCCACGCAACTCCCTGTACAGTGGTATTTCGATCCGCATATTTATGAGGTCGAAAAACGACTGCTGTTCGACAATGGCCCGGGTTATATCGGCCATGAACTGATGGTGCCGAACACCGGCGACTATCATGCGCTGGCGTGGCTCGATAACGCGCAGGCGCTGGTGCGCAACGCCAGCGGCATTGATCTCATCTCAAACATTTGCCGTCACCGTCAGGCGATCATCCTGAAGGATCGCGGCAATACCCAAAACATCATCTGCCCGCTGCATCGCTGGACCTACGGCCTCGACGGCAAACTGCTCGGTGCGCCGCATTTTCCAGACAGCCCCTGCCTCGATCTAGCGCGCACGCCGCTGACCAACTGGAACGGCCTGCTGTTCTCGGGACGCCGCGATATTGCGCGCGATCTGGCGAAACTCGGCGTGATGAAGGATTTCGATTTTTCCGGCTACATGCTCGACCGCGTCGAGATCGATGAATACGCCTGCAACTGGAAAACCTTCATCGAGGTTTACCTCGAGGATTATCACGTCGAACCCTTCCATCCCGGGCTCGGCCACTTCGTCAACGTCAACGACCTGCGGTGGGAGTTCGGCGACTGGTACAGTGTGCAGACCTGCGGCATCGCCAACCAGCTTGCGCGTCCAGGCAGCCCCGTCTACCAGCGCTGGCATGATCACGTGCTGCGTTACGGCGAAGGCAAGGCACCGGCGCACGGGGCAATCTGGCTGACCTATTTCCCGAACATCATGGTCGAGTGGTATCCGCATGTGCTGGTGGTCAGCACCATCGTGCCGCGTGGTCCCGAAGCCTGCAGCAACGTCGTCGAGTTTTATTACCCCGAAGACATCGCGCTGTTCGAGCGCGAATTTGTCGAGGCCGAACAGGCCGCTTACCGCGAAACTGCAGTCGAGGATGCCGAGATCATCACGCGCATGACCGATGGCCGGCGCGCGTTGTGGCGGCAGGGTCGCAGCGAAGTGGGTCCCTACCAGTCACCATTGGAAGACGGCATGGTGCATTTCCACGAATTCCTCCGGCGCGAAGTGGAACACCAGCTCTATAAATAATTTCTTTAAATACAATTAGTTATATACATAATCAGGTGGCCGCGAGCTGCCGTTTTTATTTGCGGCGCTTGATTTTCGGTTGGCGTTTGCTACCTTTGCCGCTCCCGCTTCCACCGGATTGCCGCGATGGCCCACAAGACGCTGATCAGTGCCGACGAAACCGCAGCTCATCTGAAAGATCCGGACTGGGTCATTTGCGACTGCCGGCATGACCTTGCCGATTACAGCGCCGGCTACCGCGCTTACCGCAACGGCCATATCCCCGGCGCGCGCTTTCTGCATCTGGATGTTGATCTGTCCGGCCCGAAAACCGGCCTGACAGGTCGCCATCCCTTGCCGCACCCTGCAACATTCTCGTTGCGACTCGGCGCACTCGGCATCGATAACAGCAAGCAGGTCGTTGCCTATGACGACAGCGGCGGCCCCTTCGCCGCCCGCCTGTGGTGGATGCTGCGCTGGGTTGGACACGAACGTGTGGCGGTGCTCGACGGCGGCTGGAATGCATGGCAGCAGGCGGGATTGCCTTATACGGTTGCACAACCGGAAATCGAACCAGCCATTTTCAGCATGCGCGTGCAGCCACAAATTGCTGTCGACAGCAAACAAATCCTCACAGACCTGCAGGAACGCAGGACGCAAATCATCGACGCGCGCGCGCCGGATCGCTATCGCGGTGAAAACGAAACGCTGGATCCCGTCGCCGGCCATATACCAGGCGCCATCAACCGATTCTTCAAGCTCAATCTCGGTGATGACGGGCGCTTCAAATCGCCAGCAATACTTCAGCAGGAATTCGCCGTGATGCTAAACGGACGCCATCCACAGACCGTCATTCACCAATGCGGCTCCGGTGTGACCGCGTGCCACAACCTTCTGGCGATGGAACTTGCCGGCATGAACGGCTCACGGCTCTACCCGGGATCCTGGAGCGAATGGGTCAGTGACCGCCGCCGCCCGGTCGCCGGCGGCAGCAACTGAATCAAGTTTCACGCAGGTACTTCGCTTGAATCTGCTGCTTGCAGATCTGGGCTGATCGTTCATTTCATATTTGTGCTGTTCGTGCTCGCGGGATTGCCGCTGATCTGGATCGGCGCAGCAGCCGGCTGGCGCTGGGTGCTTCATTTCGGATTTCGCGCATCCCATCTTGCGGCAATCCTCATCGTCAGCGCCGAGGCGCTTGCAGGAGTCTGGTGTCCGCTGACTCTTCTGGAAGATGCGCTGCGGGGGAATTCAGCCGACAAAGGCTTTATCGCACGTTGGCTGCATGCACTGCTGTATTACGATCTGCCCTTATGGATGTTCACCGCAGCCTATCTTGCATTTGCCGCCCTGGTCGTTCTGACCTGGTGGCACTTACCACCGATAAGCAAACGATCATGAAAAAGGGGCGCTTTGCGCCCCTTTTAGTTTCGTCGAAACTTACGAAGATCAGGCCAGTGCTTCTGCCCAGATGTTACGTGCCCAGCCCCAGGCGTAATTACCTTCGGCAACGCTCGCTGCAGTCGAAACACCGCCACTGCCCTTGACCGCCACCATCGTCTTCTGCGCCGCATCGTACCGATGAACCGAGGCCACGTGCATCGCACTGTCGCCGCTGACGAAGCTGTAGCAGGTGTTCATCATCATGGTATCGGTATTTACCGGCTGCCCCTTAAGCAGTGCAATCACACCAGCCGCGCAAACTTTCGCATGCTGATTGGCCATGCTTCCTGACTTCGGCATTGCCGGTGCAGAAAGTGTTGCATCGCCGAGCACATGCACACCTTTGACTGCGGTTGATTCGCAGGTAGTCCAGTCAACGCCGCACCAGCGGTTGTTGGCCGTGATCAGGCCACTGCGGACCGCAATATCGGCGGCGCGCTGTGCCGGCACCACGTTGATGACGTCCGCTTTGACGTCATCGAACTGCAGCTTGATGGTCATGCCTTTGACATCAACATCAGCGATTTCGCTGTTCGGCCGATATTCGATCATGCCTTTGTAGGCACCATTCCACGCCGCCAGAAACAGCCCCTTCTTGGATGTGATATCCGGGTTCGAATCCAGCACGAGTATTTTCGATTTAGGTTTCGCCTTCTTGAAATAACTGGCGACCTGGCACACACGTTCGTAGGGACCCGGCGGGCAGCGATACGGCGCCATCGGGATCTGCAGCGCGTAGACGCCACCGTCCCTCATCGACTCCAGCTGTTTGCGCAATGCAATGGTCTGCGCACCGGCTTTCCAAGCATGAAGTATCCGCGACTGGGCATCGGCGGATTTCAATGCCGGAATCTGGTCGAACATGAATTCGATGCCCGGCGATACCACGACACGGTCAAAGGGCAAGGTCTGTCCGCCGGCGAGCGCGACCTGGCGTTTTTGCGCGTCAATGGCGACCGCCGTATCACGGACCACACGGATGCCGCGACTGCGCAGGCCGTCATAGCTGAAAGATATCTGCGACATTTGCGCATTGCCGCCGATCACGAGGTTGCTGATCGGGCAGGATACAAAATGTTCGTTGGGCTCGACCAGGGTCACGTCGATGTCAGGCGCCCACAGTTTGATGTATTTCGCAGCGGTTGCGCCGCCGTAACCACCGCCGATCACCACAACGCGACCTGCGCTGCCGCCACCGCCCGTTGCACAACCAGCAAGTGTTGCAACACCTGCGCCCGCCGAAGCCCATTTGATGAATTCGCGTCTCGAAAAAGTCATGTTGTTCTCCTAGCGAGCGGCCGGCGCGACTGCCGCGCGACCGGGCGTCACCGCTGCAAAGTAACCGGCAATCAACCCCAGCTGTTCTTCGGTATATCCCTTGACATGCTGGTGCATGATCGTTGACGGACGCTTGCTTTCTCGAAACTCCTGCAACTGCTTCAGCAGATAATTGCGATTCTGTCCGGCCAGACTGGGTGGTACGCCCTCCACACTGTGCCCGTCAGTGCCATGACAGGTAAAGCAGGTGGCGGCGAGACTGCGTGCGTAACTCGGATCTGCAGCCATCGCAGAATGCGTCCACACGCAACCAGCCAAACCGACAACGAACAGCGTCATTGCTCTCAACATGGGCAGCCTCCATATCAATACGGCCTCAACGATTGAGGCCGTATAACTGATTGGGATCAGTTTTCTTTTGAATCTTTTGAAACCAGTTTCAGCGTAACAACCCTGCCTGTCAAGGCACGGGGACCCGGCACCTTCAGACTACGCTTGCGGGTTCCTCGGCGAACTCCAGCCGAACCTTGCCAGCAGCGTCGAGATCGACCGTGACCTTGCCGCCATTGGCCAGTCGGCCGAACAGCAGTTCGTCGGCAAGCGCACTGCGGATGGTGTCCTGGATCAGCCGCGACATTGGTCGCGCCCCCATTTGCGGGTCAAAGCCTTTCTCGGCGAGATGCTCGCGCAGAGCCGGTGTAAAGCTGATATCGACTTTCTTTTCATGCAACTGTTCTTCCAGTTGCATCAGGAACTTGTCGACAACGCGCAGGATGACGGATCGATCCAGCGACTGGAAGGAAATGATGCCGTCCAGACGATTACGGAACTCCGGTGTGAACATCCGCTTGATTTCACCCATCTCATCACCCGACTGCTTGGACGCGGTGAAACCCATTGACGTTTTCGACAGCTCGGCAGCGCCGGCGTTGGTGGTCATGATGATCACAACGTTGCGGAAATCCGCCTTCCGGCCGTTGTTGTCGGTCAGCGTGCCGTGATCCATCACCTGCAGCAGGATATTGAAAATATCCGGATGCGCTTTCTCGATTTCGTCGAGCAGCAGCACCGAATACGGATTCTTGGTAATGGCTTCCGTCAGCAGCCCGCCCTGGTCAAAACCGATGTATCCGGGCGGCGCACCGATCAGCCGAGAAACCGCGTGGCGTTCCATGTATTCCGACATGTCGAAGCGCAGCAACTCGACGCCCATCACATAGGCCAATTGGCGCGCCACCTCGGTCTTTCCGACACCGGTTGGTCCGCTGAACAGGAAGCTGCCGATGGGTTTGACCGGATTGCCGAGGCCGCTGCGAGCCATGCGGATCGCTGCGGTCAAGGCGCTGATCGCCTTGTCCTGGCCGAACACTACGGCTTTGAGATCGCGATCCAGCGTCTTCAGCGCATTGCGATCATCCACCGAAACAGTCTGCGCCGGTATACGCGTGATCTTGGCAATGATCTCTTCGATCTCGTGTTTACCGATCACACGTTTCTGTTTGGACTTCGGCAGAATTTTTTGCGCCGCGCCAGCCTCGTCGATGACGTCGATGGCTTTGTCGGGCAGATGGCGGTCATTGATGAAGCGTGCGGAAAGTTCCGCAGCGGCGCTCAACGCCGCGGGCTGATATTTCACACCATGATGTTCTTCAAAGCGTGACTTCAAACCCTTCAAGATGGCGATTGTCTCGGCAACCGATGGCTCATTGACATCGATTTTCTGGAAGCGGCGCGACAGCGCATGGTCTTTCTCGAACACGCCGCGATATTCGTTGTAAGTGGTCGCGCCAATACACTTGAGCTGGCCGCTGGAGAGTGCCGGCTTCAGCAGATTGGAAGCATCGAGTGTGCCGCCCGATGCGGCACCGGCGCCGATCAGCGTATGAATTTCATCAATGAACAGGATCGCGTGCGGATTTTCGTTCAGCTGCTTCAGCACAGCCTTGAGACGTTGCTCGAAATCACCGCGATACTTGGTTCCGGCCAGCAGCGCACCCATGTCCAGCGCATACACCACGGCTTTCTTGAGAATATCCGGCACATCGCCTTCAACCACGCGCCGCGCCAGTCCCTCGGCGATCGCGGTCTTGCCGACACCGGCCTCACCGACCAGCAAGGGATTGTTTTTGCGCCGGCGGCACAGGATCTGGATCACGCGCTCGAGCTCATGATCACGCCCGATCAGCGGATCAATCTTCCCCGCGGTCGCCATCGCGTTCAGATTCTGCGTATATGACTCCAGAGCGCCGCCTGACTGGCCCTCTTGCTCAGCTTCTGCGGGTTCGCTTTCCTGTTTCGGTTGCTGCGCCTGCGGTACTTTGCTGATGCCGTGAGAAATGAAATTCACGACATCCAGACGGGTTACACCCTTCTGATGAAGGAAATAGACCGCATGCGAATCCTTCTCGCCAAATATCGCCACCAACACGTTCGCGCCGGTAACTTCCTTCTTGCCCGAGGACTGCACATGCAGGATGGCGCGCTGGATCACGCGCTGGAATCCCAGCGTCGGCTGGGTATCCACCTCTTCACCGGCCAGTATTGGTGTGTGTTCGGTCACAAAATCCGCAAGCAGCTTGCGTAGTTCATCGACATTGGCAGCGCAAGCGCGCAGAACTTCAGAGGCCGACGGGTTGTCGAGGAGTGCCAGCAGCAGGTGTTCCACGGTGATGAATTCGTGGCGTTTCTGACGGGCCTCCATAAAGGCCATGTGCAAGCTGACTTCAAGTTCCTGGGCGATCATAGGTTTCCGATCATGGCCTGTTGATAATCAATTTTCTTCCATTACGCACTGTAACGGGTGTTGGTGCTGCTTTGCGTACGACTTTACCTGCTCGACTTTGGTCGCAGCAACATCCCGCGGAAAAACGCCGCAGACCCCCATGCCTTCGCGATGGACCTTGAGCATGACCTGGGTTGCGCGCTCACGGCTCAAACCGAAAAACCTCTGCAGAACGGCGACCACAAAATCCATAGGGGTGTAGTCATCATTAAGCAGCAGCACCTTGAACATCGGTGGTGGCTTGGTTTTGCTGCGCTTCGCCTCGAGGACGGTGTCTTCACGCTGCCGGTTCGCCATGCCTGCTTAATGTGGGGGGTGTGCTGTTCAATTGAATCTCCAGACCTATTGTGTCTGGAATTGGGAATTTTTCAAGTGGCGAAATGAGGGCCAAAACCGGGTCAATGGTGTGGATCCCCGGGGATTCTTGTGCGCACTTGACTTTGGCGCGCAAATACCCTAGAAAGCAGTCGGGTGTTGGGGTTCAGGTTACAGCGCAAGACCAGTTTGGCCGGTGCTTTCCTTGGAACTCGAACAAATCGCGGAGCCCATCCGCTTTTCTATCAAGGCAGGCATATGGCAACTGGTACTGTGAAATGGTTCAATGACTCCAAAGGCTACGGGTTCATCACTCCGGACGACGGCAGCGAAGATCTTTTCGCGCACTTCTCCGCGATTCAGATGAATGGCTTCAAGACGCTGAAAGAAGGCCAGAAGGTGTCTTTCGAAGTTACCCAGGGTCCCAAGGGCAAGCAAGCCTCTAACATCCAAGCAGCCTGAAGCTGTGATTTAGCAGCGGGCTGCAGTCCGGCCCGCCGCCCTGCAAGAAACGAAGCCCGCAGGCCAGCCTGCGGGCTTTTTTATGTCCTGCCGCCCCGATCCGGCGACGTCAGTCGATGCCCGGCCGGGGAAATAATGCGATAATTCGCCCCCTGACCAGCAGGCAATCTGACACAGGCACGATGGTCACCGCTTCGGGAAGAACCTAGCATCCGGAGTACCACTTTCGATCGCCATTACGCGCCGATCACTTGAACGACCCAATTCGAACGGAGAATTAGAGAAATGAGCGGAAAACTGGACCTGCTGAAAATCGCGCAGGAAGAAGCAAACGGCGATCTTTTCAAATATCTGGACGGCGTTTTCAAGCGCTCCAAAACCCAGCCGCGCGGCATCAGTGATGCCATCATCTGGGAAGGTGGCAATTTCACCGGTGACGTCAAGCCGGTTGCCCATGCCCTGACCGACACCTTCGCGCTGAACGGCACCATCATGGCGCTCGATGTGCTCGGCCTGCCCTTCCTCGGCGTACCAATGATGGCCCAGTTCCGCCATGACTCGAAACTGAAATCGCTCGAGTGGTTCGGCAAGATGGACTACACCTGTCTGAAGTGGTCCACCGCAGGCGACTTCATGGTCAATGACGGCGGCAAAAAAGTCGTCGTGGCCGGCAAATCGGCCAATGCCCCGCTGCGCACCGCCGCCGGCGTGTATTGCAACGTTCGCCCCTACGGCTCGATCACCAATGTGCGCTTCATGCCCGGCCTGCCGTACTCGCAGGACAACAAGAAGTTCGTTGTTGAAAAAGCCACTGGCAACATCCACTCCGAAATGAACACCCCGGGCGTGCGCATGGCCTACGCCGCGCGCCTGTTCCTGCAACTGGTCAACGAGCGCGGCTGCATCGGCCGCGTCGCCACCAAGCCGACCCAGGCCAAGGAAGACGCGGTCAATGCCGGCCTTTTCCGCTGGATTCTGCAGGGCACCAAGTTCAAGCTGAAGCGCCAATATGCGGTCGACGCCTACCAGGAGCACAAAGAGAACGTCGATGCCATCGTTGCGCTGCTGCCGAAGGACTTCAAGGCCGGCATGGAAAACTGGAGCGGCGACATCTACGAACACATCTCCGACACCAACTTCGGCCTGCTGCTGCATGACATGATCGAGCAGCGCGAGTGCATCGTTTACTCAACCGACCTTGACGGTGACCGTCTGACCGACCTGATGGCCGATGCGCCGGACGTACTGCGCAAGTGGGGGCAGATGATTCTCGACTACGCGAAGACCGGCAAGAAAATGGGCGACGTGTGGAAGGACATGGGTTTCACGATGACCAACGGCAAGGACATGACCAGCGTCATGTACCGCATGGAAGGCGCGCCGATCTACGAACAGACCCTCGGCTCGGCTGACGCCATGCTGCAGCGCCTGCTCAACGGCGACGAAACGGTCGGCGGCACCAAGGATCCTTACGATCCGCGCATTCACTTTGTTCTGATCAACGAGGCGTACAAGGCCGCAAATCCGGGCACTGCCGAACTGGCGAAGTGGCTGGATGATCAACTGGCTATCTTCGACAAGATCTACAGCCCGAAGCGTCCGCGCTACCTCGACGGTTACAACCAGCTCAAGGCAGCGATCAAGCCCTGGGGCACAAAATAAGTTTCCGGCCCATTACTGCAGCTGCCTGAAAACAGCTGCAGTCACAATCAAAACGCCCGCATATGCGGGCGTTTTTTATTTACCGATCAAATTTATTTTTGCTTCGCAACAAGCTCGGTTTGTTCATCAACCCTCTGATTTTTCATAGGGAAAGTCCGGTTTTTGACAAATATTGGACTTTTGGCGATTTTAAGTATAATGCATCGCAGCAATAAGAATGATACGATTTTTTATATTCTGAAACGCTGTACTGACGCTAGGAGTCCGCCATGTCCACCTTCAATTTGCCTGAAGGGATCGCCGTCTCCGGCGCAATCCCCTCCGCTTACCAGCAAATCCTCACACCACAGGCTGTTGCTTTCGTCGCCAAGATTGCCCGGAAGTTCGAGGGTCGGCGGCGCGAATTGATGGCGCAGCGCGCCGCACGACAGTCGGAATTTGATGCCGGCAAACTGCCGGATTTTCTGCCAGAAACCCGCAACATCCGCGAAAGTGACTGGATCGTCTCCTCGATTCCCGCCGACCTGCAGGATCGCCGTGTCGAGATCACCGGTCCCACCGACCGCAAGATGGTGATCAACGCACTGAACTGCGGCGCCAACGTTTTCATGGCCGATTTCGAAGACTCAAATGCTCCGACCTGGAGCAACATGATCGAGGGCCAGATCAACATGTACGACGCTGTACGGCGCACGATTTCCTTCCGGAGTCCTGAAGGCAAGCAGTACAGCCTAAACAAGAAAATCGCCACGCTGCTGGTACGCCCACGAGGCTGGCACCTGATGGAACACCATATGCAGGTCGATGGCGCACCTGTTTCCGGTGCGATCTTCGACTTCGCGCTGTACGTCTTCCACAATGCGAAGGAAGCGGTCGCGCGCAACACCGGACCCTATTTTTACCTGCCAAAAATGGAAAGCCATTTTGAGGCGAGGCTGTGGAACGACATTTTCATAATGGCACAGCGCGAGCTGGGCCTGCCATTGGGCACGATCAAGGCCACCGTGCTGATCGAAACCGTTCTCGCCGCATTCGAGATGGACGAGATCCTTCACGAGCTGCGCGAACACTGTGTAGGTCTGAATATCGGCCGCTGGGACTACATCTTCAGTTGCATCAAGAAATTCCGCTCCAACAAGGATTTCTGCCTTGCCGATCGCAGTCAGGTCACAATGACTGCACCGTTCATGCGCGCCTATGCATTGTTGCTGGTGAAGACCTGCCATCGCCGCAAGGCCTTCGCCATGGGTGGCATGGCAGCGCAGATCCCCATCAAAAATGACACTGCAGCGAACGAAGCGGCATTGGCCAAGGTACACGCCGACAAGGAACGCGAGGCAAGCGACGGTTGCGACGGCACCTGGGTGGCACACCCCGGGTTGGTCGGTATAGCCAAAGCCATTTTCGACAAGCATATGCCCACCCCGAATCAGGTCGCGCGCCTTCGCCCTGATGTTCAGGTGACCGCAAAAGACCTTCTCGACTTCAAACCGGAAGCTCCAATCACCGAAGCAGGCTTGAGAAACAATATCAGTGTCGGCATCCAGTACATCGGCGCCTGGCTTGCGGGCAATGGCTGTGTCCCGGTGTACAACCTGATGGAAGACGCGGCCACCGCGGAAATTTCACGCTCGCAAATCTGGCAGTGGATGCGCAGCCCAAAGGGCGTACTTGATGACGGCCGTAAAGTCACCAAAGAAATGTTCCGCAAAATGCTGCCTGAAGAACTTGCCCGCGTCCGCCGCGAACTGGGCGAAGATGCATGGAATGCGGGGCGCTACGAAGAAGCCGCACAGTTGTTCGACGAAATCACCACCAACGACGATTACGTGGAGTTCCTTACGCTTCCTGGCTATCAACGTCTCACCAAAGGCCTTGAAACCGCTACAACTGCCTGATTAAACCGCGCTAAAAAGGCCCTCCGGTTACGCCGGAGTCCTTTCTACGTAAAATCAGCATGTGCCCAGACTTCTGTTGCTCAACAAGCCCTATGGCGTGATTTGTCAGTTCAGCCCATCGGGTGACAAACCCACGCTGAAGGACTTCGTTCCGGTATCCGGGGTATATCCAGCCGGACGTCTGGACACAGACAGCGAAGGGTTGGTCGTATTAACCGATGACGGCGCACTGCAACACCGGATCAGCGATCCTCAGCACAAGTTGCCCAAAACCTATTATGTCCAGGTCGAAGGCACACCTGATGAGGCCGCCCTGACGCTATTGCGGGCGGGGATTCAGCTTACTGATTTTCGCGCGCAGCCCGCCGAGACCACCCCAGTTGCTGAACCGGACTGGGTCTGGTCGCGTAACCCACCCATCCGCATCCGCAGGCAGATTCCGACATCCTGGCTAAAAATAACGATTCGAGAGGGCAAAAATCGGCAGGTCCGACGCATGACCGCCGCAGCTGGTTTTCCTACGCTCCGCCTGATTCGTTACGCGATCGGAATATGGACTTTGGACGAACTCGCGCCGGGCCATTGGCAAGAGATCAAGTGATCTTGGTGAAAAAACGAAGAGAATCACTCGTTGTAAATTATATTTTACATTTATCTTTATTAATGGAATTGGTGCCTGAAAAACGCAATCAAAGCGCATCAGAAAGCGGGTTTGAATAAGCTTTGATGAAAAAACCTACTTGAAACTGTCAACTAAGCTCTTTAAAGCACGTTAGTGGGCAAGACCGTCCTTTTCGGTCAAGGGCTTATAAGCCCGGTTGATCAACCACTAATGAGGAAATCATGAACAAACTGTTTGCCGCCATCATCGCCGCCGTGTTCTCGACCGTTGCCGTTGCTCCGGCCTTCGCCGCCGAAGAGAAAAAGACCGAGAAAAAGGCCGAGAAAAAGACCGAGAAAAAAGCTGAAGAGAAAAAAGCCGACAAGAAGTAATTGTCAGGTTTCTCTGAAAAGCAGGGCTTCGGCCCTGCTTTTTTTCGCCCCCCCCCCCCCGCCAGATGGGCAAACTCCAGCCGCTGCAGCACTATTTCCCGCCAGTTGTCATTTATATGTGCATAAGCTAATGTAGCGGCGCTCGCACTGAGCCGCCGGCTGCATCAAGCCGGTTGATTCATTAATCCAAGGGAGGACTCATGAAGAAGCTGCTCGCAATTGCTATTGCCGCAATGTTCGGCGCTGTTGCTG
>CAMAYE010000070.1 GCA_945862135.1 Bordetella parapertussis
CAGCAGCAGATCCGGGTGATGCAGAACAATGAAAACCGCCTGACCCGGCTGATCGACCAGCTGACCCGGCTGGTCCAGCAGCAGCCGCAGCGCACGCAAAAACCGGTTCAGGGCGGCAAACCCCGAACGCGCAACGACACCGTGCCGGCGGATACCGGCGGCGGCGCCTTCGCCGCAATGCGCGGAACCCTGGCTTTGCCGGTGCGCGGGGAACTTGGAGGCCGGTTTGGCAGTCCACGTTCAGACGGCGGAATTACCTGGAAAGGCGTATTCATTGCAGCCAGACCCGGTGACGGCGTCAAAGCCGTCGCCGGCGGCAGAGTGGTTTACGCAGACTGGCTTCGCGGCTTCGGCAACTTGCTGATCATTGATCATGGCGACAGTTACATGACTTTGTATGCCAATGCCGAAGCATTGTTGAAACAAGTCGGTGAAGTCATCCGCGGCGGCGACACCATTGCCACCGTGGGCAACAGCGGCGGCAATGCAGAATCAGGGCTATACTTTGAAATGCGTCATGCAGGGAAGCCTTTCGATCCGCTGACCTGGGTCAAACTACGTTAGTGTTATATCAGCCGCAATCGCGGCAGGAGCTTAAATGCGCAGTAAAATCAAGCAGTTAGGACTGGTCATTGGTGGCGTTGTTATCGGCGTCGCCATCAGCCTCAATTACTCCGCGATCGCCCAGCGCGCAACAACCGGACCGCTGCCCATTGAAGAGCTGCGCGCCTTCACAGAAGTCTTCGGGCGCGTCAAAAGTGATTATGTCGAGCCTGTCGAGGACAAAAAGCTGATCACCGAGGCCATCAACGGCATGCTCACCGGACTCGATCCGCATTCGGCCTATCTTGACCAGGAGGCCTTCAAGGAAATGCAGGTCGGCACCCAGGGCGAATTTGGCGGCCTTGGCATCGAAGTCGGCATGGAAGACGGCTTTGTGCGCGTGGTTTCTCCGATCGACGATTCCCCCGCTTCCCGCGCAGGGCTGAAGGCCGGTGATCTGATCGTCAAACTCGACGACACCTCGGTCAAAGGCATGACACTGAATGATGCCGTGAAAAGAATGCGCGGCAAGCCCAACACGCAAATCGTGCTCACCATAGTACGCAAAGGCGAAACAAAACCCATCGTGGTGACGCTCACCCGTGCCGTGATCAAGATCCAGAGCGTCAAATCCAAACTGCTGGAACCCGGCTATGCCTACGTGAGGGTCTCGCAGTTCCAGGAACATACCGGCGACACGATGGCGCGCGCGATTGAGCGCATGTTCAAGGAAAACCAGGGGCCGATGAAAGGCATGATCCTCGACCTGCGTAATGATCCCGGCGGCCTGCTCAATGGCGCTGTTGCGGTATCTGCAGCTTTCCTGCCGAAAGATGCGCTGGTGGTCTACACCGACGGCCGTACCGAAGACGCCAAGATGAAACTCAATGCAACACCGGAGCACTATCTGCGCGGCCGCAACAAGGAAGACTTCCTCAAGCGTCTTCCGCCCGAGGCCAAGACCGTGCCGATGGTGGTGCTGGTGAACGGCGGCTCGGCCTCCGCCTCCGAAATCGTCGCCGGCGCGCTGCAGGACCATAATCGCGCGGTTGTCATGGGCCAGCAGACCTTCGGCAAAGGTTCCGTCCAGACGATCCTTCCGCTCGGAAACAACACCGCGATCAAGCTGACCACCGCGCGTTATTACACGCCGAAAGGCCGTTCAATCCAGGCCAAGGGCATCACACCCGACATCCCGCTGGATGACGGCGCAACCGACCGCACGCTGAAACTGCGCGAGGCCGATCTGACCAAGCACCTGGGTGAAGCCGCAACGACTGAAAAACCCGAGGACAAAGCCGTTGCCGCAGCGCGTGCAGCGGAAAAATACAAGTTCACGCCGGCAGCGCGTCCTAAGGAACCGGATGAGAAGGACCGGGAAAAAGAGCGCGAGAAGTTACGCGCCTTGCGCGAAGCCGGTGAAATCGTTTCACCCGATGACTACGAACTCAATCAGGCCATTGCATTCCTGAAGAGCCGCGGCATCGCAAAAACCAACTGAACGCCGCTTTTGCAGCCCAACGCCCGGCACCGCCGGGCGTTGTTGTTTTCGCTGCACAAAAATACGAGACTGGCGCCATGGACGACGAACAACTGCTGCGCTACAGCCGCCACATCCTGCTGCCGGAAATCGGCATTGAAGGTCAGCAACGCCTGCTCGACGCGCATGTGCTGATGATCGGCGCCGGTGGCCTCGGATCACCGGCAGCCCTGTATCTTGCATCTGCGGGTATCGGAACGCTGAGCATTTGCGACGGTGATGTTGTCGATCTGACCAATCTGCAACGGCAGATCGTGCATCGTGAAGCAGCGGTCGGCCGCCCCAAAGTCGAATCTGCGCGAGAAACTCTGCTCGCGCTCAACCCGCGGGTAAACATCAATGCCTTTCAGGAGCGTGTCGACGGGACACGGCTGGCGCAACTCGTTGCCGCGGCGGATGTTGTGCTCGACGGCAGCGACAACTTCGCGACACGGCACGCGGTGAACCGCGCCTGTGTGGCCGCAAAAAAACCGCTGGTCTCTGGCGCCGGCATCCGTTTCGATGGCCAGCTTGCGGTGTTCGACCTGCGCAGTTCGCAGTCGCCCTGTTATGCCTGCCTGTTTCCGGAAGACGGCGAAACGGAAGAACTGCGCTGCGCGGTGATGGGGGTTTTTGCACCGCTGGTCGGCATCATCGGCGCGATGCAGGCTGCGGAAACACTGAAAATACTGTCGGGCGCCGGAGAGTCCTTGAGCGGCCGTCTGCTGCTGCTCGATGCGCTGGCGATGGACATACGGACCGTAAACCTGAAGCGCGATCCGGGTTGTGCGGTGTGCGGCAGGCGATAAACACCGCCCGCCACTGAACTCAAAGTCAGGTCATATCCAGCGAATCAGGTGCTTGCGGCGCGGTTTCAGCAGCCAATGCCTCGCGCGACGGCGTCGTGCTCTCTCCGCTGATCAAGTGTTCCAGTTCACGGACAACACGCTCGAAATCGGGCGGATTGCGGCCCAGCATCTGCAGCAGCAGCCGCGCCGGAAAATCCGCCAGTGTTTCAGGAAGATTGGAGCGGATACGCGACGCGGTTTCCAGCGTTGGCCGCACATGGGTGAACTTGAATCCCGCCTTCATGTTTTCGATGGACTCGACCACCGCAAGCTGCGAGCGGGCGACGCCGATCATTAGTTGCGCCAGGTGCTCTGTAGTGATCTGTGACATGACTCGATCTCCGTTGCAAAAGTGGCTAGGCGACTATGCCCGCGGTTAACTGCTTCCATTGCTGCTGCCAATACTCTGCCGGATCACGGCGAAAACCGCTTTTTGCGTACTGATGCCAACGTCCGGCGACAAAGCTCATCAGTACGTTGGCCTGTGCAGCCGGATCGACATCAGCGGCGATCTCACTGCGGGTTGCGGCAAAACGCAACGCCTGTTTAAGTGCGGCCTCAAGACGGTCGTGAATCTGGTTGATGCGCGTCTGCAGTGCGTCATCCTCGGTGACCAGCGCGTCGCCGATCAATACCCGAGTCATGCCTCGGTTCTTCTGCGAAAAACCCAGCAACATCCCGATGATGGCTTCGCTCTGCCGCAGGCCGCTCTGTTCATCGCTGGTAATCCTGTTGATCAGCGTGAACAGCGTGTCTTCGACGAAATCAATCAACCCGGCAAACATGTCGGCCTTGCCCTTGAAGTGCCGGTACAGCGCCGCCTCCGAAACGCCGATACGCGCAGCCAGGGCCGCGGTGGTGATGCGTTCGGCCGATGGGCCTTCAAGCATCTGGGCGAGCGTCTGCAGGATCTGGGTCTTGCGTTCTCCGCTGCGTGCCATGCCGTCCTCAGTACAGTGATGCTGCGTGAATGGAAAGATCGGTAATTCCGGCAATGCGTCGATCGACATAACCGGGTGCCCGCTCCGCCTGCGATACCCAAACGGTCTTCATCCCCAGCCGCTTTGCGGTGCGCAGGTTTTCCAGCGAGTCTTCGACCATGATACAGCGCCGCGGCTTGAGGTGATGTGCCCGGCACAAACGCAGAAAACCGTAGGCGTCAGGCTTGGGCCGGAAACTCACGGTCTCGATGGAAAACACCGCCTCGAACAGATCAGCAATGCCGAGCAAGCGCAGCACGGCGCGGGCATAGTGCACGGGCGCGTTGGAAAAAAGGTATTTGCGGCCGCGCAGGCGCTGTAACACATGACGCAAACGCGGCTCACTCACGACCATGCGCTTCAAGTCGGGAAACTGGTGGGTATGCCAGAGAAAATGCGCCGGATCGGTGTCATGGTGCTTGATCAATCCGAGCAGCGTCGCGCCGTAACGTTGCCAGTAGCGGCGGCGCAGCGCACCGGCCTCTTCTTCGTCAAGTTGCAGATGCTGCTGCAGGTAGGCCGTCATCGCGCGGTTGATGTGCGGAAAAATATGCGGCGAGGCGTTATGCAGAGTGTTGTCGAGATCGAAAATCCAGGCGACATTGCCGGTCATGACACGTGCATCGGGATCAGCGACGCTTGATCAGCGTGCCGACACCTTCATCAGTAAGGATCTCGAGCAGCAGCGCGTGTTCGACGCGACCATCGATAATATGGCAGGTGTTGACGCCATTTTTCACCGCATCCAGCGCCGAGCCGATTTTCGGCAGCATGCCGCCATGTATCGTGCCGTCAGCAAACAGTTCATCGACCTTGCGCGCGGTCAGACCGGTGAGCAACTTGCCGTCCTTGTCGAGCACGCCGGCGGTATTGGTCAGCACGATCAGTTTTTCCGCCTTGAGAATCTCGGCGACCTTGCCGGCAACCAGATCGGCATTGATGTTGTACGACTCGCCGTTGGCGCCGACGCCCACCGGCGCGATCACCGGAATGAAATCCTGGGTGTGCAGCAGGTTGACTATCGCCGGGTCGATGCTTTCGACTTCGCCGACCTGGCCGATGTCGACCAGTTCGTCGCTGCCGGGCGCGCCGCGCACTTTCATTTTGCGCGCACGGATGAGGCCGCCGTCCTTCCCCGTCAGTCCGACGGCCTTGCCGCCGCAACGGTTGATCAGGTTGACGATGTCCTTGTTGACCTGGCCGCCGAGCACCATTTCAACGACATCCATGGTCTCGGCATCGGTGACGCGCATGCCCTGGATGAATTCACCCTTTTTGCCGACGCGCTTCAGCAGATCATCGATCTGCGGACCACCGCCATGCACGATCACCGGATTCATGCCCACCACTTTCAGCAGTACCACGTCGCGTGCGAAACCTTCCTTCAGCGCGGGATCGGTCATCGCGTTGCCGCCGTATTTGACGACAATGGTCTTGCCGTGGAAACGCTGGATGTACGGCAATGCTTCGGCGAGGGTCTTGGCTTTGCTGGCGGCGGTAGAGGCGGAAAGTGGCATGGCGCGGGATCGTTTAGGTCAGTGGCTGAGGACGGGAATGTGAGGATTCACTCATTCTACCTGAGCCAAAAAATGGGCGGCAGGTCTTTCGACCTGCCGCCCTGCGGCGGGCGCCGGGGGAGGCGCCGGAGGGTGCCGCGTTCGAGGCTGATGCTTAGTTGATGGTCAGGCGCTTACTGGCGGCCGCCGTTTTTTTCGGCAGCGTCAGTTCCAATACGCCGTCGTTATAACGAGCCACCGACTTTTCCTCATCCACTGCCTGAGCCAGCGTAAATGCGCGATAGACCTTGCCGTAGTGGCGCTCGGCGCGCAGCACACGTTCGCCATCTTTCACCTCGCGTTCGTTACGGGTTTCCGCGCTGATCGCGACCTGCTCGTTGTCGATGGTGACGTGGATGTCGTCCTTTTTCACGCCGGGAATCTCGGCATGCACCGTATAGGCGTTCTCATCTTCGCGGACATCAATACGGATCGGTTGCGCCGCCTGCGGTGTGCCTTCAAAAGCCATCGGCCTTACAAAAAAACCGCGCAGCAGTTCGTCGAATGAATCGTCAAACGGATTAAAGCGGGTTACATTCGCCATGATGTTCTCCTTGAATAAATGTGGCGCTCTGCGCCGTTGCAATGAATATGGGTGGCGCAATCAGCATTTCAAGGGCTGCGACAGTTGCCATTCGCATGCATCGACATATTATTTATAAGTAATTGTTTTTAAAGGTTTTTATTTGCCTTCGGAAAACGGGCTGACTGCCGAACCGGCTGCCATTGAGCAGGAGCGTGCTTACCTGCTGCGTTACGCGCTATTGCAGTTGCGCAATCCGGTGCAGGCGGAGGATGCCGTCCAGGAAACGCTTCTCGCCGCGCTGGAAGGCCGTGAACGTTTCTCCGGTCGCTCGTCGTTGCGCACCTGGCTCACCGGCATACTCAAACACAAGATCATCGACCAACTGCGACGCGGTGGCCGCGAACAGCCGCTCGTCAGTGCCGGTGATGACCGCTCCGAAGCCGAAGTCGTCGATGCGCTGTTTGCGGAGGATGGCCACTGGCGCGAGTTTCCCGCCCAGTGGGGCAGTCCTGCAAAAGCCTTCGAGGACAGCCGCTTCTGGTCGGCATTCGAGCTGTGCCTGCAACGACTGCCCGCCCGTACTGCAAAGGTCTTCACGATGCGTGAGGTGATGGAAATGACCACCGATGAAATCTGTCAGGAATTGGACATCACCACGACCAACTGCTGGGTCATGCTGCATCGTGCACGATTGATGCTGCGTGAATGCCTGGAAATGACCTGGTTTGACGGACAACAGCCATGATCCCATCCTGCAAGCACTCATCGATGCTGCTCTCGCAATCACAAGACCGACCGCTCGGGCTGGTCGAGCGCTTGCGCCTGCGTGCACATCTCGCAATTTGCGTGCGCTGCCGCCGCGTCAGCACACAGTTTGATTTCATGCGCACGGCTTTAAGACGCTATCGCGACGGCGATTAGGGCGCGCGGGAACTCCGCAGGCTGCGGCCGGTCACTCCTGAGGCCGGGATGCACGCGCCCTTGGCTATAATCCGACCTTTTCCGCGAATGGAACGCTCCGTGCCCCACTTAATCTCCCGCTTGTTCTGCCGCTCAACCGCCCGTTTCTTCGCCGCCCTGATCGGTTGCTGCCTGGCTTTCTCCGCCGCAGCCCAGCTCGCTCCGCCTACCGCCCCCTCCGTCGAGGCGCGCGCATGGCTGCTGCTCGACTTCAACAGCGGACAGGTACTCGCCAGCCATAATGCCAATGAGCGCTTCGAACCGGCATCACTGACCAAGCTGATGACCGCCTATCTGACGTTCAGTGCGCTGAAGCAGAAGTCGCTGAAACCCGATCAGGTGATTCCGGTCTCGACCCGCGCCTGGAAGGCCGAGGGATCACGCATGTTCATCGAACCGAACAAGCCGGTGATTGTTGAAGACCTGCTGCGCGGCATGATCATCCAGTCCGGCAACGATGCCAGCGTCGCTCTGGCCGAGGCCGTTGGCGGCAGCGAAGAAGTATTCGCGCAGATGATGAACCGCGAAGCCAAACGCCTGGGACTGGTCAACACCAACTTCACCAACGCCACCGGCCTCACCGGTCCCCAACTGTATTCCTCCGCGCAGGATCTCTCGCTGCTGGTGGTCGCGCTGATCCGGGATTTTCCGGAGCATTACGCGCTGTACTCGCAGAAAGAATTCCGCTACAACAACATCACCCAGGCCAACCGCAACCGCCTGCTCTGGCTCGATCCCACGGTTGATGGCGTCAAGACCGGCTACACCGAAAACGCCGGCTACTGCCTGATCACTTCGGCACGCCGTGGCGACCGCCGCCTGGTGTCGGTGGTTCTGGGTACCGCATCAGAAAGCGCACGCGCCACCGAAAGCCAGAAACTGCTGAACTGGGGCTTCCAGTTCTATGACAGCGTGAAGCTGTACGCGCGCAATCAGACCGTGACGCAGTTGCGCGTCTGGAAAGGCTCTACGGACATGCTCAAGGCCGGCTTCACCAGCGATCTTTTCGTGGCGCTGCCCAAAGGCCAGAGTGACAAAATCAAGGCCACCGTCGAAAGCGTGCAACCACTGCTTGCACCGGTGACACCCGGCCAGCGCGTGGCAACGCTTAAGCTGGAAATCGACGGCAAACCCTATCGTGAGTTGCCGGTATTCGCGCTGGAGGCCGTGCCAGTCGCCGGCATCTTCGGACGTGCCTGGGATTCGCTGCGACTGCTGTTCAAATAAACGCCCTGGCATAAACTTCTGACTGCAGAACCCTATTCATACTGAACATACCGAAACCAATAACGGATCAACCATGACCGACATCGTTTACCTGAACGGCAAATTCATGCCCATCGAGGAAGCCTACGTACCCGTACTCGACCGCGGCTTCATCTTCGGTGATGGCGTCTACGAAGTGGTTCCGGTGTATTCAAAACATCCCTTCCGTCTCGCCGAACACCTGCGCCGGCTGCAATACAGCCTCGACAAGGTGCGCATCACCAACCCGCACAGCGATGCCGAATGGACGCAATTGGTCAACGAGATCGTCAAGCGCAACGACGGTGATGACCAGTCCGTCTACTTCCAGATCACCCGCGGCGTGGCCAAACGCGACCACGCCTTCCCCAAGGGCGTGACGCCGACGGTATTCATGATGAGTAATCCGCTGGTGACGCCGTCGCCCGCGCTCATCGACTCCGGGGTCGCCTGTGTCAGCGCCGAGGATTACCGCTGGCTCAACTGTGATATCAAATCGGTTTCGCTGCTCGGAAACTGCCTGCTGCGCCAGCTTTCGGCCGATGTCGGCGCCACCGAAACCATTCTGTTCCGCGACGGCAAACTGACCGAGGCCTCATCAAGCAATGTGTTCATTGTCAAAAATGGCGTGGTGCTGACGCCGCCCAAGGACAATTTCGTGCTGCCCGGCATCACCTACGACGTGGTGCTGGAAATTGCCCGTACCCGTGAATTCGAACTGGAAGTGCGCGGGGTCACTGAGGCCGAGGTACGCAGCGCCGATGAAATCTGGGTGACTTCTTCAACCAAGGAAGTGCTTGCTGTGACAACCCTTGATGGCAAACCCGTCGGTGATGGCCGGCCTGGTCCGCTGTTCCGGCGCATGCATGCGCTGTATCAGCAATTCAAGCAGGAACAGATGAGGCCAGCAGCTTGAACACGGCCGGCCCCGGCGGAGAACAGCCGTCGCTGATCGAATATCCCAGCGATTTTCCGCTGAAAATCCTTGGCCATAGCCAGGCCGGTTTCGCGCAGGCCGTGCTCGGGGTCGTGAAACGCCATGCCCCGGACTTCGACGATGCCACGCTGGAGATGAAAACCAGCAAAAAAGGCAAATATCTCAGCGTGACCTGCGTGATTCGCGCCACCTCGCGCGAACAACTGGACGCGCTGTACCAGGAACTGTGTGATCACCCGATGGTGGTCATGGTCCTGTAGCCGGCGCCATTTGCGCAAGCTGACGGTCGTGCCGACGCCGCAGCAGCAACTGCGCCACTAACGCACCGATCAGCGCCAGAAACATGTCCCACTGGGTATCCCAGACATCGCCCTGCGTCGCAAGAAACTCATCCGCTCCGGCGCCGATCAGTAATGCCGCCCACCATTCAATCAGTTCGTAGAACGCGCTGATCGCAAGGCAGACGCATATCACCAGGAAAAAAAGGATCTTGCGGCCGCTGATGCCGAACACCCGCAGCAAAATCTCCCGCGCCACCATGGCCGGCACAAATCCCTGGGCGAGATGGCCGATCCGGTCATAGGGATTACGCATGAATCCAAGAAGATCCTGCAGCCAGAACCCGAACGGCGTGCGCGCATAAGTGTAAGCGCCGCCGTAATTCAGGATCAGACCGTGAACAACAATCAACACATAGACCAGCGTTGTCAGCGGCAAGCGCCTCCGGGTCGCGACCATCACCGGCGCTGCAATGAGAACCGGCATTACCTCCATCAGCCAGGTCAGCCGGTCGTACGGGGCTATGCCTGACGCGATCAGGGCGATCGCCCAGACCAGACAGACAACGATGGCGTGGCGCTCCTTTTCAATCACAGACAAAAACCACGCGTATCACGACGCTCAACGTTTCGGCAGTTTGCGCTGGCGCAGCACGCGCAATTCTTCGGCATATTCCCGGTTGAAATCCGAACCGGAACCGATCAGGTAGTTGCGGAAATCGGCGCAGCCCTGCTCCATGCCGTCGCGCGGCTGCGCCAGCAGTTCATCACGTTCTCCGTTGCGGTATTCGAGAATTGAACCTTCATACTTGCCGATATTGCGCATGTATTCCTTCTCGTCCCTGGACGAACCACGGATCATCCAGACAAGGCGGGAATCCAGCTCGGTCAGCAGTGCCCGATGTCGGGCCTGCCAAGCTGCATAGGCTTTTTCTCCCGCTTTGGCCTGCGCCGGAAAGGCCTGGGAACAGGCATCCCGCAAAGCCAAGACCTTCTGATGCGCCAGATAAATCCGGCTCAGGCTGGCCCCGTAACTGGAATCCGGATCTCCACCGCTTTCCGCAGCAGTCGCATGAAAAACCACGCCCAGCATCATGGCCAATATGGATATTCCAACTGCATACCTGCGCACTTCATTCTCCCGAACGTCCTATAATGACATGCCATTATCCCACCATTACCGGCACTTACCTGCCGGCCGCACCGTGTCAGACCTCTCCGCCATGCCGGCTGCCGTCATTCCGCAACCGCCGCTTGTTCACCGCCTCGGGACAGTGCCCTACGCCCCGACGCTTGAACGCATGCGCGAGTTCACACTGGACCGCGACAACAACACCCGCGACGAACTGTGGCTGCTTGAACACCCGCCGGTCTACACCGCGGGGATTGCCGCCAAAACCGAACACTGGCCGCGCTTCGATAACGGCATTCCCGTGGAGCGCATCGACCGCGGCGGTCAAATCACCTATCACGGCCCGGGTCAACTGATTGCCTATCTGCTGCTCGATCTGCGCCGGCGCGGACTGTCGGTGCGGCCGCTGGTACGGCTGATGGAACAGGCCGTCATCGAAGTGCTCGCTGGATACAACATCACGGCGCATGGCCGGCCTGAAGCTCCGGGGGTTTATGTCGGAGACGCCAAAATCGCCGCGCTCGGACTGCGCGTACGCAACGGCTGTTGTTATCACGGCCTCGCATTGAACGTCGATGTCGACCTTGCGCCGTTCCAGGCCATCAACCCCTGCGGCTATCCGGGACTGAAAGTCATCCGCACCGCCGATCTCGACATTACCGACAGCCGCGCGCAGATTGGCGAACGGCTGATCCACTGCCTACTGGAAAAACTGCAATGACCACCTCTGGTGAAAAACAGAAAGGCCAGGCGAAAACCGCCCGGATCCCGATCAAGATCGTTCCCTCAACCCCGTTGAAGAAACCTGACTGGATTCGTGTGCGCCTCGGCAACAGCGCGCGTTTCCAGGAAATCAAGGACATCCTGCGTTCGCAGAAGCTGCACACTGTTTGCGAAGAAGCCACCTGCCCGAATATCGGCGAATGCTTCGGCAAAGGAACCGCGACGTTCATGATCCTCGGCGACCTCTGCACGCGGCGCTGCCCCTTCTGCGACGTAGGCCACGGCCGGCCGAAGCCGCCGGACGCGGACGAACCGCGCCACCTCGCCGAAACCATCGCCGCGCTGAAACTCAAATACGTGGTCATCACCAGCGTTGACCGCGATGACCTGCGTGACGGCGGCGCCCAGCATTTCAAGGACTGCATCCGTGCCGTACGCGAACTGTCGCCGCAAACGCGAATCGAGATCCTGGTGCCGGATTTCCGCGGTCGCCTCGATATCGCGCTGGACATCCTTTCGGCGTGCCCACCCGACGTGATGAACCATAACCTCGAAACCGTACCGCGGCTGTACAAGCAGGCGCGGCCCGGATCGGATTATGCGCATTCACTCAAGCTGCTGAAGGATTTCAAAGCCCGTTTCCCGCAGGTCCCGACCAAGTCGGGCCTGATGGTCGGGCTGGGCGAAACCGACGATGAAATACTCGACACCATGCGTGATCTGCGCGCGCATGACGTCGACATGCTGACCATCGGTCAGTACCTGCAACCGTCAGGACACCACCTGCCGGTACTGCGTTATGTCGAACCGAAGATATTTGACATGTATGCCGCTGAAGCCGAACGCATGGGCTTCAATCATGCCGCCAGCGGACCGCTGGTACGCTCGTCTTACCACGCCGATCAGCAGGCACATGAGGCGGGGGTGGTTTAAGGGCGAGACATTTAACAGGATGAACGGGAAATACAAGATAAAGCCGGAACACGATTTTCGCCGTTAATCCTGCAAATCCTGTCCATCCTGTTTGTTGAATGCCTTTTGCAGCTAGGTTTCTTTCAGCTTCTCTTCGAGCAACGCGTGCAGCTTGGCGAAGTCCGGTTCACCAAGAATGCGCGTCACCACTTTGCCCTGCTTGTCGATCACGAAAGTGGTCGGCGTCAGTTTGACCTCGCCGAAGGCCTTCGCCAGATCCCCCATGGGATCCAGCGCAACCGTGAACGGCAGCTTGTTCTTATCGACAAAATTAAGAACATAGTTCGGCGGGTCATGCCGCATGGCCACTGCAATGGTTTCGAAACCTTGCGCGCGATACTTTTTGTAAGTCGCAGTGATATCCGGCATTTCCTTGATGCAGGTTACGCAATCGGTTGCCCAGAAATTGACCAGCACCACCTTGCCGCGCAGACTGGCGGTGGTGATTTTCTCTCCCTGAAGGGATACAAAAGTCACTTGCGGTGCGGCGGGCCTGGCGTTCCACAAAGCGAACGCCGCAAATGCTATCGCAGCGCCAACAACCGCGGCTAGAATCAGATTCCCGGCTTTTGTCATGCCGCTACCTTACCTGCAAGGGAGTTCAAGATGTTGCGTATTCTCGGAGTTCTGCTGTCGTTTGTCATGGCCCTTCCAGCTTCAGCCGGCATTGCCGACATCAGCAACGCCGATGCCGTCAGCGGTTTGAAACAGGCGCTGACCGATGGTTCCGCTGTGGCGGTAAAAATGCTGGGGCAGGATAACGGCTATTTAGGCAACGCCAAGGTCAAGATTCCACTGCCGCCAAGCCTGCAGAAAATCGAAAGCGGCCTGCGCATGATGGGCATGAAAAAACAGGCCGACGAACTGGTGCTGTCCATGAACCGCGCAGCCGAAGCAGCCGCCCCCGAGGCCCGGCAATTGCTTGTGGACGCCGTGAAAAAAATGTCGGTGCAGGATGCCAAAGCCATCCTCACCGGCGGTGATACCGCCGCAACCGATTATTTTCGCCGCACAACCCAGGATCAGCTGACGCAGCGCTTCCTGCCCATCGTCAAGAAGTCCACCGAACGCGTCGGTCTTGCCCAGCAATACAACAGCCTCGCTGGACAGGGCGCATCATTGGGCCTGGTGAAAAAGGATGACGCCACGATCGAAACCTATGTTACGCGCAAGGCGCTTGACGGCCTCTACCTGATGATCGCCGAACAGGAAAAAGCATTCCGCCAGAATCCGGTGGGCGCCAGCAGCGATATCGTCAAAAAAGTCTTCGGCGCGCTGCGCTGAGCTTCTGGTAATCAATCCGCAGGCGCGTCAGTTCACCTGCGCGCCTGCGGCTTTGACAATCGGCACCCAGCGGGCGATTTCCGCCTGCAGCAGTTTGCCGAATGCCGCGGGCTGCAGCGCTTCGACCTGCTGGAATCCGGCTTTTTGCAATGAAGCCCGGACTGCGGGATTCGCCAGAGTGCGCAACACCTCCGCATTCAGCCGGGTCACGATCTGTGCCGGCGTCCCGGCCGGCGCAAAAAGGCCGAACCACGCGTCAACCTGATATCCCTTCAATCCCTGCTCGTCCAGAGACGGCAGATCCGGCAGGAATTCCGAACGTTTGAGTCCCGTGGTTCCCAGACCTTTCAGGCGGCCCTGCTGGATGTGTCCGCGCACCACCGGGATGTTCTGGAATGTCATCGCCGTTTCACCGGAGATCACCGAACCCGCAGCCTCGGCAGCACCACGGTACGGAACATGCACAATGTCGATACCGGTCATCATTTTCAGCAGCTCACCCGAAAGATGGTGCGAGGTGCCCGAACCGCCAGAGCTGTAGCCGAGGACCCCGGGCTTTGCCTTGGCCTGTGCCACGAGATCCATCACGCCCTTCGCCGGGTTGGATGGATGGACACTGAGCGCATTGACGACTGCACCGAGATTGACGATGGGCTGAAAATCCTTGACCGGATCGTATTTGAGATCTTTGTACAAACCGATATTGATCGCCAGCGTACCGTTGGTCCCGAGCAGCAGCGTGTAGCCATCGGGGGCGGCGCGCGCAGCCTGCGTCGTACCTATGGTTCCGCCCGCTCCGGGCCGTGTATCCACCACGATCTGCTGACCGAACGATTTTGTGAGTTCTGCGCCGACGATGCGCGAAATGATATCGGCGGAACTGCCCGGCCCCAACGGAACAATCAGTCGAATCGGTTTGTTCGGATAGGGCTGGTCTGCGGCATAAGCCGTGGATACCACCATGCACGCACATAGTGCTGCGCGCACCAAGATGGTCGACAGTTCGTGGTCGCTGGGAACAGGCATGACAGGTGTTCTCCCTCTGAGAGTGGCGCATTGCGGATGGCATCACAGTTGCAGCGGCTGTGGTAAGCCCTTGCAAATTTAGCAACATCCAT
>CAMAYE010000071.1 GCA_945862135.1 Bordetella parapertussis
AGCGCATCAAAAATGTCATCGGCACGACGTTTGATTTCTTCGGCATTGCGCAAATGATCGGCCAGCCGCGGACGCGTCAGAAACAAGGAACCTGCTTCGCCCAATTCAATTGGATCGAGATCCTTCAACGATCCCGACACATTGCCGTAATTGATGATCAGGCCGCGGGTACGCGCCGCGCGGAAACTGTCGCGCAACGAAGTCTTGCCTATCGAATCGAACACCACATCCACGCCCTGGCCGCCGGTCGCATCGCGCACCGCATCGACATACCGACCTTCATCGTAGAGCAGCACAAGGTCGGCGCCGCGTTCACGTGCGACCGCGGCCTTTTCCGCGGAACTGGTCATCGCGATAACGCGCGCGCCGCTGCGTTTGGCCAGTTGGATCAACACCTGGCCGATACCGCCGGAGGCCGCATGCACCAGGCAAGTCCGGCCCGGCGCGAGTTGCCCGACATCATGGGCGAGGTAATGCGCGGTAAATCCCTGGAATACCGACGCCGCTGCAAGATCCAGCGGTACCGCGTCCGGCACCTTGACGGCCTGCCAGGCGGGAACCACGGCATATTCGGCGTAACTGCCCCAGACGATGCACCAGGCCACGCGATCGCCAACGCGATGCGTGCTTACACCTTCACCCACTGCAACCACTTCTCCAGCGCCCTCCATACCCAGCGTGCACGGCAGTCTTACCGGGTCGGTGCGCGACTTCGCATCCTTGCCCTGACGGGTGTGGATATCCATGAAATTGATGCCGGCATGATGAACACGGACCAACAAGCTACCCGGCAGGGCCTTGGGCACCGGCGCATCAATGCGTTGCAGGACTTCGGGACCGCCGTACTGGTGAATCTGGATGGTTCTCACGGAAAGGTTTTCTTGAGTTTGTTCGGAAAGATGGAATTATCCCGCATCGCGCCTGTGTCTTCAGATCAGGTGTAAGGGCTGCTACAGTAGCGCGACCAAATAACAACCATCAGTGCTGCGGAATTTTCCATGGCGGCTACGGTCTGACGGTTGCAAAGGAGAACACATGAAAAGACGCGGATTTTTACAGGGCCTGACGCTGGCTGCGCTGGGCAGCACATTCCACAAGACGGCTGCCGCTGCCCCGGCGGGTTCGATGAAGGAGATCCAGGCCATGCAGAACAACTGGCGTTCACTGCTCTCAGCCAGCTTCAAGGCGCCGGCGCCGACCGAGGCGCTGAAACTGTCCAACGACGAATGGCGCAAACGCCTCGACAAGGCGCAATACAACGTGTTGCGTGAAGAAGGCACCGAACGTGCCGGCACCAGTCCGCTCAATGCCGAAAAACGCCCCGGTGTATTCGCCTGTGCCGGCTGCGACCTGCCGCTGTTCACTTCCGATATGAAATACGAATCCGGCACCGGCTGGCCGAGCTTTTTCACGACCATTCCCGGCGTGTTCGCCACCAAAAAAGATTACCTGCTGTTCGCGCCGCGCGTTGAATACCACTGCGTACGCTGCGGCGGCCACCACGGCCATGTCTTCGAAGACGGCCCGGCACCGACCAACCAGCGCTGGTGCAACAACGGCGTGGCGCTGAAATTCATTCCGAAGCAGGCTTGACCCGGGACCGGTTAACGGCCGACTCCGCATCATGGTCGGCTGTTCGCGCAAGCGCCGACACTTACGCTACACTGCACTGCAGGAGCCGGCCTTTGACCCAAACGCCCTGCACATTACGCCTTGCACGCGGCAGCGATATCCAGCAGATCGCTGTGATGTCGCGTTGCCTGATCGAAGTCGGGCTGCGCGGCTGGACCTGGCACCCGACACGTATTGCGCGAGCGCTGCGCAGCCGTGAAACCTGCGTGCTGGCGGCTGACGCGGACAACAGGCTTGCCGGGTTTGCAATCACCGAATTCGGCGATACCCGGGCGCATCTCTCGCTGTTCGCCGTGCAGCCTCAATTCCAGCGCCGCGGCATCGGGCTGGCGATGATCGAATGGATCATGGAGTCGGCGCTGACCGCCGGGATCACGCAGATTGATGTCGAAATGCGTTCCAACAACTTCGCCGCCCGCAGCTTCTACGAAGCGCTCGGCTTTGTGGCTACCGGCCAGGTTGCCGGTTATTACCAGAACATCGAAACCGCGGTGCGCATGCAGCGCCGCCTTGGGCTGCCGGTCACCACATCAGCGCAATAACCGGTTCGAAGATGCAAAAAAACGCCGGCGATATGCCGGCGTTTTTGCATGCACTCTGCGGCTGTTCAGCGCACGCGTTTTTTCACCGCTTTTTTGCGGCCTTGCGCACCGGTTTTGCCGCAGCCGTTTTGCGATCCGCCTTGCCCGGCACCGTCGGATAGACATCGCCGTAATACTTGCGGATCTCGTCGATCTGATCCGTGCCCGGCGGTGCGTAGTAGAGGCGCTTGCTGAGGAATTTGCCGCCCATGATGCGGTTCATTTTTACCGCAGCTTCGCCCATTTTCACCAGCGATACGATGCCATTGAGGATCGGCGTGTTTTTCGACGCCTCATGCACACCGAATTCGGCCAGAAGCGCCATCACCACGCCGCCTGCGGCAATGATGACTTCGGCGCCCTGCTCGACATTGGCGTTCGCCGCTTGCATGAACTGGTCGAAGATGCGTTTGCGTGCCGCCGCATTGGTGAACCCCTCATCGAGGTCGTTGATGCGGTCAATTTTCATCCGGTTCACCGCCGACAGCCTGCGCTCCAGTTTGTAGCGGTGGACGTTGTCGATGATGCGCGGCGTGAATTTTTCATTGATGGTCACCAGTGAAAAATTCTGTCCCATCATGCAGGCGGTATGCAGCGCGGTCTCGCACAAACCGAGCACCGGCATGTTGGTGATTTCGCGGCATGCATGAATGCCGGGGTCGCCGATGTTGCCGATCAGGAAAGCATCGAAGCCGCGCCGGGTGGCGATCTGCACGTTTTCCATGACTTCGCCCGACTCCAGATAGTCGAGGTAATGGAACTGATCAGCCAGACCGCCGCGCTTGGTGATGCCATGAACCTCGATTTCAGTATCCGGATCCTTGACCCGGTCGAGGATGCGCCGCAGCGCTACGTTGTAATGTCCCCACGCCTTCTGGCGCGACATGCTCTGGTACCAAAGTTTCACGAATGCTCCCGGTTGCGGCGCGGTCCGCCGATGTCGGGCGAAATCTTAGCACCGGGCGGGATACGAACAACGCTCATTCCGCATGATGGCGTGACAACGCCCACGCTACATGTTCACGCACCAGTGGTGACGCATCATCGGCGCGCGCGCGCAGCGCAGCAATGACTTCCGGTGAAGTCGGCGCGTTGCCCAGGCCGACTGCAATATTGCGCAACCAGCGTTCGTGACCGATGCGATGGATGGCACTGCCGGCCAGGCGTGTAGCGAATGTCGCCGCATCCCAGGAAAACAGTTCCGCCAGCGATACGTCATCAAGACCATTGCGCACCACAAAGTCGGGTTCGGCGCTGGGCTGTGCATAACGATTCCACGGGCACACCAGTTGGCAGTCATCGCAGCCGTAAACACGGTTGCCGATCAGCGGCCGCAGCGCTTCCGGAATGCTGCCCTTCAGCTCGATCGTCAGATAGGAAATGCAGCGCCGCGCATCGAGCTGGTACGGCGCAACAATCGCCTGGGTCGGACAGATGTCGATGCAGCGTCTGCAGGTGCCGCAGTGTCCGGATTGCGCTTGATCAACGGGCAGCGGCAGATCGGTATAAATCTCGCCCAGAAAAAATGCCGACCCGCTTTCGCGGTTCAGCAGCAGCGTGTGTTTGCCGCGCCAGCCGAGTCCCGCTTTTTCGGCCAGTGCCACCTCCATCACCGGCGCGCTGTCGGTGAATACGCGATAACGGGTTTCACCCACATCGGCCTGGATACGTTCGGCAAGCTGCTGCAACCGGTTACGCAGCACCTTGTGATAATCACGCCCCGTGGCATAGCGGGAAATGAAGGCCTGCGCACCGTCGCGAATCACCGACCAGCTGTCGCGCGCCGATGGCGGCGTGTAGTTCATGCGTACGCTGATCACGCGCAGTGTACCCGGGACCAGTTCCGCAGGGCGGGACCGTTTGACGCCATGCCGTGCCATATAATCCATGTCGCCATGCCAACCCCGCGCCAGCCATTCGGCCAAACGCGGTTCGGCGTGCGACAGATCACAGTCGGCGACCGCGACCTGCTGGAAACCCAGTTCGGCGCCCCAGCGGCGGATGTCGGTGAGCAGTGCGGTGTAGTCAGTCATTACCAGATCAAATTCAAAACCTTGCTACAGGTGTCACAGAGGGGGTCACAGAGATCACATAGAAAATCAAAACCGCAGCGACCCTGCACAAGGCATCGGCATTGTGCGTTGATCGGCCGCGGGTTTTTCTCTGTGCTCTCCGTGTCCTCTGTGACTAACGCTTTTCGCTTTAAACTTTAATGACCAAGATTAACCGCATTCTGGCTTCGGAAGACGAGACGCTGGCGCTGGGCCGTGCCCTGGCGCCATTGCTCGATCCCGGCATGACGGTTCATCTGCGTGGCGACCTCGGGGCTGGCAAAACCACGCTGGTCCGCGGCATCCTTCGCGGTCTGGGTTATGCAGGCCGCGTCAAAAGCCCGACTTTTACCTTGCTTGAACCTTATAATTTTTCTAGGTTATACTTGTATCACTTTGATTTTTATCGGTTCCTTGATCCGCAGGAACTGGTGGATACAGGCTTCCGGGAATACTTCAATCCCCAGTCCGTATGCCTGATCGAGTGGCCGGAAAAAGTGCCTGACCTGCCGCCCGCGGATCTGGACTTTAAACTGAACGTCGCCAGTGAGGGGCGCTCAATCGCCATCACGGCAAACACGGAGGTTGGCAGGCGTTGTCTCGACAAGCTGACATACTGAGACCCGTCATCCCCATTGCGGCAACCCCGCCGTTTACCTTTCGCTTTTTCCGCTGCTTGCTGCAACTGCTGACCAGTTTCGCAGCAACATGTTGCGTCAGCATCACCGCGTTCGCCGCCGACACGCTGGTGAGTTCGACTCGCGTTTGGCCGGCGCCCGACTACACCCGTGTCACCATCGAATCACAGCAGCCGATCCGCCACAAACTGTTCAACCTCGAGAATCCCGACCGGCTGGTGCTGGACCTCGAGGATGTCGCCCTTAGCGCAACACTGACCGAAATCGCCGGCAAAATCAGCGCCGATGACCCCTATATCAAAGGCGTGCGTGCAGGCCGCTTCAAGCCGGGCATCGTGCGACTGGTGTTTGACCTGAAGGCCAAGGTCAAACCCGAGGCATTTTCGCTGGCGCCAATCGCCGGCTATGGCCACCGACTGGTGCTCGACGTCTATCCGCTGACCCCACCCGATCCGCTGCTCGCATTCCTCAAAAACCGCGAATCGGGGCAGGCCGATACACCGGCCGCCGCAGTTCCAGCGCCAGCCCCCGGACCCAATCCCGTCTTGACGCCAACACCGGAAATCGCGACACCTGAATCGGCACCGCCGCAGGTGGCCGCGAAAAGTGACGGTCCGCCAGCTCCAAAACCGGCGGCACGCGCTGCACGTCCCGCTTCGGAACGACTGATCACGATTGCCATTGACGCCGGACATGGCGGCGAGGATCCCGGTGCGCGCGGTCGCGGCGGCACGCTGGAGAAAAATGTAACCCTGTCGATTGCACAGAAACTGAAGGAACGCATCGACAACGAACACAATATGCGTGCGGTACTGACCCGCGACGGTGACTTTTTCATTCCTCTGCACATGCGCGTTGAAAAGGCGCGACGGGTTCGCGCAGATCTGTTCGTGTCCATCCATGCCGATGCCTTTGTCAAACCATCCGCCAACGGCTCTTCGGTCTTCGCGCTGTCGGAACGCGGCGCCACATCGGCCGCAGCGCGCTGGCTGGCCAAACAGGAAAACGATGCCGACCTGATCGGCGGCGTGAACCTCGGCATCAAAGACCCTTATCTCAAACAGACGCTGCTCGACCTGTCACAGACCGCATCGATCAACGACAGCCTGAAACTGGGCAAGGCCGTGCTGCAGGACATGGGCGGCATCAACCGCCTGCACAAGAACTACGTCGAACAGGCGGGTTTTGCGGTGCTTAAAGCGCCGGACATCCCGTCGATCCTGATCGAAACGGCATTCATCAGCAATCCCGACGAGGAGCGCAAACTGCGCGACCCTGCGTATCAAAACAAGATGGCTGACGCCATTTTCACCGGCATCAAGCGTTATTTCTCGAAAAATCCGCCGCTGGCGCCAGCCCAAATGGCTGTCAATCCGTAATCATTACGGATGAGTGATTGATTTAATATAGGCCCATAGAGTTGCGCAACGATGCGCACTCCCGGAGGGGTAACATGAACAGGGTACGGCGAACGGTCACTGCGCTCGCGCTGGCGCTCACCGCCGGATGCGCAGCAATGCCTGAGCAAGAGACCGCCGACTCGGTCGCACTGCCGCATGTGCGCAGTTTTTCTGGACACCCGGAAGGCGAAGCACTGCCCCCGGGCTGGCAACCCTGGATACTGTCGCGCTTCAAACGGCCGACGGCCTACCGTCTGGTCAATGAACAGGGCCGTACCGTGGTCCGCGCGCGCGCCGAATCATCGGCATCCGGACTGATCCATCCGCTGAAGCTGGATCCGCACAGCTACCCGCAGCTGCACTGGCACTGGAAGGTTGAAAACCTGATCCAGAAAGCCGACAACACGCAAAAACACCTCGAAGACTCGCCGGTGCGGCTGGTGGTGAGTTTTGCCGGGGACATCGACAAACTCGACATGCGCGACCGCATGTTCTTCGATAATGTGCGCCTGCTGACCGGACAGCAGATGCCCTACGCCACGCTGATGTATATCTGGGAAAACCGCGCGCCACGTGAAACCGTGATCGACAACAGGCACACTTCACGCATCAAAATGATCGTCGCGGAGTCAGGACGTGACCGGCTCGGCCAATGGCAGGAAGTGACGCGCAACATCATTGAGGATTACCGCCGCGCCTTCGGCGAAGAACCGGGACAGATCACCGCAATCGGCATCATGACCGACACCGACAACACCGGTGACAATGCGCACGCCTGGTATGGCGACATCGCGTTCCGCAAAGCCCCTGCGACACCGGTGATCGCGGAAAAATAAACCGGCTATATCAAGCCGCCAATTCCTGCCGGATCGCCGCAACGGCGCGCTCCAGATCATCCTCGTTGTTGGCAAAACCCATTGAAATACGCAACGCCCCATCCTTGACGTTGACGATGACGCGGTGCTTTTCCCGCAAACGATCCATCAGTGCACCCGCATCGGGTACCGGCACGCTGACAATCTGCGCACGTTCCGTCCACGGTTCCGGAGTCAACGTGGTCAATCCCGCCGCCTTGATCATGGCCATGCATTGGGTCGTCAGTTCACGGATCCGCGACTCGATGGCCGGCAACCCGATTCCGGCAATAAAAGCAGCGCTGCGACGCAGGACATGCAGGCCGAGAAAATTGGGATTGCCGCCTTCGAAACGATGCGCCGTACGCACATAATCGAACTGGCTCTTCAGATGAGCGCTCGCTTTCGCTGATCCAGGCGCCACCGGCGCTTTCAGAAACGGTGCCTTGAGTTCATCAATCAATTCCTCACGGCAATAGAGCAGGCCCGTGCCGGTCAGCCCGAACAGATTCTTGTGCCCGCCAATCGCCACCAGATCGGCGCCCAGGTCCGCCAGCGGCGCAGCCAGCACGCCGGCCGCCTGAACGCCATCGACCACCAGTCTCGCGCCATGCTCGTGACAGGCTTTGCCGAGCGCCGGCAGGTCCACACGATAGCCGTTGCCGTAAGTGATGTAAGCGGTGGATACCACGCGGGTGCGCTGATCCATCTGCTCAAGAAAAGCCTCCACCGGCAAGCGACCCTCACGGTTTTTCGCGAAGCGGATCTCGACACCCTTGGCGACCCAGTGCTGCCACACCCAGATGTTGGCGACATGCTCCATGTCCGTGAGTACGATGTTGTCACCGGCTCGCAGGTCGAAGGCATGCGCGGCAATGTTGAGCCCTTCGGTGGTGTTTTTGGTGAAGGCAATCTCGGCCGGCTTTGCGCCGAGCAATGCCGCCATCGCAACGCGGGTTTCGGCAACGTTTTCTGCGGACCAGGCTTCGGCACCGGCCGTCTCGCGGATATCACGACAGTAGTCCTGCATGGCCGCTTCCTGGCAACGCGGCGGCAGCGTCTTGCGCGCCGTATCCAGGTACGTCCAGTTGGCCAAACCCGGGAATTCTTCGCGGAGTGTGCCCCAGTTCACGGCAGTCATGCTTCTTCCTTGTGCAGGTGGATGCCGGCTTGCGCCAGCCAGATGACATGGTAGTTTAATCCCGCCACATTCCGGAAGCCCGAAGTGTGGTCCGCGACGCGGCTATCACCCGTAACGGCTTGCTGATAAGCTGATTTCGCCTTAATAGCGGATAGCAATGGGCAACAGTGCCGCTCGGGCATGGGAGTTGCTTGATTCAGATCGCAGCAAGCTCACACAACGATAACGCGAAAGGAATTTCTGCCATGCGTGCCCCCCCCTGTTTGATTGGCCTGCTTGTTCTGTCCGCGGCGCTGCCACTCTCCGCTGCGGAAACACCCTATCCCAATCGACCTGTGCGACTGGTCGTACCCTACGCGCCCGGCGGCGGCTCCGATATCACCGGCAGGATGATCGGCCAGAAACTGAGCGAAAGGCTGGGGCAGACCTTCGTGATTGACACGCGACCGGGCGCAGCCAGCCTGATCGGGACCGAAATCGTCGCCAAGGCTGCTGGCGACGGCTATACCCTGATCCTCTCCGACGTCCCGCACGCCATCAATGCGGTGATTTTCTCCAAACCGCCTTACGACCCGGTCAAGGATTTTGCACCGGTCATGCGCATCGCCACCACGCCCCAGGTATTGGTCGCACACCCTTCATTCAAGGCAAATTCACTGAAGGAACTGATTGCAATGCCGCGCGCTCAGACCGAAAAACTCGCGCTAGGCACCAGTGGCCAAAACAGCTCTCCGCACATGAGTTACGAACTGCTGCGCATCAAAACCGGCCTCGTGCTCAATCACGTGCCATACAAAGGCGGTGGCCCTGCCATCAGTGATCTTGTCGCCAACCAGATTCCGCTGGCTCTCAATGGTTCGCCTCCGGTCATCGCCCACCTCAAGGCCGGACGCCTCAAGGGTCTTGCCCTGTCTGCCGCAGCACGCCATCCGTTGCTGCCAGGTGTACCAACATTCATCGAATCCGGGGTACCCGATTTTGTCGTGGCGCACTGGTATGGTGTTCTGGCCTCGGGCGGCACGCCGCCGGCCATCGTGAAACTGCTGCATCAGGAAATCGCGCGGGCGCTAGAACAGCCTGACGTCAAGGAACGTTTTGCCAGCCTCGCGTTGGATATCGCCCCGCTGGGCCCTGATGAATTTCGCAAGCTGATCGAATCCGACGTCAAGCGCTGGAAAGAAGTCGTCACTAACGCCGGGATCAAGGCCAACTGAAACCAAATGAATCCATGAGCTATCTCACCCATATCGAAAACGCCACCGGTAAATGGCTCGATCCCGGCATACCGCACAGCTCATCGCCGTCAGAAAGACTCCGCGCCCGCTACGACATTGATCGTCTGCGCCGCGAAGTTCCGCGCGAATCCATAGCCTACGGCCCATCGAGTCTGTGGCGCTATGCGCCGCTGCTGCCAGTTGCCAACCCCGCTAACGCGGTTTCATTCAACGAAGGCTGGACGCCGTTGCTACAGACGCCACGACTCGCACAGGCGCTTGGTATGAAGCAGTTGATGGTCAAGGATGAAGGCCGCAATCCCAGCGGCACATTCAAGGATCGCGGCGCCAGTGTGGCCGTATCACGCTACGTGGAACTCGGCGTAAAAACCGTATCCCACAACAGCTCCGGCAATGCCGGCGGCTCCTGGAGCCTGTATGCAGCACGCGCTGGCATCACTTGCGTCAACATCCTGCCAACTGACGCACAGCCGGCCAGCCGCCAGCACTGTCGCGCCAGCGGGCAGCCGACTTTCCTGCTTGAAAATTGGCACGACGGCGGACGACTGGTCGCCGAAGTCTGCGACAAAAACGGCTGGCTCAACATCTGCACGCTGCGTGAACCGTACCGGCTCGAAGGCAAAAAAACCATGGGCTTGGAAATCGCCGAACAACTGGGCTGGCGCATGCCCGATGTGGTGGTATATCCAATGGGCGGTGGCCTCGGCGCCATCGCGATCTTCAAAGCTTTTGAAGAATTGCTGCAACTCGGCTGGATCAAAGGCAGAATGCCACGACTCTACGTCACCCAGTATGAAGGCTGCGCACCCCTGGTCAAAGCGTGGGACGAAGGCCGTGATGAGTGCACACCTTGGGGCAAGATCGATATCCCGCCAGGCGGACTGAAATCTCCCAACCCGCCGGGCGGCAGCACTGTGCTCGAACTCATTCGGCGACATGGCGGTGGCGCGCTCACCGCGACTTCCGGCGAAGCATTGGCAGCGGTCGATGAAATGACTCGCGAAGAAGGTCTGTTCCCCTGCCCGGAAAGTGCCACCACGCTGGTCGGCCTGCGCAAGGCTGTCGCAAAAAACTGGATCCGGAACGACGAAGAGGTCGTGTTGATCAGCACAGGCTCGGGCTTGAAATCGATTCCAAGTTTGGAAGGACCTCGTTTTCCAGTTATTTCATCCAGCACAGAGCTGCATACCTGAAACAAGAGTCCTCCAAGCAATAAAAAAGGCCGCGATTGCGGCCTTTTTTACAAACATGCCTTTGACTATCAGGTCTTCAGAACCACCAGAACCTCGTCCAGCATCTTTTTTGCATCGCCGAACAGCATTCTGTTATTTTCTTTATAAAACAGCGGGTTATCGACACCCGCATATCCGGAAGCCATGCTGCGCTTCATCACGATCGAGGTCTTCGCCTTCCATACTTCCAGCACCGGCATACCGGCGATCGGGCTGGTCGGATCATCCTGCGCCGCCGGATTGACGATGTCGTTGGCGCCGATGACCATCGCGACGTCGGTGTCGGGGAAGTCCTCATTGAGCTCATCCATCTCGAGCACGATGTCGTAAGGCACCTTGGCCTCGGCCAGCAGCACGTTCATGTGTCCGGGCATGCGGCCCGCAACAGGATGAATACCGAAGCGCACATTGACACCCTTCTCGCGCAACAGCTTGGTGATTTCGTACACCGTATGCTGGGCCTGCGCGACTGCCATGCCGTAACCGGGGACGATGATCACGTTTTTCGAATCGCGCAGCAGTTCTGCAGTCTCGGCAGCGTTGACTGAAACCACCTCGCCCGCCGGCTGCTCGCCTTCGCCCTTGGGTTTGGCCGGTGCACCGCCGCCGGTACCAAAACCGCCCGCGATCACGCTGATGAAATTGCGGTTCATCGCCTTGCACATGATGTAGGACAGGATCGCGCCGCTGGAACCAACCAGCGCGCCGGTGACGATCAGCAAGTCGTTCGACAGCATGAAACCCGTTGCCGCTGCTGCCCAGCCCGAGTAGCTGTTGAGCATCGACACCACCACCGGCATGTCAGCGCCACCGATCGCCATCACCATGTGAATACCAAAGAGCAGCGAAATCACCGTCATGATGATCAACGGCTTCATCCCCGCTTCAATCGATTCGGCATGGATGAACTCGCGGCCGAAATAAATGATGACCAGCAGGCCGATCAGGTTCAGCAGATGGCGGCCAGGCAGCAGCAGCGGGCTGCCGCCGATCTTGCCCGAGAGTTTGCCGAACGCAATGATCGAACCCGAAAACGTCACCGCGCCGATCAGGATTCCGACGTAGATTTCGATCTCGTGGATGGTCTTTTCAACGCCCTGCATGTGGCTGGAGGCAGCCGGGTCGATGTAGTTGGCAAAACCGACCAGCGCGGCGGCAAGACCGACCAGGCTGTGCATCAGCGCGACCAGCTCCGGCATCTGCGTCATTTTGACGGTGCGCGCGGCGTAAAGGCCGATCGATCCGCCAACGACCATCGCGCCGATGATCCAGGCATAACCGCCGGAAGTCACCTGCGGCCCGAACACCGTCGCCAGCACGGCGATGGTCATGCCGAGCATGCCGTAAAGGTTACCGCGCCGTGATGACTCCGGATGCGAGAGACCGCCGAGGCTGAGGATGAACAGGATTGTTGCTCCGATATAGGAGACTGTAGCGAGGCTTGATGACATGGTCGTCTCCCTTATTTCCGGAACATTTCAAGCATGCGGCGGGTCACTGCGAATCCGCCGAACATGTTGATCGTGGTCAGCGCGATGCTGACCACCGCGAGGCCGAGACTCCAGGTCTCCGGCCGGTCAACCGCTCCCGTAATGGGCGGCGCCACCTGCACCAGCGCGCCGATGGCGATGATGCTGCTGATCGCGTTGGTCACGCTCATCAGCGGCGTATGCAGCGCTGGCGTCACGTTCCACACCACCATATAGCCGATAAAACAGGCCAGCACGAACACCGTGAAGTGCGCGAGGAAGGCCGCCGGCGCAAAAGCGCCGACAAACCAGAACAGCAGCGCACCGATGAGAAAAGTGATCGCCGTGCTTTTACCCGATGCCGGCGCACCGCCACCGCCATGACCGTGTGACTTCGGCGGGGCGACTGCCGGCTTGGCTGCCGCCGCCGGTGGCGCAGCCGCCGGTTTCGGTGCGGGTGGCGGCCAGGTAATGCCGCCCTCCTTGACCACCGTCAGGCCACGGATCGCGTCGTCTTCCATATTGACGTTGATGACACCATCCTTGGTCTTGCACAGCTCTTCAGTCAGACGGAACAGGTTGGTGGCGTAGAGCGTCGACGACTGCTTGGCCAGACGCGAGTTCAAGTCGGTGTAACCGACAATGGTCACGCCGTGTTTCACCACCGTCTTACCGGCTTCGGTCAGTTCACAGTTGCCGCCGCGCTCCGCCGCCATATCGACGATGACGCTGCCCGGCTTCATGCTCTGCACCATCTCGGCGGTAATCAGCCGCGGCGCGGGCTTGCCGGGAATCAGCGCGGTGGTAATGATGATGTCCACTTCCTTCGCCTGCTTGGCGTACATCTCGCGCTGGGCTTTCTGAAAACCCTCGCTCATCACCTTGGCGTAACCGCCGCCGCCGGAACCTTCTTCTTCGTAATCGACTTTGACGAATTCACCACCCAGCGACACCACCTGGTCAGCGACTTCAGCGCGCGTGTCATTGGCACGCACGATGGCACCAAGGCCGACTGCGGTGCCGATTGCAGCAAGACCGGCGACACCGGCACCGGCGATAAACACCTTGGCCGGCGGCACCTTGCCCGCAGCGGTGATCTGGCCGTTGAAAAAACGACCGAAGGCATTGGCCGCCTCGATGACGGCGCGATATCCGGCAACACCGGCCTGCGAGGTCAAGGCATCCATTTTCTGCGCGCGGGACAGCGTGCGCGGCAGCGAGTCGATGGCCAGCACGGTGGCTTTTTTCGCTGCCAACTGTTGCATCAGCTCCGGGTTCTGCGCCGGCCAGATGAAGCCAATCAGGGTGCCGCCTTCACGCAGCAGGCCGACTTCCTCTGCTGTCGGAACACTGACTTTGAAAACGATGTCCGAACCGGACCACAGCTGGTCCGCGGTCGCCGCGATTTCCGCACCGGCTGCGCGATAGGTCTCGTCGCTGCAGTTGGCGGCATCACCGGCGCCCGACTGAACCATCACCTTGAAGCCCAGCTTGATCAGCTTTTCAACAACTTCCGGAACGGTGGCAACACGTTTTTCGCCGGCTGCCGTTTCTTTTGGCACACCTATGATCTGAGGCATGAATTCCCCTTCATTTCTTGGTTGGCACTGGAACTGGATATTGGAGGATATAGGGCGCTGGATATTGAGTTAGATCAGACCAAGCGGACGTGATGCAGACCGACACACAACCCGCAACAAACACTTGCGTCATGCATTACGTTATGGTTTTGATTATAAGGCAAAAACACATTTCCCGGCCTTTGCCACACGATGAAAATGGCTGCCGTTTATGCCTGATCACAGACCGCTTGCAACCTGTCGGTACCCCCTGCTCTGCACCCTTTATAATCTGCGCATGTCCGCGATTCGTGTTCTGCCCGAACTCCTGATCAACCAGATCGCCGCGGGCGAAGTCATTGAACGCCCCGCATCCGCGCTGAAGGAATTGCTCGAAAACAGCCTCGATGCCGGCGCACAGGCGATCAGCGTCGAACTCGCCGCCGGCGGCGTGAAGCTGGTTTCGGTCACGGATGACGGTGGCGGCATCGCCCGCGACGACCTCAAACTCGCACTGGCTCGCCACGCCACCAGCAAAATCGCCTCACTCGACGATCTGGAACATGTCGGCAGCCTCGGTTTTCGTGGTGAAGCGCTGGCGAGCATCGCATCGGTATCACTCATGGAACTGACCAGCCGTCGCAGCGACGACCGCCACGCCTGGCGCGTCACCTCCGAAGGCCCGACACTGACACCACCGGAACCGGCCACACTGCCGCGCGGAACGCGCATCGACGTGCGTGAGCTGTATTTCAACACCCCGGCGCGGCGCA